>JBCCZI010000075.1:0-22301 GCA_039187815.1 Pseudomonadota bacterium | reverse complement strand
CGCTCCGCGAGGCCCAGATCCTCATCGAGCAGTGGCGGCGCCACGACAACACCGTGCGACCGCACAGCGCCCGTCGCCACCGGCCACCTGCCCCGGAGAGCTTCATCCCGATGGACCAGAGGCCGGTCAGGCACCAACAGTGTGAGTGGACCACCTCCTGGAGGCCCTCCACGCCGATGGTGTGGCGAACGACGCCATGCTGCGCAAAATCGGCATCAAGGCCGCGATAGTAGCCCGCATCGTCGGTCATCACGCTTGCCTCGCGGTCAATGTTCGCCTGCAGGATCGGCGTCAGAGCCTTCTTGCTGAACGTATCCACGACCATCGTACGGGCGGTGCCGCTCTCACGATCGACCAGCGCCAGCACCTTGTGCTTGTGGTGGTAGCCGCGACCCTTCTTCTCGCCCTTCGGCTTGATGGTACGGTCATTGCCGATGAACGTTTCATCAACCTCGACAGCGCCGCCGTTGCCGCCAAACGGGGCCAGGTCTCCAGAGCGCATGGCCTCGCGAATACGATGCTCCATGAACCACGCGGTCTTGTAGGTCACGCCCAGCACACGGTGGAGCTGGTGGGCACTGATGCCCTTCTTGCTGGCTGTCATCAGCACAAAGGCCTGCACCCAGAGGTGCAGCATGACATTGCTAGCCTCAAAGACGGTGCCGACCTTCACTGTGAACTGGCGCTTGCAGTCGCCGCAGCGATGCAAGCCGACACGGATACGCTTCTCCGGGTTCGCCTTGACCTTGGTGATCCGGCCCATGCAACCGCACTTTGGACAGACCGGACCATTCGGCCACAACACGCTCTCGACAAACTCGAATGCGGCGGCTTCATCGTGCAGGTATGGGGCGCTGAGAGCGGACATTGGATCAACCTCTAACTCGTTGATCTCTATATGGTCTCACCTGACCGTGTTTGGTGGTATGCAATCGCCCAATTTTGAGGCGATTGTCGTTCATATGTTTTCTTGCATCCGCACAATCTTGATGGCTCGGATAATATAGGCAAAAGAGCCCTCGAAAAAGAATTTGACTGCCGGATATCGCGTTTTGTGGCTTGATTTCAGTGCGTTAAGCTCGACCGGTCGGACAGCCCCCGGGCCAGGCAAGGCGCTCGAGCAGCTTGTCCGGATCCCGCAAACGCTGGAAATGGTTCAACACGCGAAACAGTGCGTCGGGTGTCCAGCCCGGATCGCTCGCGACCCCATCGCGAAGCTTACAGATGTGGGAGGCAAAGCTGAGCCGCTGCTCGCGATCGAGGACGAGGTGCAGCGTCAGGATGAGGCGGATGTATTGGTCGCCATCCTCGTTCTTTGGCTCGGGCAGGCTCATGAAGAACTCAAAGATCTTGTGATAGCCGAGCCGCCAGGCCGTCTCGATCTTGCGCGCCTGGGTCCACTCGGCTGCCTTGAGCACCAGGCCCGATCGGCTGAGGCCCTCGATCGGCGGCAACGAGAGCGCCTCATCGCCGTGGCGCAGCCCGAAATAGGCATGGGTTTGGCGCTCGAACTGCCAGCGCAAGGGTTTGAGGAGGGTCGGCAAGGCCGCGTGTTTGGCGATCACCTTCTGCGTGAGCACGCGGTAGGCCACCGTACCGACCATGCCCTCGATGAAGGCGCATTCCGGATCGACCATATCGCACCGACCGATCAGGGCGATCTGCGCGCCGTGCACGAAAATCTCGTGAAACAGCAGATGGGGCAGGAGCAGGACCGCATCGACCAGCCGGTCGGGCTCGAGCGGCCAGATGATCTCGAGAGACGCCGGCTCTCCGTCGGATTGGGGAACGAACCGCGCATCGATCGGCATGGTGGAGTCGGTATCTCGCGCCAGCCGGTTCGCGAGGCGGAGGCGCTCGCCGATCACCTCGGCGCCAGAGAGGGCATGGGCCTCGTATCCCCTTTGGGACGCAACGACACAGGCTTCAACCAGCTCGACGAGGAAGCTGAGACACCAACCGCCGTCCTCCTCAGAGAGGTAGATCGCATCGCCCAGCGAGCCCTGGCAAACGCCCTCGATCGCCAAGCTGCATTGGCAACCGTCGAAATGATCCCGCCGACCCGAGAGCTGGGCGTCGACCGTTTCAGCCGTCCCCGCAGCAACGGGCGGCACGAACTGCGCGACCTTCTGGCGCGCGCTGTCCAGGAAGTCGACGAGGCTGGAGATCGAGCCGTTGGGTTTGTCGGTTTTGAGCACGGCGTTCACGGCCTCGCGGAAGCCGGCCATCGCTTTGCTGTGCTATCCCTGCAGTTCCGTCGCGCGCTGGGCATCCACGAACATGTGGATGATGCGCCAAGACAGCGCTTTCAGATAGGGCGGGCGGATCTCCTGCCCGCACGGATCGAAGCGAATATCCATCGGCACCAGCCACTGGCTGCCCAAGCGCGGCCGGGTCAATCGAGACTTGGGCGAGACCTGGTTTTCGATCTCGCGGCGGAAGACCCGTCGCCGAAGCTCGCCGACTGCCTCTTTGCCGATCTCGGTGCCGACGCCCACCGCGATGCCGATCAGGATCGTCGTTGTGACGTCGAAATTGTTGCCCGCGCGCTCGGCCTCGGCCTCGGCCTCGGCCTCGAAGGGCGGGGCCTCGATCGCGTCAAGGACGGCGAGATCGAAGCCCTCCGCCTCCAACATTTTGCGCGTTGCCAAATCCGTGCGCACCAACGTCCATTGGCGCGCGAGTTCTGCCGACACCAGTTTGGCATCCGCGTCGAATGTCAAGCTATCGATGGGTTCACGGGGTACCCCCGAAATCAAAGCTGGATCCAACGCTCCGAATCAAATCCTGATATCGAGCACATTGCGGCGGGATTGGGCAAACATCAAATACTCGCAGTGGGTTTTCCAGCATCGATGTTTTTCGAATACCAATTATATCCCCGCTTTGTACAAAAATCTACGAAAAAAGGCAGGGACCCCAGCAATACAGGGCCGCGATCCAGGCTCGATTAGCAGCGTTTTTTACGGACTATGCCGCTGGACAATTGCGCGTCGGCTTTGGCAGAGGCATAGGGTAGGGGGCAGGGTCGCAACGATTACTCCTCGCTGGTGGAGTGCGGCGCAACGAAATGGCTGACTTGCGGCGTGGCGCCCGATTGCAGATGGATCGCGAGTTCCGCTTGCAGCCGAGCATCGTCCTTGGTCACCCGCTGATGATGGCGCTGATGCGCGAGCCAAGAGGGCTCCCACCAGGTCTCGACAAAGCGCTGAGGCTCGGCCGCATCCCGCATGACAGACCAGCGGAACCCGCCACCGCGGCGGCGACTGGCGCCGAGCGCGCGCATGGTGGAGTGGAAGGCTGCCTCCTGTTCGGGATCGACCGCATAGACGATCTGGATCATGACCGGGCCGTCGGCGGCAGTCCCCTCGCTCAGCACCGGTTCGGGCCAATGCGTTGAGGGTGCCAAATCCTGCTCGACGCCCTGTTGTAACCGCGCGCGCCGCAAGAGGGGCAGCATCGCCAACACGCCCACGGCCGCGGCGAGCAGCGCCGCCGAGATGCCCCAGATCTCGGCCACCTGTCCCCAGGCCAAGCTGCCGAGCGCCATGGAGCCGAAGAACACGGTCAGGAACACCGAGAGGCCGCGGGCCCGCACCCAATCGGGAAGCGCGGTTTGCGCCGAGACGTTCAGGCTGGAGAGCACGGCGATCCATGACAGGCCGGCCAGCGCCGCTGCGCCAAGGGCGACCGGAACGCCGGGCCCCATCGCCATCACGGCCATGACCAAGGCTGTGCCGGCTGTCCCGGCCTGCACCGTCCCGTCGGCGCCTAGGCGCGCCTTGATCTTGGGCAAGACGAGCGCTCCACACACGGCCCCAGCGCCAACGGCCGCCAACAAGAGGCCATAGAGCGTCGGCCCGCCCGCGAGGACCGTGCGCGCAATCAGCGGCAACATGGCCCAGAAGGCGCTGGCAAAGACAAAGAACGCCGCTGCCCGGGTGATCGTGGCGCGCAAGGCCGGGCTGTTGGCGGCATAGCGCAGCCCCGCCAAAACGGCGCCGCCGATCTGCTCGGGCGGGAGTGCGGCCGGCCGCGCCGACGCCACGGGACGCCACCACCAGAGTGCGGCGATGATCCCGACAAAGCTGAGCGCGTTCAGAGCGAAAGGTGCAGCAATCCCCGCTGCCACGATCAGAAAGCCTGCCAGCGCCGGCCCAATCGCCCGGCTGACATTGATGCCCATCGAGTTCAACGCGATGGCCGATGGCAGATCCGACCTTGGCACCAGCTGTGGCACGATCGCCTGCCAGGCCGGCGCCATGAAGGCAGCGCCAGTCCCAAAGATGAAGGTGAAGGCCAGCAGCAGCATCGGCGTCATCAGACCGGCATGGACGAGCGCGGCCATGGCCAGCGCCGCGACCCCCATCGCCGCGTTGATGCCGATCAGAAGGCGGCGGCGGTCAACGATGTCGGCCACAGCGCCGGCCAGCAGCGCAAAGAGGAAGATCGGCAGCGTCGTCGCCACCTGCACCGCCGCCACCATGGCGGGCGAGGGCGCAAGCTCGGTCATCAGCCAGCCCGCGCCCACATCATGCATCCAAGTGCCGATGTTCGAGGCGACCGTCGCCACCCAGAGAAGCGCGAAGGCCTGGTGACGAAACGGCGCCATCGGACCGGCAGGTGGCGCGGGCGCTGTCGCAGTGGGGGCCGCAGTGCTCATGCGAAGACCTCCGCCCAGTCCGGGTGCTTTTGCCGCTCGGCATTGATGAAGGGGCAGAGCGGGACGATCTTGACCCCCTCGGCCCTCGCATCCTCGACCATCCGCGTGGCCAAGGCCTTTGCCACCCCATGGCCCCGCATCGCATCGGGCACGGCCGTGTGGTCGGCGATCACCAGGGTCGGGCTGGCGATCGAGTAGGTGGTCTCGGCGGCATCCTCGATCCCGTCGACGGTGGCGACATAGCGTCCTTTGGCGCCGTCGACATGGCGCTCGATGGTGACGGTCATTGGCTCTCTCCCTGGATCTCGGACAAAACGGTGACGCGCATCCCCGGGCGGAGCACGCCATCGGGATTTGGGAACGAGGCCCAGACGGTAACGGTGCCGGTGACGGCCTCCACCACAGGGCTCGCGGAACGGGGCGTCGCGTGCACCGGATAGGCCGCACCCCCCGGCATCTCCAGGCTGACGCGGATTTGCGCCAAGAGCTGCTCGACGCTTTGCGCCCCGGTGACGGACAGCGTCTCGAGCCGGTCCGTATATGGCGCGCGATAGGCGACGAGGGCCGGATCGAGCGTGACCACGGTGGCCAGCGGCGGCCCAGCCTCGGCCTCGAGGAACTGGCCCAAGACAACGGCCGGCGCCGAGACGAACCCGTCGATGGGCGCGCGGATCACGGTGCGCGAGAGATCGAGTGCGGCACGGTCTCGCTCCACTTGGGCCAGCACCAGCGCGGCCTCGGCGGCAGCCTTTCGGGTGCGTGCCGGGCCGACCACCGCATCCGGCGAGATGCCACGGGCGTTCAGCGCCTCTTGGCGGGCCGCATTGCGATTTGCTCCGCCAAGCTCGGCTTCGGCCGCGGCAATCTGGGCCTCTGCGACGGCCAGCGCAAGCTCGGCATCGACGGGGTCGAGGCGGATGAGTGGCTGGCCGGCCGCCACACGCTCGCCGCCTTCGAACAGCACCTCGGCGACCACCCCGTCGAGGCGGGTCGAAAGCACGGCCTGGCGCGAGGCCAGGACCTCGCCCTCAAAGATCAGCGGATCGGCTTTGGCCGCGCCATCGGCGAGCGCTCCGACCAACAGGAGGGCCAGGGGCAGGGCGCGGATCATGACCGCTCCTCCGCATCCGTGCCGGACCGCGCCGAGGGCGCTGCGGCAAAGCTCTTGGCGTGCTGGCAGGCCGCAGCGGCCTCTGCGGCGGAGAGGCGATCCTTGGCCCACGAGACCAGCGTCTCTCCGACCAGCATCCCGAGCAGCCCCAGCAGCGCGATGATCGGCGGCGCGGGCGAGCGGGTGTTGAGGAAGGCGTAGAGCCCGCCGACCAGCAGGCCAATGGCGAGCGAGATCACGTAAGGGTTCCAGTCCATCTCATCTCTCCTCAGACCAGTGCGGGTGCGCCAGGCGCGCCAAAGACCGGCACGGGCGACCAATCGGGCAACCCGGCGAGCGGGGTCGGTGCGTGGGCCGCGAAGGCGTCTTTGGCGTGCACGATCTGGCCGCCGGTCAGGGTCATCTCCGCAGTGATGTCGGTGATGTCGTCCTCGGCGACGGCAAAATAGTCGCGGTCCAGCACCGCGATATCGGCCAGCCGACCGGGAGCGATCTGGCCTTTCCGGCCCGCGTCGCGGCTGAACCAGGCTCCGGCGGCGGTCCAGTGGCGGAGCGCCTCCGCGCGGCTCACTGTGTTGTCGGACGCCCAGATCCGGTCGCCGCCACGCCCCTTGCCCGAGACAGCCCAGTGGATCGCGAGCCAGGGATTATAGGAGGACACGCGGGTCGCATCTGTCCCGGCGGCCAATGGCACGCCAGAGGCCATCATCTGTCGCACCGGCATAACCTTGCGCAACGCTTGCTCGCCATAGCGGTCGCGATAGGCGGTGGCCTGAAAGGCGATGCGGTTCTGGTAGGAGATGCCGCCGCCGAGGCGGGCAACCCACTCCATCGTCTTCTCGCTGACGGTCTCGCCGTGGTCGAAGATCCAGTTCAGCTCCTCGAGGCCTATGTCGCGCCCGACGTCCTCCAGGACCGAGAGCAGGCGATGGGCGCTTTCCTCATAGGTGCAGTGGAAGCGGATCGGCCAGCGGTTCTCGAGCAGGAACTCGAGCACGGGGCGCAGATCGCCCTCCATGCGTTTTGGCAGCTCTGGGCGCGGGTAGGAGAAGTCCTCGAAATCATAGGCTGAGGCGACCAGCATCTCGCCCGCACCGATGCATTTGAGAAAGTCGTCGCCTTGGTCCGGTTTGACGATGTCGTTCCAGCGCTTGAAGTCGTCGAGCTCGAAGAGCGGGCGCTGGGCGAAGAGCTGGTAGCCGATGCGCACCGTCTGCTCGCCGCGGCGGTTGAGCTCTGAGATCACGCCGTAATCGTCCGGGTAGTTCAGGAACCCGCCCGCGCAGTCGAGCGCCGAGGTGAGACCAAGGCCGTTCAGCGCGCGGAAATAGTGCTTGGTGGACAGGATCTGCTGCTCGAAATCGAGCTTTGGCGCCATATCGAGCAGGGCATACAAGGGTTGTGCGTTGGGCCGTGCGAGCGCCAGGCCCGTCGGGTTGCCGTTGTCGTCCCGCTCCAGTCGGCCCGAGACGAACGGTTCGTAGAAATGGCTGTCGATCCCAAGCGCTCGCAGCGCGGCCTTGTTGAGCCAGCAGCGGTCGTAAAGGTGCAGCACGTAGACGGGCACGTCCCCGCTGACGGCATTGATCTCGTCGATCGTCGGCAGTCGCTTCTCGGCGAACTGATCGACTGACCAGCCGCCAACGACGCGGATCCACTGCCCGGCTGGGGTTCGCTCGGCTTGGCGCTTGAGCATCGCCAGACCATCCGCCAGCGAGGGGACATGATCCCAACGCAGCTCCATGGCAAAGTTGTTGCCCTGGCGGATGATATGGGTGTGGCTGTCGATGAGCCCCGGGATCACGCGGCGGCCCTGAAGATCGATGACCTCCGCACCGCCCTGATCGGCCATCAGATCGGCGCTGCTTCCGACGGCGGTGATCGCTGAGCCGGTGATGGCAATCGCCTCTGCCTCGGGCTGAGCGGGATCCATGGTGGTGATCCGCCCGTTGTGTAGAATGATGTCCGGCATGGTGGACCTCCCTATCCGGGCTGGGCCGCCGGGCAAGGACGCCCGGCGGCGGAGGCATCAGATCTCGCGCCCCTGCAGGATCACGGGCGACCAGTCGGGGCTGACGGGCGGCACGTGGATCAGGTCCGCGGTGGCGAAGGCGCCGGTGCCGTAGACCACCTTGCCGCCGACCACCGTCAGGTCCGATGTCAGCTTGGCAATCTCGGCATCGGTGACGGCAAAGTAGTCGCGGTCGAGCACCGCAAAATCCGCCATCTGACCGGGGGTGATGCCCCCCTTGCGCCCCGCATCGCCGGTGAACCAGGCCGAGCCCGTGGTCCAGATCCGCAGTGCTTCCTCGCGGCTCAGCAGATTGTCGTCGCCATACATGGGCAGACCGCCGCGGGAGAGCCCCGTTGTCAACCACTGGATCGAGAACCACGGGTTGAACGAGGTCACGCGCGTGGCATCGGTGCCGCCGCCGACCGGCACGCCAAGATCGAGGATGGCCCGGAAGTTCGGCGTCTGGCGGAGCGCGTCCAGGCCATAGTTCGCAATGAAGTCTTCGGCCTGAAACTGGATCCGGTTCTGGAGTGCGATGCCGCCGCCAAGCGCTGCGATGCGCTCGAGATTGCGCTGGCTGAATGTCTCCACATGGTCGATGAACCAGCCGGGCGTGAGGCCGGCGCCGCGCGCAACCTCCTCATAGACCGGCAACAGGCGGTCCCCCGTCTCCTCATAGGTCACATGCTGGCGGAACGGCCAGCCGCCCTCGCCGAGCACCGTCATCACCTTGCGCTGATAGTCCTCGGCCCCGTCGTCGATATCGGGCCGCGCATCGGCAAAGATCTCGTAGTCATAGGACGCCCAGGCCAGGTTCTCGCCTGCGCCGACGAATTTGAGCATGTCATCGCCCGCGCCGGCCCGCGTCTCGGCGGTCCAACGGGTGTAATCCTCGAGCTCGCGGCCCTTGTGCTGCGGAAACGAGTGGTAGCCGATCCGTGTGCTCAGCAGCCCTTCGCCATGCAGCCAGCGGATGACCTTGTAGGGATCGGCGTCCGGGAACTCCATGCCGCCGCCGCCCGCATCCGAGACCGAGGTGACGCCGAGCCCGTTGAGCACGTCGAAGTACTGCAGCGAGCTGTTGACCTGATCCTGGATCGACAGCTTCGGTGCCTGGCTGAGCGTCTTGTACATCACCAAGCCCGACGGGGCTGCCAGCACCCGTCCCGTCGCGTTGCCGCCGGCATCCTTCTCGATGATCCCGCCCGGATAGGTCGGATGCCCCGGTTGGTCATAGCCGAAATACGCGACCGCCTTGGTGTTCAGCAGCGTCAGCTTGTAGAGGTGATGGATCAGCACGGGGTGGTTGGGCGCCACCGCATCCAGCTCGGCCACCGTCGGCAGGCGTCTTTCCTTGAACTGGAACTCTGAAAAGCCGCCGGCGACGCGGATGAACTGGCCCGTGGGCGTGCGCTCGGCCTGGACGCGCAGCAGATGCAGCGCCTCTTCGAGGCTGTCGACGCCGTCCCAGCGCAGCTCGAGATTATAGTTCACAGCGCCTCGGATCGCATGGGTGTGGCTGTCGTTCAGCCCGGGGATCACCCGCTGCCCGCGTGCATCGATCACCTGGGTGAAGGGACCGATCAGCCCCTGCATCTCGGCATCCGATCCCACCGCGACAAAGACACCGCCGCGGGCGGCAAGCGCCGAGGCCTCGGGGCGGCCTGGATCCATCGTGCTGATCCGCCCGTTCACCAGCACCAGATCCGCCGCGCCGGTCTGCGCGACAGCGAGGCCTGCGAGCGTGAGGGCACCGAGGCTTGAGGCGCCGGCGAGGACGGCGCGTCGAGTGGGCTGGGCAAAGGCGGACATGGCGAACTCCTTCCTGGGGCCGGGCGCGCAAGCGCTCCAGATCGGGGCAAGAGGGGGAGCGGGGGCGCTCCCTCACAGGAACTTGGCCGCAGCGAGATCCCCGCACCAGGACGGGCCTGGCATGGATGCGCTTGTCACCACGGAGGAGGAGGGCGGCGGGTGCGATGCCGCCGCCGCCCGGGAGGTGTCGGACTTACTCGGCCGCGATCGGGTTTGCCGCGACCGGGTCAATGCGGGGGCCGTGCGTCACGCGCTCCGGCGCCTTGTGCACCAGGGTGTAGGCGTAATCGACGCCCATCCCGAAGGCGCCGGAATGCTCCTTCACGATGGTCATCAGCGCATCATAGTTCTCGCGGCGGGCCCAGTCGCGCTGCCACTCCAGCGCCACCTGTTGCCAGGTCACTGGCACGACACCGGCCTGCACCATCCGGTCCATGGCGTATCTGTGGGCGTCATCCGAGGTGCCGCCCGAGGCGTCGGCCACCATGTAGATCTCATAGCCCCCCTCCAGCATCGCAGAGAGCGCAAAGGTGGTGTTGCAGACCTCGGTCCACAGACCCGAGACGATCACCTTCTTGCGGCCGGCCTCGGCCAGCGCATCGCGGACCTTCTGATCGTCCCACGAGTTCATCGAGGTGCGCTCGAGGATCGGATGCTCGGGGAAGACGCCCAGCAGTTCGGGGAAGGTGTGGCCCGAGAAGCTTTCGGTCTCGACCGTGGTGATGATCGTCGGGATGTCATAGAGCTTCGCCGATTTGGCCAGCGCGACAACGTTGTTCTTCAGCGTTTGGCGATCCATCGAGGCGACGCCGAAGGCCATCTGCGGCTGATGGTCGATGAAGATCATCTGGCTGTTCTGCGGGGTGAGAACTTCGAGCTTTTCTTTGGTCATGATCCGGTCCTCCATCGGGCGCCGTGCGCCGTGTGTTCGAGCCAAGGCCTCAGGCCTCGGTGGGGCAGAGATGGTCCTTTCCAGCGGCGGCTTCTTGGACGATTGATGCGGGTTTTGTCAGATCCTGCTGAAATCGCCGCGGCGGTCTTGCGTGGTGGGCCCGTGTCACGCGCGCAGAGGAGACCGCGCCGCCAGAGGTCAGGCGGCGCGTGGCACGGGTCGGGGCAGCTCAGGTCCCTGCGACGCGCCGGTAACGCGCCGGCGTGATCCCAAGGCGCTTTTTGAACTGTTTCGTGAAATGCGCCTGGTCCGAGAAACCGCAGGCCACTGCGATCTCGGCCAGGCTCAGCTTGCAGGCCACCAAGGCCTTTTTGGCCCAGGCCAGCCGGCGCTCGAGCACAAAGGTATAGGGGCTGACGGTCGTGCTCTCTTTGAACTGGCGGGCGAAGTGGTGTTGCGACAACCCGGTCTCGTCCGCCAAATCCTTGAGCGACAGGCTCGCGGTGAGGTTGGCATCCACATAGCTCCAGACGTTTCGGAGCTGGCCCGGGGTCAACCCGCCGAACCGCCGCGCGGCCCGGTCGAGGGAGCTTTGATAGGCCTCGAAGAAGCGCCCCACCATGTCCGAGACCAACTGATCAAGCTGCAAAGGATCATGGCCGTGGCGCGCGCCCGCCAGCACCGTCGCGCGCAAGCGATAGCTCTGCTCGGTCAGTCCCTGGGAGGCGATCCCCCAGGCATAGGCAAAGGCGCTGCCGGGCAGCCCGGCCTCATGGGCCCCCTCCTCGATCACCTCGGGGTCCAGCACGAGGCTCACATGCTCGCTCAGCACGCTCGGGTCGCTCCGGTCGATGACCTGTCCGCCGGCCGGCAGGAAGCTGGCGCTTGGCCCTCTGGTCTCCTCGACCCGCACCTTGTCGCTGTCGAGGGCACAAAAGGAGCGGTAGCGGCCAAAGCTGAACTGGATCTGGCTGCGCTTGAGATGCATGTCCACCTCATAGGGCACACAGCGTACGTATTGGATGGCATAGCCCGGTCCGGCATAGGCCGGGCCAAGCGGCTCGAAGGA
This sequence comes from Pseudomonadota bacterium, assembly GCA_039187815.1. Classification (GTDB taxonomy): domain Bacteria; phylum Pseudomonadota; class Alphaproteobacteria; order Rhodobacterales; family Rhodobacteraceae; genus Thermohalobaculum. The sequence goes on along the minus strand of JBCCZI010000075.1, from coordinate 10,740 downwards.
GCCATCATCGTCATCCGTGATCACGATGGGATCGGCAGCACTCGCGGTCTGCCAGGATTGTGCATCCAGCGTCATGGGCGGCCCTCGTTCGTCTGTGTTGCCAGACAAGTGGGGCGCGACCCGAACGACAACAAACGAGAAAGTCTGAACCAATGGAAGAGCTGGGCTAACCTATCCAAGCGGCTCGGATGGGGTCAGATCAGGGTGTCCGTGTCGGCGCCGGCAAAGAACAGGCCCTGGGACAGATCCGTGCCTTCCCGGGTCTCGGGCGCGTCGGCAAAGGCCAGCAGCATGTCCGAGCGTGGCGTGCCGCTCTCGAGCACCGCGAGCCAAAAGGCCTCGCCCGCCGGATCCCCAGGGCGCCCGAGGATGTTGGCATAGAGCGCATCGACAAAACCCGCGCCATCGGGCGTGCCAAAACGCTCGGCGAACTCGATGCTGTCGGCAAAGCTCGCGGCGATCTCGGTCAGGCTGGCGCCATCGCTCAGCCGGGTTTGCCAGAACAACACGCCCGCATCTGCCTCACGCCCGAAGGCCGCGGTGTAGAGTCTGGCGATCGATCCCAGCCCCGCCCCGGGCAGGGCCAGCACCCCGTCCTCGAAGGCAACCCACTCGATGCCCGTCAGGCTGTCCTCACCGGCCCCGGCGATCTCGACCGTGGTCCCGATGGCCACGCGTGCGGCGGCATAGGCGCCCGCGATCTCCGCCACGTCGAGGCCCGCCCCACCGTCGAGCCGGTCTGCACCCGCGCCGCCGACCAGCCTGTCCGTGCCCGGCCCGCCCAGCAGATGATCCGCTCCGCCGCCACCGATCAGATGGTCGTCGCCCTCCCGACCTTCGATCCGGTCGGCTTGGTTAGCCCCGGCAAGACGGTTCGCCTGCGCATTGCCCACCATCGTGAGCGGCGCGGGCGCATACTCCAAGGTCAGATCCTGCTCCGACTCGGGCAGAGCATAGACCAGAGGCGTATCCGCCGGCTCATCCTGCGGGCCATAGAGCCGCTGCAAGATCGTTACATCGGTGCCGTTCAAGACGGTCTGTCCAGCGAGCCTGGCGGGGAACATGATCGAGTTGGGATTGGTCGTGTGCCCAAGACCGAGCGCATGGCCGATCTCATGCAGCGCAAGATCCAGATAGAGATCCGGACTGTTCCTGAGCTGGGGATAGTCGCTGAGGACAACATTGCCGCCCGTCGGAGTTGGGTTTGGGAAATAGGCGACCCCGATGCGCTCATAGGTGCTGGGGCTGCCGTGGAGGAGGCGGATGTTGCCAACCGGCCCCTCGAGGCTGCCCGCATCGCTGCCCTCGACCTGGATGAACTCGATATCCGTTGCGGCCGAATAGATCGCGAAGGCCTCGCGCAACAGCGGCTCGACATCGAAGGCGTAGAAGTCGGCGGGGTCGAAGGTCGTATCGAAGGCCCGGAAATCGGTGATGTCCGCGCCGGCCTCGGCGATGCTCCACGTCACCACGCCGCCGGGGCTGGCAAGCGCCTCGCTCCCCCATTTCCGGCCGATCAGGAAATAGCCGAAGGCATCGATCAATCCGCCGATCTCGAAATCCGAGGCCACGGGCGCCCCGGTGGTCGCACGGGCCGGCGCTGCTTCGTTCGCACGGATCAGACGCTCGAAATGGCAGGTGTCCTCAGTTGCTTTGCAAAACTCGCACATGGCGCGGTCCCCTAAAGGCCGAAGGTCGCGCCCGAGCAGCGCTGCGCGGCCGAGCGAGCCTGCGGCGCCGACAACGCTAACAGATCATCAATCGATCCACAGTCGGTTTCTCCCGCAAGACCGGGGTGGGGGACAAAAGTGATGTGATAAAAAATTTGGCATCTTACAGGTTTTTGCCTTCACAGAGTTCATGCACAAACAAGCATGGCGCGGAAGCGTGCATTTGCGTTGACTCCCGGTCCGACCGCCCCAAGCCTCTGGGGCGAGAAACAGGAGGACGGGACATGGCACACGCCACTCTTTTCAAGCTGAGCGCGCCGGCTGCGCTGTCGGCGCTGATCCTGGCAGGAACGCTGAGCGCCTCGCCAGCCAAGGCGGAGGACACCATCACGTGCGTCTTCCCCTTCTGGTTCGGCTTCGCACCGGTCTTTGTGGCCCAGAAGCAGGGTTACTTCGAAGAGGAAGGCCTGACCGTCAACACCGCCTTCGACAATGACCGGGCGAACGTGCTGCCGGGGCTCGAGACCGGCGACATCCAGTGCACCATGCGCACCATCGGCGAGAGCATGGCGCGCCCCCGCACGCCTGAGACCACAGGCACGATCATCGGCACCATCGACATCTCTGTCGGCGCCGATGGCGTGGTGGCCGGCCCCGGCATCGAAACGGTCGCCGATCTGGTCGGCAAGACCTTTGCCGGCGAGATCAACCATCCGGGCACGGTGCTGGTCCAATACGCGCTGTCAGAGATGGGCAAGAGCGTCAAGGACCTGGATCTGAAGCTGATTGCCACCGACGACTCGGTTGCCGTCTTCGAGGATGACAGCATCGCGGCCGTGGCCACCTGGGAGCCGATGCTGAGCACCATCGTCAAGGGTACTTCCCGCACCGGCTCGAAGGTGCTGATCTCCTCGGCGGATTACGAGGGCCTGATCACCGACATCATCCTGGTGAACACCGAAGACTACACGGCCAATCCGGAGAAGTATGCCAAGTTCCTACGCGGTATCTATCGTGCCATCGACCTCTATGTGGCCGATCCGGACCAGTTCATCGCCCTGTCGGCTGGCGAGTTCAGCGTGCCCGATGCGGAGATGAAGGAGGCCTTGGCGGGCGTCAAATACACCACCTATGAGGAGACGTTGGAGTACATGCCGGCCGATGGCGACGGAAAACTCAAAGAGGTGCTGGACGCCTTCAACGAGATCAACATCTCGCTCGAGTTGCAGGATGCCCCGCTGCCCTATGCGCCTTATGTGGACGGCGCAATCCTGCAGGGCCTGTTTGACGGACAGACACGGTAAGGGTCGTCAGGCCTTGGCGCTTTTGGGGCGGCGGCGTGGCCGGCTCGGATCCAAGGGATGGTTCCGATCTGGGATGATCGGGCACCAAGCCACGTCTCTCACCGGTGACTGCCATGACGTTGACACGGTTTCGATCGGCCCTTCCCCGCCGGATTGAGGTTCTACTCGGCATCGCCGGGCTGGCCGCCTTTTTGGCCGCTTGGCACCTGACGGCGGTCTCCGGATGGATCAAGCCGCAGTTCCTGCCCACACCCTGGGCCGTGGTCGAGGCCTTTGGGCGGCTCTTCACCGAGCGCGACTTTGCCACCGATATCCTGGTGAGCGTGGCGCGGGTCTGGTCGGCCTTTGCCCTGGCGGTGGTGATGGCCGTTCCGCTCGGGCTGATGATGTCGTCCTACCGGGCTGTGGGCGCGACCTTGGAGCCCTTTGTCGACTTCATCCGTTATCTGCCCGTGCCTGCCCTGGTGCCGCTGCTGATCATCTGGTTCGGTGTCGGTGAGGCCTCCAAGATCGCCGTGCTCTGGATGGGCACCTTCTTCCAGCTGCTGCTGCTGGTGCAGGACGACACCAAACGCGTGCCCGGGGAATACGTGGAATCCGGCTTCACCCTCGGCGCCAATCAGTGGCAGATCATGCGCGACATCATCGTGCCGGCTGCACTGCCGAACATTGTCGACAATCTGCGCATCACGCTCGGCTGGTGCTGGACCTATCTGATCATCGCCGAGATCGTCGCGGCCTCGTCGGGGGTCGGCCATGTGATCTGGTCGCTGCGGCGCTTTGTGAAGACGCCGGAGGTCATGGCCGGGATCGTCGCCATCGGCATCGTCGGTCTGTTGACCGATCAGGCGTTTCGCTATGCGCATGCCCGCTGGTTCCGCTATCAGAGGCGATGATGGGCTTTCTGCAGATCGAGAACGTCGCCAAGACCTATCGCACCGACGGTGTTGTGACCGAGGTGCTGACCCCGCTCTCGCTCGGCATCGCGCGGGGCGAGATCGTGACCTTTCTCGGCCCCTCCGGCTGCGGCAAGACCACGTTGATGCGCATGGTCGGCGGGCTCGAGAGCATCGATCAGGGCCGCATCACACTGGCGGGCGCCGAGCTTGGCCCGCCGGATCGGCGCCGCGGGATGGTGTTCCAATCCTATGCGGCCTTTCCCTGGCTGAGCGTGCGCAAAAACATCGGCTTTGGCTTGCGCTATCGGCGCGACCTGACGGCGGCGCAAAAGGAGGAGATCGTCGAGCGCTATCTCGCCATGGTTGGTCTCTCGGCCTTTGGCGATGCCTATACCAACCGGCTCTCGGGGGGCATGCGCCAGCGCGTGGCGATCGCGCGCACCTTGGCCGCGGACCCGGAGGTGCTGTTGATGGACGAGCCCTTCGGCGCGCTCGATGCGTTGACGCGAGAGCATTTGCAACAGCAGCTGTTGGCCATCAACGCGGCCGAACAAAAAACGACGATCTTTGTCACCCATGATGTCGAGGAGGCGATCTTGCTGGCCCACCGGGTTGTCGTGTTCTCGGCCCGCCCGGCGCGGATCCTCTCGATCGTCGATGTGGGCGCCCAGTTGGGCGAGGCCGAGCGAGGAGAGGATATCGCCCAGACCGACCGGTTCCAGGCGCTGAGGCGGGAGATCCAAGGCATCATCCGGGCCGAGCACAACCCGGCCATGGCGGTCGATCATGCAGTTTGATTTCTCCGGCAAACGGGTCCTGATCACCGGGGGCAACAAGGGGCTCGGGCTGGGCGTGGCCGAGGGCTATCTCGCCGCTGGCGCCGCGGTGACCCTGGTCGGGCTGGAGGACGATGTGCCCGCAACCGCCGCCGCCCTTGCCGAGCGCTTTGGGACGCCCGTTGACGGCATATCCTGCGACATCGCCGATTTGGCCGCGGTGCAGGCAATGGCCGCGCGCACACGGCCTGTGGATGTGCTGATCAACAATGCAGGGCTCGAGCTGATCACCCCCATCGCCGACCCGGATCCGACGGTCGACGCGGTCTTTCGCCGGATCACCGAGATCAACGTGATCGGCACCTTCTCGGTCACGCGGGCCCTGTTGCCCAAGCTCTCCGATGGCGGCCGGATCGTCAATACGGCCTCGATGTGGGGCAAGACAGCGGTGGCGGAGTTCTCGGCCTATTGCGCCTCCAAGCATGCGGTGATCGGGCTCACGCGCGCGCTCGCGCAAGAGCTGGCGCCGCGCGGGATCGCGGTCAACGCGGTCTGCCCAGGCTGGGTCCGGACCGAGGCTTCGATGCGCTCGCTCGGCGCCATGTCGGCGCGCACTGGCCGGGCCGAGGCCGATCTGCTGGCCGAGATCACCGGCGCCCAGGCCTTTCCCGGCCTGATGGAGCCTGCGGACATGGCGGCGATGTATCTCTTCCTCGGCTCGGATGCGGCCGCCAACATCACGGGCCAAGCCTTCACCGTCGACCGGGGTGAGTTGATGCAGTGACGCCGTTTGCTTGCCGTGGCAGTGCCCGAGGCCGGTGGCTAGCCGCCAGAGACGCCCGCCACGTTCACGTAGAGCGCATAGAGCGAGTGGCTCGCAGCCATGAACAGCCGGCTGTTGGCGCGCCCGCCGAAACAGAGATTGGCACAACGCTCCGGCAGAGCGATCCGTCCGATCGGCTGGCCGTCTGGCGCAAAGATCATCACGCCGTCGAGCGCCTCCGAGCCCATGCCCCAGCCGCACCAGAGATTGCCGAGCACATCGACCCGGAACCCGTCCGGCGTCCCTGCCCCGGCATCGATCAGAACCCGCTTGCCCCGGATCGACGCGCCGTCATCGCAGACATCGTATTCCAGGATCTTGCGGGTGGGCACGCCGCGGGATTCGACGATGTAGAGCTTGGTCTCATCCGGCGAAAACGCCAGCCCGTTGGGGCCGAGCACATCATTGGCCACGAGGTTCGCCTCGCCCGTCTCGGGATCGAGGCGGTAGACGTTCTGGCCGAGCTCAGGGGCGGCCTTTTGGCCCTCGTAATTGCTGAGGATCCCAAAGGGCGGGTCCGTGAACCAAACCGAGCCATCGGACTTGACGACAACGTCATTCGGCGAGTTCAGCCGCTTGCCCTCAAAGCCGTCGATCAGGACCGAGAGGCTGCCGTCATACTCGGTGCGCGTCACCCGCCGGCCGCCATGCTCGCATGTAACGAGACGCCCCTGGCGGTCGCGCGTCTGCCCGTTCGCAAAGTTTGAGGGCTGGCGGAAGGCCGAGACCTGTCCCGTCACCTCGTCCCAGCGCAGGATGCGATTGTTGGGGATGTCGCTCCACAACAGATACCGGCCATCGCCGAACCACACGGGACCCTCGGACCAGCGGCATCCGGTGGCGAGCCGCTCGACGCCCGCCAGCGGCAGCTTCAGCGCGTCGAAGCGCGCATCCAGCGAGATGACCGAGGGGTCGGGATAGCGTTCAGACGGCCTCCAGGCCGCGTCGGTGGTGTCTGACATAACGTCTCACTCTGCGCTGGTGTTTTTCCGCGACCCTCGCGGGACATATCAGATGTTGCCGGCGACGCGGAAGGCTTCACGGGACTGGCCGCCCGACAGCAATCGGGACATCCGACACCGCCCTGGATTGAACCATTTGGGGCAAGCGGGGCACTGACCGGTGAACTGCGAGACAGGAGAAGGTCATGCCGCGCCTCATCAAAGTCATCTGCCTTTTGCTTGGCACGGTCGCGGCCGCGCCTGCGGCGGCCGAGGACCGCCTCGCCTTGGTCATCGGAAATGCCGGCTATCGCAACATTCCCGCCCTGGCCAACCCGGTCAACGATGCCGAACTGATGGCGCGCACGCTGCGCGATGCCGGCTTTGAGGTCACCGTGGTGCTCGAGGCGAACCGCGACACCATGCGCCGCGCCGTCGAAGGGTTTGGCCAAAACCTGCAGAGCGCCAGACCCGGGGCGCTCGCGCTCTTCTATTTCGCTGGCCATGGGGTGCGGAGCGACGGCTTCAACTATCTGCTCCCGCTCGGCGTCGAGATCCGCAGCGAAGCGGATATCGCAACCGAGGCCGTCGCTGCTGAATGGGTGTTGGAGGAGATCGAGGTGCCCGGCATCACCAATGTGATGGTCCTGGACGCCTGCCGGAACAATCCATTCGATCACGGCGGCCCTGGGCGGCTCCCGGAACTGGGCGACGGGCTCGCGAAAATGACCGCGCGCAATGGCAACTTGGTCGCCTACGCCACCGGTCCGGGCGATGTCGCCCTGGACGGGACGGGCGCCAACAGCCCCTATACCGCGGCCCTCGCCCGGGCGATCGAAACCTCGCGCCTCGATGTCGAGGGCCTCTTCGCGCGTGTCCGCAACGAGGTCGAAACCGAGACCGCGGGCGCTCAGATCCCGTGGGAGAGCTCCTCGCTCGAGACGGCCGTCTTCCTGCAGCCCGCCCCAGCGCCAGCCGCCGCCGAGGCACCGCAACTCCAGGGAGAGGGCGCGCTGGTCGAGCTTGCCATCACCTTCCGACCGGGGCGCTGGGGCGGTGGGGCCCTTGGTGGCTGCACGACACTCTATCGCTTTGCCCCGGTCCGATTGCCCGTCGATGGCGGGGGCGTGCGTCGCCTCGGCGCGATCAACGGCGAGGACAGCCTGGCGCTGGAACTTTCGGTGACCCGCGGCGCGGACGGCATTGAGCTCCGCATCGTCCCGGTCTCCAATGAGGAGAGCGGCCGCCCTGTGACAACGCGCCTTGCCGATTTGTCCGCTGGGCCTGAGCATGCCTTGTACACCCATTCGCGTCATCCCGATCTGTTCGGCTGCGGGGCTATGACGGTGTATCTCACCCATGGCGGCTGAGCCTGCGCTGCCTTGCCCGCGCAAAACATCTTGGCGACCGATGGCCAAGTGACATAGGCCGGGGGCATCAGCGCGCATCGCCCCGCAAGGGCCATTGGAGATATCGCCATGCACCCGCGTTTCCTCGAACTCGAGACGGATGAGGTCGCGATTTCGGACTTCGTCGCCGCGCGAAACCAGCGGACCGCAGATGCGCTCTGCGATGCGCGCTTTGCGCAGGACGAGGCGATCGCGGCGCGCATTCTCGAGGATCCGGACCGCTTGAACGGTGTCTCGCGGCGCGGCGGCTGGCTCTACACATTCCGCCAGACCACCGACAACCCGCGAGGGCTGTGGCTGAGGCTGCCCGAGCACAGCGATCCGAGGCCGGATGCGGACTGGGATGTGGTCTTTGATGTCGACCGTTTCTGCCAGGAGACCGGCGAGATCTGGCACTGGCGCGGGGCTGTGACCGCCGAGTTCGACCCAATGCGCGTGATGCTGCGCCTGTCGCTCGGTGGGTCGGACCGGTGCCGGCATCTCGAATTCGACTGCACCACCAAGGCGCCCATGCATGGCGGGTTCGATCTGCCGCCCGACCGCGGCGATGTCGCCTGGGTCGATGCCGACACGCTGCTGTGCTCAACGGCTCTGGATGGTGCTGCGACCAGCTCGGGCTGGCCGGGCGAAGTGCGGCGTCTCAGCCGCGGACAGTCTGAGACGCCCGTGATCTTCCGGGCCGAGGCGTCGGATCTGCTGGTCCGGCCTTATGTGATCCCTCGGGAGAGCGGGCCTCCCTTAATCTGCGTCTCGCGTTATCTTGAGATCGGCAAGGAACAGGTGTACCTGCTCGAGTCCGATGCGCCGCCGCGGTTGCTGCCGAGCCCCCCAGACACGCTCGTCTGGCACAACGCGACGCATTTCGCCTACATCGTCAACGAGCAGGGTGGCGTGCCTGGCTCTCTCGTGCTCGGCCGGATATCCGATGGCGTTGTGCAGACGATCTGCACCCCCGGCGCGCGCCACAGCATCCTCGCCTACAGCCTGCTGTTCCTCCGCGACTGGCTGATCTGGATCGAGACCAAAAACCTCCGCCGCGAGGTGCGTGCGATCAGCCTGACCGAGGGGGATGGCGCACCGCTCTCCCTCACGCTGCCCGAGACGGCCGAGAGCGTCTGGGTCCAACATCACGACGCGACCGGATTGGCCGGCGATGGCACCCTGCAGCTCCAGCTGACCGGCTTTCTCTGTCCGCCGGTCAGCTATCTCTTCGGCATGGACGAGGGGCCTGGAGCCATTGCCTGGCGTCTCTTGCGCCGTGAGAACGCGAGCTTCGATGCGTCGGGCTTAGAGGTTTCGCTGCTCGACGCGCCCTCGGATGACGGTACCTTGGTGCCCTACCATCTGGTCCAACCGAAACATCGGTCGGCTGAGCGGGATCAGCCTGTTCTGCTCTACGGCTATGGCGGGTTCGGGCATGCGGTCGAGCCCGGGTATGATCGGCTGCTGGGTTCGCTGTGGTTGGCGGCTGGCGGGGCCTATGCGCTCGCCCATATCCGCGGCGGGGCGGAGTTCGGCCCGGAATGGCACCTCGCCGCCAAGGGCGCGGGGCGGCGCAAGGCCTATGAGGATTTCGGCGCCGTCGCGCGCAATCTCGAGGCGCGCGCCATCTCGCGGCCCGAAAAGATCGCCTGCCACGGCCACAGCAATGGAGGCCTGCTGTGCGGTGTGATGCTCACGCGTTACCCGGAGCGCTTCGGGGCGGTGTGGGCCTCGGTCGGCGTCTTTGACATGACCCGCTTCCACAAGTTTCCAGCCGGTCGGGCTTGGATCGACGAGTACGGCGATCCCGACGACCCGGAAGCGTTGGAGTGGCTGTTGGCCTATTCGCCGCTTCACCGGATCGCCCCGGCGGCCGAGGTCTCCTATCCGCCCTGCCTGATCGACACCAATGCCAATGATGACCGGGTGGATCCCTCCCATGCGCGCCGGATGGCCGCGGTGCTCGAAGCGGAGGGCCACAGCCCCTGGTTCTTCGAGCACGGCGATGGTGGTCATGGCGGCGGCGGGGCGACCCGCGCCCGGGCCAAGGAGCAGGCCCTCGGCTACCGCTTCCTCAAGGCAAGCCTGGATCTCTAACGCGGCACCGGGCTCACCGCTCTGCCCGGACAGCTACATCTTGGCATTTGGACAGCCTGAAACACCCCTCGCTCTGAGCGGTTTGGCTCGGGTCCATCGCTGTCGCAGGCATTGGAGTGCGGCGATGGCGGATCAGCGGAGGGTCTTCGACCTGGATGAGCGGTCTATGGCACTTTCGAAGGCGGGTGATCCGTTGGAGCGGCTTGCGGCGGTGGTCGATCTCGAGATTTACTGGGCAGAGTTGGACGTCGCTCTGAGACGGTCGGAGGGTTCGAAAGGCGGCCGACCGCCGAACGGTGCGGTACGCATGTTCAAGGTCCTGGTTCTGGCGGCGCTTTAAGGGCTGTCGGACGCGCAAGCGGAGCTCCAGATTGTGGACCGGCGGACCTTCGGCCGGTTTCTCGGGATCGACGGCGGCGATGCTGTCCCCGACGAGACCACCATCTGGCGGTCCCGCGAGGCACTGGTCCGGACGTGCGCAGTCGAGACGCTCTTCGCGCGGTTCGATGCGCGTCTGAAGTCGGCCGGATACCTTGTCCCTCTCAGCGATTGCAGCGTTGTCGCCTGCCGGGCAGTGATGGGCTGGCAGATCGTCGACGCGAGCATCGTGGCCGCGCCCCGCCCGCGCATGACCGATACCGAGCGCGACATCGCCACGGGCGGCGGCATCCCGGAGGGCTGGAAGGCCAAGTCCGCCAAGCTGAACACCCGCAAGAATCTACCGGCTGTGGGCGCGGTATGATTCACTGATCGAGATGGGTCAGGAGGGATCAGAATGCGGCGGGCGGGCTTGTTCGGGCTATCGGAGCGGCTGAGCAAGGATGGCGATCCGCTCGAGG
>JBCCZI010000074.1:0-22353 GCA_039187815.1 Pseudomonadota bacterium | reverse complement strand
GGGCCGACCTGCCACCGGCTCTTTGCCGGCGACAGCTTCCGCTTCGAGGGCGAGCCCTATCGCTGGCGCAATCCGGGTGCCGAGTCCGCCGTCGCGATCTGGGTGATCGCGCCTCCGGTCTATTGAGCCGGCTATGATCGATCTGTTCTCCCTGTTTGAGCTCACGACGATCGCGACCTTCTTTGGCGCCTGTGTCGTGCTCTATCTGACGCCGGGGGCCGACATGATGTTCATCAGCGCGTCCGGCGCGGCGGGTGGGCCTCGTTTTGGCGTGGCCGCGGCCCTTGGCGTTTCGCTCGGCAGCTACGTCCACGTGATCTTGGCGGCGATCGGGGTTGCGGCGCTGATCCAGGCGCATCCGGCGGCCTATTATGCGCTGCGCTATGTCGGAGCGGCCTATCTCGCCTGGCTTGCCATCGGCGCTTGGCGGGCTGGCGATCAGCTGTCCCAGGCAATGGGCGCCACCGATCTCCGCCGTGCGTTTCTGCGCGGGTGGCTGACGAACGCGCTTAACCCCAAGGTGTCGCTGTTCGTCTTGGCCTTCCTGCCCCAGTTCGCCGATCCCGAGCGCGGGCCGGTCTGGGTCCAGATCCTGGTACTCGGAGCAATCTTCTCGCTCGGGAGCATCCCGTTCAACATGGGCTATGGCGCGGCGGCGGGGCTTGTCTCGACCTGGCTGCGCCGCTCGGCCCGTCTCATGAACCGCTTGTGCGCCGCCGTGTTCGGCGGCCTCGCCGCCCGTCTCGTCCTCGGCTGAAGGAGTGCCTCATGTCCGATTTGCCCAACACCTCCCGCGTCGTCATCATCGGAGGTGGAGCCGTCGGGGCCGCCTGCCTCTATCACCTCGCCAAAGTCGGCTGGAAAGACTGTCTGCTGCTCGAGAAGAACGAGCTGACCAGCGGCTCGACCTGGCATGCGGCAGGGAACGTTCCGACGTTCTCCTCGTCCTGGGCGATCATGAACATGCAGCGCTACTCGACCGAGCTCTACCGCGGGCTGGCCGATGCCGTGGACTATCCAATGAACTACCACGTCACCGGCTCGATCCGCCTCGCGCATTCCAAAGAGCGCATGCAGGAGTTCGAGCGGGTGCGGGGCATGGGCCGCTACCAAGGCATGGACATCGAGATATGCTCGAATGCGGATCTGAAGGCGCACTATCCCTTCCTCGAGACCCATGATCTCGAAGGCGGACTCTATGACCCCTATGATGGCGATATCGATCCCGCTCAGTTGACCCAGGCCTTGGCCAAGGGCGCGCGCGATCTCGGCGCCCGGATCCAGCGGTTCTGTCCGGCCACGGGCGTGCGTCGCGAGGGCTCGGAATGGGTCGTCTCGACGGATCAGGGCGAGGTTCGCTGCGAATACGTGGTGAACGCTGCCGGCTACCGCGCCCAGGAGGTCGGGCGCTGGTTCGGGCGCGAGGTGCCCATGGCCACCATGTCTCACCAGTACATCCTGTTCGAGGAGGTCGACGCGGTTCGCGAATGGTCCGAGAAGCATGGCCGCAAGATGCCGCTGCTGCGCGACGTGGACAGTTCGTATTATCTCCGCCAGGAGAAGAACGGCTTCAACCTCGGCCCCTATGAGCGCAATTGCCGGGCCCATTGGGTGACGCCTGACGATCCGATGCCCGAGGATTTCTCGTTCCAGCTCTGGGAGGATGACCTCGAGCGCATCGAGTGGTATCTCGAAGATGCCCTGGCGCGCGTGCCGATCATGGGTGAGGCGGGGCTGTCAAAGGTCATCAACGGCCCGATCCCCTATGCGCCCGACGGCAATCCGCTGGTCGGTCCGATGCCGGGCGTGCCGAATGCGTTCGAGGCCTGCGTCTTCACCTTCGGCATCTGCCAGGCCGGCGGTGCTGGCAAGGTGCTGGCCGAGTGGATTACAGAGGGCGGCACCGAGTGGGATATGTGGGCGGTCGACCCGCGCCGCTTTGGCAAATGGGCGGACCACGACTATTGCGTCGCCAAGGCCAAGGAGGTCTATGGCCACGAATACGGCATGCACTTCCCGCGCCATGCCTGGCCGGCGGGGCGGCCGAAACGGCTCTCGCCCGTGCATGATCGGCTCGAAGCGAACGGGGCGCAATTCGGCGCCTATGGCGGCTGGGAGCGGGCCAACTGGTTCGCCAAGCCCGGCGATGACACCTCGGAAGAGGCGACGCAGACCTGGGCCCGCTCCGGCCCCTGGGAGCCGCGCATCCGCGAGGAGTGCGAGGCCGTGCGCGATGCCTGCGGTGTCCTCGATCTGCCGGGCTTCTCGCGCTATGCGCTGGAGGGCGAGGGGGCGGCCGAGTGGCTCCGCGGCCAGATCACCGGTGCCTTGCCCAAGGTGGGGCGCATGGCGCTTGGCTATTTCGCCGACACCCGCGGGCGGATCGTCACCGAGATGTCGGTGATGCGCCATGGCGAGGATCGCTTCACACTGATCACGGCCGCTGCCGCCCAAGACCATGATTTTGAGTGGCTGGCCAAATCCCTGCCTGCCGCGCTGACGCTGACCGACCAGACCGAGGTCTTCTCGACCCTGATCGTCACGGGCCCCAAATCGCGCGACGTGCTGTCGGGGATCGCCGAGGCGGACTTCACGTTGTCCTGGCTCAGTCATCAGAGCGCCACTGTCGCCGGGCGCCCCGCGCGTCTGGCCCGGGTGTCGTTTGCCGGCGAGCTCGGCTGGGAGATCCATGCCGAGAAGGCCGAGATGCCCACGATATATGACGCGGTCGTGGCAGCAGGCGCCAAACCCTTTGGCATGTTCGCCCTCGACAGCCTTCGGATCGAGAAGGGCTACCGGGCCTGGAAGGGCGATCTCTCGACCGATTACTCGATGCTGGAGGCGGGTCTCGAGCGGTTTGTCAAGTTCGACAAGCCGCAGGATTTCCCGGGCAAAGCCGCGCTTTTGTCCGAGAAACAGCGCGGCTCGGCCAAGCGTTTTGTCACGCTCAAGGTGCAGGCGAACGGGCACGATGCTCCGTACATGTCAACGCTGTGGCGCGGGGCGGAGGTGGTGGGCGAGACCACCTCGGGCGCTTGGGGCTACCGCGTTGGTGCGTCGATCGCGCTCGGCGTCGTGCGGGCGGACTGCGCCGAGCCTGGCACCGAGCTCGAGGTCGAAATCTTCGGGCACCGGCTCGCCGCCGAGGTTCAGCCCGATGGCCCGCTCTGGGATCGCGAGAACGCGCGACTGCGCGCCTGATAGAGGGCCTCGACGGCCCGCGGGCGGCAAGATCGCGCCGCCCCGCCTTGCCCCTTCATCCGGCGCGCATCGACTCGCATCGCCGTTGTTTCGGAGACCCGCATGACCGACCTTCCCCGCTGTGCCCGCGCCGTGATCATTGGCGGAGGCGTGTCCGGCTGCTCGATCGCCTACCATTTGGCCGAGCTCGGCTGGACCGACATCGTTTTGCTCGAGCGGCGCCAGCTCACCTGCGGCACCACTTGGCACGCGGCGGGGCTGATCGGCCAATTGCGGCCGAACCTGAACATGACGCGCCTCGCAAAGTATTCTGCCGATCTCTACATGCGGCTCGAGGCGGAGACCGGTGTCGCGACTGGCATGCGGGCGACCGGCTCGATAACAGTGGCGCTGACCGAGGCGCGGGCCGAGGAGATCCGTCGCCAGGCCGGCATAGCACGGGCTTTTGGAGTCGAGGTGGCCGAGATCTCGCCGACTGAGACCAAGGCCCTCTACCCGCCACTCGAGACCTCGGACGTGGTCGCGGCGGTGCACCTGCCGGCCGATGGCCAAGCAGATCCGGCCAACATCGCGCTGGCCCTGGCGAAGGGCGCCCGGATGCGCGGCGTCCAGATCTCCGAAGGCGTCAAGGTCACCCGCATCGCCACGGATCGGGGCCGCATCACGGGTGTCGATTGGGAAGGTCTCGATGGCACTCAGGGACACATTGCGGCCGACGTGGTGATCAACGCGGCCGGCATGTGGGCGCGCGACGTGGGCGCCATGGCGGGCGTGCATGTGCCGCTCCATGCCTGCGAGCATTTCTATATTGTGACCGAGCCGATCGCGGGGCTTGGGCGCCTGCCGGTCCTGCGTGTGCCGGATGAGTGCGCATACTATAAGGAGGACGCCGGCAAGCTGATGCTCGGCGCCTTCGAGCCCAAGGCGAAACCCTGGGGCATGGATGGCATTGCCGAGAGCTTCTGCTTCGACCAGTTGCCCGAGGACATCGAGCATTTCGAGCCGATCCTCGAGGCGGGGATCGGCCGGGTGCCGCTCTTGGCCGAGGCGGGCATCCACACCTTCTTCAATGGACCCGAGAGTTTCACGCCCGATGACAAATACTATCTCGGCCCTGCGCCCGAGCTCGAGGGGTTCTGGGTGGCGGCGGGATACAACTCGATCGGCATCGTCTCGTCGGGCGGGGCGGGTTGGGCCCTCAGCCGCTGGATCGACAAGGGACATCCGCCGTTCGACTTGTGGGATGTGGATATCCGCCGGGCGCAGCCCTTCCAGACCAACCGGCGCTATCTGCGAGAGCGGGTCTCCGAGAGCCTCGGTCTGCTCTATGCGGATCATTGGCCCTATCGCCAGCCCGAGACGGCCCGCGGCGTGCGCCGCTCGCCCTTGCACGAGCATCTCAAGGCCCGCGGCGCCTGTTTTGGCGAGACGGCCGGGTGGGAGCGCCCGAACTGGTTTGCCAAATCCGGCCAGACGCCGGAATACGCCTATGCCTGGGGCCGCCAGAACTGGTTCGACAATGCGGCCGAGGAGCATGCGGCGGTGCGCCATGCGGCGGGGCTCTTCGATCTCTCGACCTTCGGCAAGATCCGGGTCGAGGGGCGCGATGCCGAAGAGGTGCTGCAGCGGATCTGTGGCGCGGACCTGCGGGTTGCGCCGGGCCGGATCGTCTATACCCAGTTCCTGAATGATCGCGGCGGGATCGAGTCCGATGTCACCGTCACGAGGTTGTCTGACGACGTGTTCCTGGTGATCACTCCGGCGGCGACTGTCCGGCGCGATATGGCTTGGATCCGAGCGCATATGCCCACCGACGCCCATTGTATCGCCACCGACGTGACGGCCGGCGAGGCGGTGATTGCGGTGATGGGGCCCAAAGCGCGGGCGGTGCTGTCCGAGATCGTGCCCCAATCGCTAGAGAATGATGCTTTTCCCTTCGGCACCATGCAAGAGATCGAGATCGGGCTCGGCCGCGCTCGGGCGCACCGGGTGTCCTATGTGGGCGAGCTCGGCTGGGAGATCTATGCGGGCTCGGACCAGGCCGCCCATGTCTTTGAGGCAATCGAGGAGGCTGGGCAGGCCCATGGGCTCCGGCTCTGTGGCCTGCATGTGCTGGATGGCTGCCGGATCGAAAAAGCCTTCCGCCATTGGGGTCACGACATCACCGACGAGGATCACGTGCTCGAGGCGGGCCTTGGCTTTGCGGTCAAGACCGAGAAATCGCCATCGCGGTTTGGGGATTTCGTCGGCCGCGGCGCGGTGCTTGCGAAAAAGCAGGAGGGCCTGCAGCGGCGGCTCGTGCAGTTCCGCCTGACCGATCCTGAGCCCATGCTCTATCACAACGAGCCTGTGGTGCGGGATGGTGAGATCGTCGGCTACCTCACCAGCGGTAATTACGGTCACCATCTGGGCGGTGCGATTGGCCTCGGCTATGTGCCATGCCCCGGCGAGAAGGCCGATCAGGTGCTGTCCTCCTCCTATGAGATCGAGGTGGCGGGCACACGAGTGGTGGCTGAGGCCAGCCTCAAACCCCTCTATGATCCGCGGTCCGAGCGCATGCGGATGTGATGCCTAACACTTGTTAGTTTTTTTCTGCGTGGTCCCTTTAAATGGGGGCCGCCCCGGCCTATCTGCCGTCTACCGAACAGTCGTTAGGGAGACAGCACAATGCGCTTTGACACTAGGACCGCCATCGTCACTGGAGGAGGCTCCGGCATTGGCAAGGAAATCGCCCGCCGTTTCGTCGACGAGGGCGGATCGGTCGTGATCGGCGGACGTGACGCCGCCAAGCTGGCGGCTGCAGCAGCCGAGGTCGATCTCTCGGGGATGCGCGTCGCGATCCATGCGGGTGACATTGCCGAGCCGAAAACCGCCCAGGCCTTGGTCGATCTGGCCAAGGCTCGGTTCGGCGGGCTCGATGTCTTGTTCAACAATGCGGGCGTGTTCCGGCCAAAACCGTTCCTGGAACTCGACTAGGGCGAGTATGACTGGTTTCTGGACACGATCCTGAAGGGCAAGTTCTTCATGGCCCAAGCAGCGGCCAAAGCCATGGCCGAGCGGGGCGGCGGCGCGATCGTGCAGACCGGATCAATCTGGGCGATCCAGGCCATTGGGGCGACGCCATCGGCGGCATACTCCGCGGCCAATGCCGGGGTGCATGCCATGGTGCGCAACCTCGCAATCGAACTGGCCGACAAACAGATCCGCATCAACGCCGTGGCGCCCGCCGTGGTCGAAACACCAGTCTATGGCACCTTCATGAGCCAGGAGCAGGTGGCCGAGACCTTGCCGGGCTTCAACGCCTTCCACCCGCTTGGGCGCAACGGCCAGCCGGGCGATATCGCCGAGGCGGCGCTCTATCTTGCCTCCACAGAGGCTGCTTGGGTGACGGGCCAAATCCTGCCGGTCGATGGCGGCGTCACCGCTGGGCGACACTAGCCGTTGATTTCGGGTCGGCCTTCGGCTCTCCTCGAGCCAAAGCCGGGGAGGGCCGATGACCGACTGGAACCGCCGCGCCGTCGACTGGGGGCACGCCTATCGTGCGGGGCTGCGCGAGCGGCCCGTGCGCGCCCAAGTGCAGCCCGGGGACATCCGCGCCGCCTTGCCCGAGCATCCGCCGGAACACCCCGAGCCCATGGACGCGATCTGGGCTGATTTCGAGCGGATCGTGCCCTCGGGCCTCACCCATTGGCAGCATCCGCGCTTCTTTGCCTATTTCCCCGCGAATGCCGCGCCCTCCTCGATCCTGGCCGAACACTTGGTGGCCGAGATCGGGGCCCAAGCCATGCTGTGGCAAACCTCGCCGGTCGCCACCGAGATGGAAGAGCGCATGGTCGCCTGGTTGGCCCATGCCTTTGGTTTGCCACCGCGGTTCCGCGGCGTGCTGCAGGATACGGCGTCGACCGCGACGTTCTCGGCGGTGCTCACCATGCGGGAACGGGCGCTCGGTTGGGCCGGCAATGCCGAAGGGTTGGCCGGCGGGCCGCGGCTGCGCCTCTATGCTTCGGAACAGACCCACTCTTCGGTGGAAAAGGCGGCCGTCATGGCCGGTATCGGCGCGGCCAATCTTGTGCGCGTGCCAACCGATGCCAAATGGGGCATGCGGCCGGAGGCTTTGGCTGCCGCGATCGAGATGGATAGAGCGGGGGGTTACCGGCCTGCAGGCGTCATCCTTTGCGTCGGCGGCACGGGGATCGGAGCATCGGACCCGATTGGTGCCTGTCTCGATGTGGCGGCGCAAGCAGGGCTCTACACCCACGTCGATGCGGCCTGGGCGGGGGCCGCCATGGTCTGTCCCGAGGCGCGCGCGCACTGGGCCGGGGCCGAGCGCGCCGACAGCATCGTCGTCAATCCGCATAAATGGCTGGGCGCGCAGTTCGACTGCTCGGTCCAGTTCCTGGCAGATCCGACCGATCAGATCCGTACCTTGGCCATGCGGCCCGACTATCTGCACACGCCCGGACATGCCGAGATCACGAATTTCAGCGAGTGGACGCCGCAGCTCGGCCGCCGCTTTCGGGCACTGAAGCTGTGGTTTCTCTTCCGCGCCGAGGGCTTGGAGGGCCTCCGGACCCGCATTGCCAACCACATGCGCTGGGCCGAGGCCTTGGCCGAACAGGTGGCCGCCGAGCCCGGCTTCGAGCTGACGACCCCGCCGATGTTCTCGCTCTTCACGTTTCGCCATCGGCCGGAGAGGGGCGATGCCCACAGCCTCGCGCTGATCGAGGCCCTCAATGACGACGGGCGGATCTATGTCACCCAGACGACCCTTGAGGGCCGGACGGTCATCCGTTTTCAAGTCGGTCAATGGGACACGACCGAGGCGGATGTCGCCTTTGCCTGGGATGTCATCCGAGAGATCGCAGGGCGGCTTGGCTAGGCGGTTCGCATCGCGATAGGCTCGGGCGCCAGTCGAGTGAGGGGAGAGGGCGATGAGCGAGCAGCTACCGCACGAAAAGGGGTTTCACGTCTCGTGGGAGCAGATGCACCGGGACAGCCGGGCCTTGGCCTGGAGGCTCGACGGCCGCGGCCCGGAGGCCGAAGGCGGCTGGCGCGCCGTGGTCGCCATCACCCGCGGCGGCATGGTCCCGGCCTGCATCATCGCGCGCGAGCTCAACATCCGCACCGTGGATACGATCAGCGTCAAATCCTATGACCATCAGACCCAGGCCGAGGCCGAGATCCTGAAGGCCCCGAACCCCGAGCTGATGCGCGACGGCAGTGGCATTTTGATCGTCGACGATCTGGTGGACACCGGCCGCACGCTCGAGGTCGTGCGTCAGCATCTGCCTGCCGCCCATTTCGCGACAGTCTATGCCAAGCCAAAGGGCGCCCCCATGGTCGACACCTACATCACCGGGGTCAGCCAGGACACCTGGATCTTCTTCCCCTGGGACATGGCGCTGATGTACGTCGATCCGTTGCGGGGCACGCGGTGAGGGCTTGCCCGGGCTGCGGACAAGCGAATTGACCGAAAGCGGCGCTTTCTGACGCAAAAGGGACAGTTTGCACCGGGTCGGCGAGGCACTGTTGTGCATCGATCTTGCGTGAGCTGACCATGACGAAAGCTGTTGTCCGCCAAAAAGCCGTGCGCCTGACAATAGGCGCGGCGCGCGGACGTGCGGCGCGCGGCTCGCCTCGGTCCTGATCTCCAACGCATTGAACCTCAGAGATCAGGACAGACCGATGACCGACACCACGACCTCGGCGGACGGACCCGCCACCACCCTCGCCAATGATCCTCCGCGCAGCCGGCGCTCGGGCGGGCGCGCGGCACGCCAGGCGTTGCGCTCGGCGCCGTTGGCCGAAGACATCCGGCCTGTGCGCGCGGGTCTTGAGGGCGGGTTCTACCGACCCCTGAGCGATGCGGGCGTCGCCCGGATCCATGCGGCCGCGCTCGACGCGCTTGAGCAGATCGGTCTGGCAGACGCGCCCGAGAGCGGCATTGCCCTGCTAACAGAGGCCGGCGCGATCCTCGGCGATGACGGCCGCATCCGCTTTCCGCGCGCGCTGGTCGAGGACATGCTGGCCAAGGCGGCGCGCGAAATCACGCTCTGTGGCCAGGATCCGCGCCATGACCTTAAGCTGACGGGCCGGCGGGTGCATTACGGAACCGCTGGAGCCGCTGTGCATCTGGCCGAACCCGAGACCGGCACGTACCGTCTGTCGACGCTCAAGGATCTGTATGACGCCGCCCGCATCGTCGACACGCTCGACAATGTGCACTTCTTCCAGCGCCCACTGGTCTGCCGCGACGTCGAAGACCCGCTCTTGCTGGATTTGAACACGATCTATGCCTCGGTGCGCGGCACGTCGAAGCATATCGGAACAAGCTTTGTTGACGCGGAGCATATGCCCGCCTGTTTCCAGCTGTTGCACGCGCTCGCGGGCGGTGAGGAGGCCTATCGCGCGCGGCCATTCGTTTCGAATTCCAACTGCTTCGTCGTGCCGCCCATGAAGTTCGCGACCGAGAGCTGCAAGGTGCTCGAGGCCTGTATTCATGGTGGTATGCCGGTGTTGCTGCTCTCGGCCGGTCAGGCGGGCGCGACCGCTCCGGCGCCGATCGCGGGGGCCATCGTACAGGCGGTGGCCGAATGTCTGGCGGGCGTCGTCTATGTCAACGCCATGGCGCCGGGTCATCCGGCGATCTTCGGCACCTGGCCTTTCGTCAGCGATCTGCGGACCGGCGCGATGTCGGGCGGCTCGGGCGAGCAGGCGCTGCTGACCGCGGGCTGTGCGCAGATGCATGCCCATTACGGCCTGCCTGGCGGAGCGGCCGCCGGCATCGCCGATGCGAAGTTGCCCGATATGCAGGCCGGGTGGGAGCAGTCGGTCTCAAACGTGATGGCGGGTCTTTCCGGGCTCAACATGGTCTACGAGGCGGTGGGCATGCATGCCTCGCTGCTCGGCTTCTGCTTTGAGAGCCTGATCCTCGGCAATGACATGTTGGGGCAGTGCCTGCGCTGCGTGCGGGGCATCGAGGTCGACGAGGACTCGGTCTCGCTCGAGACCATCCGGTCGGTCTGTCTCGAGGGGCCTGGCCACTACCTCGGCCACGGCCAAACCTTGGGTCGCATGCAGACCGACTATGTCTATCCGGCCATGGCGGACCGCACGAGCCCAAAGGAATGGGAGGAACGCGGGCGGCCGGATCTGATGGCCAAGGCCATTGAGCGCAAGCACGACATCCTGGCCAACAGCTTTCCCCAGCATGTCTCGCCTGAGCGGGACCGTGCGGCGCGGGCAGTGGCCGAGATCGCGTTGCCCGAAGAGTTGGTCGGCATCGGACGCTGAGCGCAAGCGGTGCGCGCCCTGTCCCGCAGCGCCCGTCCGACAAGGCGCGGCATGCCGGCGGCTCGCCGTTTCCTCGCATGCCCGCTAGGTTGCCACCTGCGTCCGGCATTCCGCGGGTCGCGGATGTTGGAGAGAGCGGATGCAGCGCCTGGGATGGATACGGGTTTGCGCTGCCGTCCTGGCGTCAGTGGCCATCCTCGCGGCGCTGTGGCGGTTGGAGGGCGGCAAGGCCGACCTTGCCATCAGCGAACTGGTGATCGGCACGAGCCCGGCCACGCTCTACACCCCCGCGGCCGGGCCTTCGGGGCCAGCGGTCGTGATCGCGCACGGCTTCGCCGGGTCTCGCCAGCTGATGGAGCCCTTCGCGGTCACGCTTGCTCGGGCTGGCTACTCGGCACTGGCGTTTGATTTTCGCGGGCATGGGCGCAATCCGGTTCCGCTCACCGGCGATATCACGCGCGAAGACGGGGCGAGCCGCACCCTTTTGGCCGAGCTCGACCGCATGGTGGGCTATGCCGCAGCCCTGCCGGGCGCGCGAGGTCGGGCGGCGCTGTTGGGGCACTCGATGGCCTCAGACATCGTGGTGCGCCAGGCGGTTGCCGATCCGCGCGTGCCAGCCACCATCGCTGTGTCGATGTTCAGCCGTGCGGTTACGGCCGATGCGCCCAAGAACCTGCTGATCATCGTCGGCGGCTGGGAGAATTTCCTCAGCCAAGAGGCGCTCAAGGCCGTCGCGCTCAGCGCAGGAGAGGCTGAGGAGGCGGTGACCTATGGCGCCTTTGCCGATGGCTCGGCCCGCCGGGCTGTGTTCGCGGACAATGTCGAGCATGTGGGCGTCCTCTACAGTGCGGAGAGCCTTGTCGAGGCCGTCACCTGGCTCGACGGCGTCTTTGACCGCGAAGGCTCCTCTCCCGCGCCGGATGTGCGGGGGCCTTGGGTTCTGCTGCTGATCGGCGGGATCGTTGCGATGGCTTGGCCTCTTGCACGTCTCTTGCCGAGAACCGTCGAGCCTCCGGTCGGGGCCGGGCTCGGCTGGCGCGGGCTGCTCGTGCTTGCCGGGATCCCGGCGCTTGCCACCCCGCTGATCCTCAAATTCTTGCCGACCGAGTTCCTGCCGGTCCTGGTCGCGGACTATCTGGCGGCGCACTTTGCGCTCTATGGGGTGCTGACAGCGCTCGGTATCCTGATAATTCGCCGTGGCCCTTCGATTTGGCGGGGCATGGATGCCGTGCTTTTGGCCGCTGCTGCGGTGGCGCTGTGGGCGGTGGGCGCACTCGGCTGGGCGCTCGACAGCTATGTGGCCTCGTTCTGGCCTCACGGAGGGCGGATCACCGTCATCGGCGCATTGCTCGCCGGCATCCTGCCTTTCATGCTGGCCGATGAGTGGCTAACGCGGGGTGCCGGTGCGCGCCGCGGCGCCTATGCCATCACCAAGCTTTGTCTACTCGCCTCGCTGGCCCTGGCGGTTGCCCTGGATCTGGAGCGCTTGTTCTTCCTGATCATCATCTTCCCGGTGATCCTGCTTTTTTTCCTGCTCTATGGCTTGATCAGCGGTTGGGTCATGCGTGCGACCGGGCAGCCGGCGGTGGCGGCCCTCGCCAACAGCCTGGCTTTTGCCTGGGCGCTCGGCGTGACGTTTCCCTTGGTCGCGGGCTGAGCGCTGATCACGTTCCGCGCGCGCAGGCGATGCAAACCGCCGAGGCGGGATCGAAGTCCAACCGGCGTGGCTCGATCGGCTCGCCGCATTCGAGGCACCAGCCAAACTCCCCCTCGTCGATCCGTTTGAGGGCGGCCGTGATCTGCGCGCGCCTGGCAGTTCTGCGGCGGGACTGGGCCGAGGCCATCGCCTGGACCTGCAGCGCGTCCATCCGGCTGAGTCGCCCGACGCTCTGCTGGTCGAGCTCGACGGGTTTGCGGTCGGTCTCGGTTCCCGCCTCCTCCGCGTCCAGGCTTGCCCGCTCTTCGAGCAAGCGCCGGCGGTATTGCTCAATGCTGTTTTCGTCCATCACGAACCGTTATTGGCAAGCGGCGGGTCATGCCCCTATTTTGAAGCGGTCGCAGACGCTCTGCAATCACAGGAGGCCGGTATGGCTGTGGAGACCACGCGAGATGTCGTCTTGGGCCCGGAGGTCGGATCGATTGACCCGATCTGGTCGCGCATGCGCGAAGAGGGCGAGCAGCTTGCCGGCACCGAGCCGTTCATGGCGAGCATGGCCCATTCGGTGATCCTGCACCATTCGAGCCTGGAGGCGGCCCTGTCCTACCGGCTTGCGCAAAAGCTCTCGAGCCCCGAGATGTCGCCGCTTCTGATGCGCGAGATGGCCGAGCTGGCTTATGCCGAGAACCCGACCATGGGGCAGGCGGGCCGGGCGGATATCCGCGCGGTCTATGAGCGTGATCCGGCCTGCCACCGCATGATCCAGCCGCTCCTCTATTTCAAAGGCTTCTTGGCGGTCCAGGGTTCGCGCCTTGCGCATTGGTTCTGGACAACCGGGCGGCGGGACATGGCCTTGTTCCTGCAGATGCGCTGCTCCGAAGTCTTTGGCGTCGACATCCATCCCGGGGCCGTGATCGGCAAAGGGATCATGATCGACCACGCCCACTCCATCGTGATCGGCGAGACGGCGGTGGTGGGCGACGATGTCTCGATGCTCCATTCGGTCACCCTTGGTGGAACTGGCAAGGACGATGGCGACCGTCACCCCAAGATAGGCGAGGGCGTGTTGATCGGGGCCGGGGCCAAAGTGCTGGGCAACATCCGGGTCGGCCATTGCAGCAAGATTGCCGCGGGCTCGGTCGTGCTGTCCGATGTGCCGCCGTGCAAGACGGTTGCAGGCATCCCGGCGCGGATCGTTGGCGATGCGGGCTGCGATCGCCCAGCGCTGTCTATGAACCACGGCGTCGGGATCGGCGCAAAGCCGCTGCCTGAGGACATTGTCCCGGATTGCTGAGCCTCAACGCGCGCCGTCGCCGGTGAAGACCACGCGAATGGTGCGCATCAGCACATAGGTCTCCATGCGCAGGCCGAGGCCCATGATGTAGCGCATGTCAAAGCGCGTCTTCTCCACGGTCGCGTGGATGCCCTCGGCATAGCCACCATCGACCTGGGCCAACCCTGTGATCCCGGGGCGCACCGTATGGCGCTCGCGGTAGTTGGGCACGGTGTCGAGATAGTGGATCGCGTGATCCCAATAGTCGGGGCGCGGGCCGATCAGGCTCATATCGCCTGCCAGCACGTTCAGGAACTGGGGCAGCTCGTCGAGCCGGGTCCGGCGCAGCACGCGGCCGAGTGGGGTGATCCGACGCTCTTCGACCGGGTCGCAGGGGCCACGGTCGCTCTCGGTTCCCTCTGCGGACATCGAGCGGAACTTGACCATGGTGAAGGGCTTGCAGTTCCGCCCCATCCGCTGCTGGAAGTAGAGCAGTGGACCGCGATTTGAGATCGGATTGATCGCCAGCAGCATCAGCGCGACCAGCCCCACGGTCGGCAGGGCCATAACGGCCACAACCACATCGAAGGCGCGTTTGCTTGTTGCAAAACCGCGGCCCGGATAGTGCGTGGCCTTCAGCAGGTCCTGATTGAGCACCGCTCCGCTTTCCATACCAGGAGATCGGAGCGCCGACCCAGCGCGCCCATCTCACCAACAAACCAACCGTCCACAATGACGACTGTTGGCTTGCATCACTCCCCAAGCTTGTCCCAGACATTATTGTCAGGGCGTTTCCAAAGCAAATGATCCCCCGATTGCTGTGGCCTCTGCGCCCTTGGTGCGCCGGGATCTTGGCAATTCTGCAACGCCTTTGGGGCAAGGTGTGGCATGAGAGGGCGTGTCGCACCGCCGATCGCAGAGTTGTCAGGCGCGGTGGCGCGCCCTATAGACATCAGTTGGCGGTGTTGGGGGCTTTTGCCCGACCGGCGGTGGGAGCATGGTGCGCCGCGACTGGCTGTGAGCACAGGAGCACCGAGTGCATGGGCCTCGATGCCAATATCCCCGAGACTCTGCGGCGCATTGTCGGGGGTCCGGAGGAGGGTGGCCCCCCGGGCGAACCCTTCGATCTTCGCCGTATGGTGGCGACCGTATGGCGGTCGCGCGTCTTGCTGCTGATCGCGGTCGGGATCGGCTTGCTGATCGGGTTCCTGTACCTCCAGCGCACCACAACACTGTTCACAGCGCGGGCGGATGTGCTGTGGGACTCGAGCGAGCAGACCGTTGTGGACATTGCGCCGGTGGCCAGCTCCGGGGTGGGGTCGGATTTTCTGCTGCTCGAGTCCCAGATCGAGATCATCCGCTCGAACCGCTTATTAGGGAAGGTGGTGGACGAACTCGCCATCGCCGAGCATCCGCATTTCAACCGATTTGTCGTGCCGGTTGGCGACCGTCCCCTCGATCTGGCCGGCACCGCGCTGGCCACATTGGATGCCATGGGCCTGGGCTTTGGCCTGGGAGAGCGCAAGCCCGATCCGACGGCCAGCCGCCAGCGCGAGATCACGATCGACAGCATGCGGCGTCATCTCGAGATCAGCTGGGTCGACAAATCCTATGTGATGCGCATCCAAGCCTCGGCGCCGGAGCCACAGCTGGCCGCCGATCTCGCCAATGCGATCGCCGGTGCCTACATCGTCGACCAGCTTGAGAAGAAGTTCGAAGCGACCCGCCAAGCGACCTCATGGCTGAGCGAGCGTGTCGCGGGCCTGCGCACTGATCTCGAAGCTGCGGAACAGACGGTCGAGGAGTTCAGCGCCGCCTCGGATCTGGTCAGCGAAGAGGCCTTGGAGGCCAGCGCCCGCCAGATCAAGGAGTTCCGCGAACGGCGGCGCGATCTGTCGCTTCGGCTCGAGACGCTGGCGGAGGATGGGCCTGAGATCAATAGGATGGCCGCTGTCGGAGATTTCGGGGGGCTGGCGCGCAAACTCCGTCTGCCGGAGGTCGAGACGCTCGGCGAGGCCGCGGTCACGGGGGATCCCGGGGCGCTTGCCCGCATCGAGAGTCTCGTCTCCCAGGCACGGCGCCAGACGGTGCAAGCCGCCACGCGGGCCCGAACCCAAATCGAGTCGCTTGGCCGCACAATCTCTGATCTCGAAACCTCGCTCGAAGGCCGCTCCAAAGCCCTGGTCGAGCTACGCCAACTCGAACGCGAAGCAGAGGCGAGCCGCCTGATCTACGAGTCGTTCCTGTCGCGGCTCAAAGAGACAACAGTCCAGGAAGGCATCCAGCAACCCGATGCGCGCCTCTTGTCGGATGCCTGGGTGCCGTCGCGCGCCTCCTCGCCAAACAAGCCTGCCATCCTCGGCATTTCGGCCATTGCCGGGCTGTTCTTCGCCATCACGATTGTGGTGCTGCGGGAGCGGATGAACGGCACGTTCCGCACGGCCGACGAGCTCGAGGCCCGCACGGGGCTTGCGGTTCTCGGCTCGATCCCCATGGCCAACCTGCCGAAACGCAAGCAGTTCCTGGATTTTCTCGCCCGCCGCCCGGGGTCGAGCTTTGCGGAGGCAATCCGAAACCTGCGCACCTCGGTGATGCTGGCCAATGTGGATGCGCCGGCACAGGTGGTGATGATCAGCTCAGGTCTTCCCGCCGAGGGCAAGTCAACGACCGCGATCGCCTTGGCCCATATCAGCCGCTCGCTCGGCAAGAGCGTGCTCATCATGGAGTGCGATCTCCGCCGACGCAGCTTCCGCCGTTATTTTGAGATCGAGCACAATGCCGGCCTCCTCTCGGTGCTGTCGGGGCGGCTCGACTATGAGGAGGTCGTGCATGTGGAGCCGGAATCCGGCCTGCACGTGCTCCCGGGTGAGAAGACGCCGGTGAACGCCGCCGACATCTTTGCCTCGCAGCGCTTTGGCGAGTTCATGACCGAGCTCCGCCGCCATTATGACTACATCATCGTCGACACGCCGCCGGTACTGGCCGTGCCCGATGCGCGCGTGATCGCCCAGCACTGCGATGCGCTGGTCTATGTGGTGCGCTGGAACAAAACCTTGCGCGAGACGGTAGCCCAGGGGCTGCGCGCCTTCTCGCAAGGCAAGGCGCGGGTCACGGGGGCCGTGCTGATGCAGGTCGATATGCGCGACATGGCTCGGTTTGGCTATCGCGAATACAGCTATTACCGCGCCTCCGAGCGGTACTACGACACATGAGCGCTCCAAGGGCTCCGAACGCCGCGAGGTCTAGATGCTGAAGCGCCTGCTCGGCTCCAAGCGGGAACGCCGGCGCGCCATCGCCCGACCCGAGATCGAGATGCCGCCCATCGCGCCGGATCGCCCGGTCTATGCCATCGGCGACCTGCATGGCCGGGTCGATCTGTTGGCGAAACTCGTCGAAATGATTCTCAGTGAGTGCGCCGACCATCCGGCGCCGCAGCTAGTCTTTCTGGGCGATTATATCGACCGGGGTGACCGGGTGCGCGAAACCCTCGATCTGCTGCTCGAGATCGCCGCGGTTCCCGAGTTGAGCAGCGTCTTTCTGATGGGCAATCACGAGCGCATGCTGCTCGATTTCCTGGCCGATCCAGTCAGGGAGGCGCGATGGCTGCGGGTCGGGGGGTTGCAGACCTGCCTAAGCTTTGCCGTGGGCGCCTATGAGACGGTCTCGCCGGCCGAGCTCGCGCGGGTGCAGGTTGAGCTGGGTGCAGCGCTGGTGCCCTATCGCGCCTTGCTCGAGCGGTTGGTTCCACTCTACCTCAGCGGCAATGTGCTGTTCGCCCATGCGGCTGCCGATCCGGCGCGTCCGCCCGAACAGCAAACCGAGCAGGCCTTGCTGTGGGGACATCCGGACTTTGAGCGGGTCCCGCGGCATGACGGGCTGTGGGTGGTGCATGGCCACCGTGTGGTCGCCGAGCCCCGCATCGAGCGCGGCCGGATCTCCGCCGACACCGGCGCCTATTTCACGGGCGCGCTGACAGCTGCGGCCATCGAGGCGGGCTCGATCCGGTTTCTCACCGCCACGGTGGCCAGCTGAACCCGATCAGTTGTTTGCCGCGACGCTCGCCGCTGTGATGAACAGGTTCGGCAGGGCTTGGCTCAGCGCCCGGTTCCAGCTGGTGATCGGCTGTTCGGCGACAAAGACCACGTCGTTTGGCCGCATCTCCAGCTGTGCCGCCAGGGCGAGGTTGGCAGCGTTCTCGGCATCCAGACGGTAGGCGGTTAGGCGTCCGTTCAGGGCCGGATCGCTGGCGGGCCGCAACACGTAGATCGAGCTATAATCGGAATTGGCGATCCGCATCTCGGTGCCGTCGAAGAGCATGTCCGCCAGGCTGGCGCGTGTCTCGAAGGGCAGGGGGACGCGCCGCGCTTCCAGCACCTCTCCTGTCAGATAGACATGGTCGCGTGCGACGGCGCCAAGCTCGAGGCGGTCACGAAACTGCGCCCGCTGATCGGCCAGGGCCTGACGGGCGGTTTGCTCGCGCCGTGCCAACAGCTCCTCCCGGCGGAAGGCGTAATCCGTGCCGGCAATTGTCTGCTGCCGCAGCGCCAGTTCCTGTTGGAAGCGAAGTTGGGCGGCGTCCTCGCGAAACTCGGATCCGACGAACACCGCATCGCCATCGCGCAGCACGACGCGTCGGGCAGCCGGGTCCTCGAAGAACCGGACGAGCCCAATCTGATAGGTTTGCCCGCCTCGGGTCAGCTGCACTTTGGCGACGGAGCGGTCGGGGACATCGACACCGCCGGCCAGCTCTACCGCTTCGTGCAGGAAGACGGGTTTGAGCGTGATGGGCACCAGGGTCGGGCCCCGCACCTCGCCGCCGACCGAGACGCGCTGCGAGTTGAACTCGGCGATCTCCAGGCTGAACGTCGGGTCGATTCCGGCAGCCACCAAGGCATCGAAAATGGCGGCCTCGGCCTCGGACAGCGTTTGGCCCGACACCCGGATGCGCCCGGCATCCGGCACCGCGATCGCGCCGTCATCCTGCACGACATATCCGTTGCGCTTTTGTTGGGCGTTCAACAACCCTGGGAGCGCGTCGACCGTGGCGGCCGCGCTGGTAACCGATAGCAAGAGCACATCCGAGACGCCGATGCGGTAAGGCTCGGGGCGCAGGAGCGGTGGAAAGCGGTCGGGGATGAGGTTCGGCCGCACCGCTCGCGGGACGCTCGGCGCCGGCAGCGGGGGCAACTGGGGGGCTGCGGGCGCGCGTGAGGCCAGCCGGGCCGCCGCATCGGGCTGGAATGCCAACGGCAAGCGGGGCGGGACATAGTCGACCAGATTGGCCGCCACCACCGTCTCGGGCGACAGGGACACTACCGTCACATCATAGTCGGTGCCGCCGCCGTAGTTGGTGCTCTCGGACACATCGGGTGCTGTGTAGACCACCCCGCATGCCGAAAGCCCAAAGGCCGCGGCCAGCAGTAAGCCAAGTTTCGCCTGCATCTGCCCCTCCAACCGGTCGGAACGCTGTACCGTGCTCATTTTGCCTCTTCCTTGGTCCTAACATTGCGCCCGAGGGCGATTAAGCGCAATCTTGTAGGGCCGCACGGTTCGACCTCGCACTGTGCCTTCAGGGACTCGCGCACCAAGCACCGATGCTGACGATCCGGGAACATCCGTCGCCGAACCATGGAGAGCGGCGCGGTAGCGTGCGGCCGGATATGGTCGTGGTGCACTACACCGCCATGGCGACGCCCGAGGCGGCGCTGGCGCGGCTCTGCGATCCGGCGGCGGAGGTCAGCGCGCATTATCTGATTGCCGAGGATGGGCGGGTCTGGCGGCTTGTCGATGAGACACGCCGCGCATGGCATGCGGGGCGCTCGGCCTGGGGTGGCATCCGCGATGTGAACTCGCACTCCATCGGCATTGAGCTGGCAAACCCCGGGATCGGCGCTGCGTCCCATCCATTCCCAGAGCCGCAAATGCGGGCGCTTGAGGCGCTGCTGGGCGAGGCTTTGGTTCGCTGGGCGATCCGGCGCGAGCGGGTGGTCGGGCATGCCTGCGTCGCACCTGGGCGCAAGATCGACCCGGGCAACCGCTTTGACTGGCGCCGGCTCGCCCTCCAGGGGCTGGCCGTTTGGACCGATGGGCCGCCGGTATGCGCGGGGTCTGCCTCGCCGGAGCGGTTTCGCTCAGCGGCCCGTCGCTTTGGCTATGCGCTTGCGGCGTCTGGCGGATGGGATGCGGCCGCCGCGGCGGTTTGGGAGGCCTTTGCCCTGCGCTTTCGACCGCGCGAGGCGGGCCAAGCGTCGACGTCCGCTGGGGTTTCGCATCTCGAAGATCTCGCGGCGCGCTGGCCCGTCGTCGATCCGCTGCCGATTGACGGCACTCCTTGCGTCCCTTAGGTCGGCGGGCGCGGATGGCCGGATGGCCGCGCGGTCCCTCGGGACCGTGAGGAAAGTCCGGGCTCCACGGAAGCACGGTGCCGGGTAACGCCCGGCGGGCGCAGGGTTCGCCCTGCGCTCAGGGACAGCGCCACAGAGACCAGACCGCCGGGGTCCGCCCCGGCAAGGGTGAAACGGTGCGGTAAGAGCGCACCGCGTGCCTGGCAACAGGGACGGCACGGCAAGCCCCACCGGGAGCAAGGTCAGATAGGGAGGACGAGGGGCTCCGGCTCCGCAGCGGTTTCCGGCTGGTCCTCCGGGTAGACTGCACGAGGCCGCGGGCGACCGCGGTCCCAGATGAATGGCCATCCCCCGTCTTTGGCGGGGACAGAACCCGGCTTATAGGCCATCCGCACCTACGCCGTATTCTCCGATAAGTATCAAAGGCTTGCATGGCGTCTCGCGGTGGCGAGGCGGCCTCGGCGTCGCTGTGGCTTGCCTTCAGGTGCGTAGGTTTCCCATCATTTCCCATAATTTCCCTTGTGATTCCATATGGGACCTGCTATCACACTGTCACGGGTAGCGGCCGGGAAACAAAAAATCCGAGGCAGCAGTTTCATACAGGCCCCCGGCCGCCACCCGCCGCTCCGACCCCACTTGGCGCAGGCGCGCCGTGGTCGGAGTGTTGACTGGATACGCGGCCGGGCTCCGAGGGACAGGGGGC
Organism: Pseudomonadota bacterium; assembly: GCA_039187815.1. GTDB lineage: Bacteria > Pseudomonadota > Alphaproteobacteria > Rhodobacterales > Rhodobacteraceae > Thermohalobaculum. Next base: position 1,882 of record JBCCZI010000074.1, on the reverse strand, counting down.
GGGCGGGCGGCTGAGGCCCGACCCGCCCCTCCGCGTTCTAGGACTGGCCTGAAGGGCAGGGCGGGCCGTTGGTGCGGTATTTCATAGGATCGGCGGCGCACAAGCTTGATGCCAAGGGGCGGGTCTCGCTACCAGCCGACTATCGCGAGGTGCTGAGAGCCCAAGACAGCGCGGACGTCTTCGTCATTGTTCCCGCCGGGGCTGGTGTCGGCTATCACCTCGCCCTTTCGCGCCAAGGGCACGAGCGACTGATCGAGCGCATCGCCAGCATGAGCTTTGCCAGCCCCGAGCAAAAGCGCGAAACCCGCCGCCGCTTTATCTCCGAGGCCAGGCCGGTCTCCGTCGAGGAAGGGGGACGCTTCGTTCTTGCGCGCGAGCTGCGCGACAGCCTTGGGCTCGACAAGGAGGTCTGCTTTGTCGGGGATGGAGAGACCTTTCAGATTTGGCGGCCCGAGGATCAAGCCGCTGCCGCTGCGGCCGCCGCCGAAGCCGCTGCACCGGTGGATGTCGATTTCGCGGGGCTGGTCTGACCATGGAAGCCGAGAAGAACTCTTCTCCTCATGCGCCCGTTATGCTGGGCGAGGTGCTGGAGGCGCTCGAGCCGATTGCCGGCGGGGTGTTCGTCGATGCGACCTTCGGGGCCGGCGGCTACAGCCGGGGCTTGCTCGACGGCGGCGCCAAGCGGGTCGTCGCGATCGACCGCGATCCGACGGCGATCACCGGAGGTCAGGCGGCGGTGGCCAAGGCGGCAGGCCGCCTGGTCCTCCTCGAGGGCGTCTTTGGGCATCTCGATGATCTGGCAGAAAGCGCCGGTGCCGCCCCAGCAGACGGTGTTGTGATGGATATCGGCGTCTCCTCGATGCAGCTCGATCGCGCCGAGCGCGGGTTTTCGTTCATGCGCGACGGTCCGCTCGATATGCGCATGGGCGGCTCTGGGCTCAGCGCGGCGGATCTGGTGTCTGACGCCGAAGAAAGTCGCTTGGCCGAGATCTTGAAGGTCTATGGCGAGGAGCGGGCCGCCCGACGGATCGCCAAGGCGATCGTCGCGGCGCGGGCCGATGCGGAGATCCAAACCACCGGGGCGTTGGCCGAGATCGTCGCTCGTGTGATGCCGGCCCAGCGCCCGGGCCAGATCCACCCTGCAACGCGGACGTTCCAGGCGCTGCGGATCGCCGTCAACGACGAGCTTGGGCAATTGGTGGACGGGTTGATGGCTGCTGAGCGGATCTTGGCGCCTGGTGGGCGCTTGGCGGTCGTGAGCTTCCATTCGCTCGAGGACCGCATCGTCAAACGCTATCTGCAGTCGGCTTCGGGGCAGATGGATCGCGGTTCGCGGCATATGCCCGCGGTCGAGGGCGTCCCGGCACGCTATGCTCCGCCCGCCCGGGCGCGCCAGGCCGGTGAGGCCGAGTTGGCCGCAAACCCGCGCGCCCGCTCGGCCCGGTTGCGCTCGGCCCGGCGGACCGATGCGGCACCCATCCGCGTCGATCCCGCCATGCTCGGCTTGCCACAGCTCAGCGCCACGCCACGGAGGCGCCGATGAACCGGATTGCCTTCACCGTCTCGATCCTGGCGGTCGTTGCGTCGGCGGCTTGGGCTTATCATGTCAACTATGAGACGGCCGAGGCGCTGGATGAGGTGCGTCGGCTCGAGCGCGCCATCGAAGAGCGCCGCGAGCGGATCGCTGTGCTCGAGGTCGAGTGGGCGCGCCTCAACGCGCCGGGGCGTCTGCGCCGGTTGGTGGCGCTGCACAACAACCGGCTGCTGCTGATGCCCATCGCGCCGGACCATTATGGCGAGACGGCCCAGGTTCCCTATCCCCCGCGTCAGACGGCGCAGCTTGCGGACCGCGAGGAGGCGCGTCGATGACCGAGGCCGCCCG
>JBCCZI010000073.1:0-22396 GCA_039187815.1 Pseudomonadota bacterium | reverse complement strand
GGGGGGGGGGGGCGGCGGGCCCCGGGTCCCCGGGGGCCGTGGGGGGGGGGGCCGGGCGGCGCCGCGCTCTCGCCAATGGCGATCACGCACCTCTGTCGGCTCACCCCACGATCACTCCAACAGGCCGAGTTGCGTCATAAAGGCTATGTGGGCATCCAGCGCCTCTTGTGCGATTGGAGATTTCGCTGCCACGTCCCTCCAAGCATCGACGGCGATCTTGCGGAACCGGTCCCGCTCGGCCTGGGGCCAGTCGATCACCGTGATGTCGCCGCCCGCCTTATGCTCGGCCACCAGGCGCTTGTCTTCCAGATCCGCAAGCCGGCGCATCGAGGAATAGGCCGCGTAGTACCACACCTCCATGGCCATCTGCTCCGACGGCGACAGGCTGTTCCAGACGTCCTTGTTCACAATGAACTGCAGCACCGCCATTGAGTGGATGCCCGGATAAACCGGATACTTCGCCACTTTGTACATGCCCGAGGCGTTGTTGTTCACGTAGGCCGACGCATCCGCAGCCTCGACCAGCCCCTTCTCGAGCGAGGTGTAGACCTCCGAGAACGGCAACGACACCGGAGCGGCGCCCGCCCGCTTGAACACCTCGGCAGCCAGACCCTCGGGCGATCGGATCTTCACGCCCTTCAGATCATCCACGCCTTTGATCGGGATCGAGCTCACCAAAGCCTCGCGCGCATAGGGCCCGCAGCCCACCACATGGATCTTGCCCTTGGTGTATTTGTCATAGAGCTTCTGCAGGATCTCCTTGCCACCGCCGTACTGGCAGAAGGTCTGCATCTGGTCGACCGTGTCGTAACCCGCGATGAGATCGCCCAAAATGGCAAAGGCCGGATCGCGCCCGGTGAAATACGAGACCGCGTTCAGATCCCCGTCGAGAATGCCGTTCGCCACCGCGTCGATCGTCTCGCGGTGCGGCACGACCGCCTTGGTCGGCAAGACTTCCATCTTGACCCCGTCCTCACCGGTCATGGTGTTGAACTTGCCCTGCCAGTCATCGGTCATGAACCGGTGAGCCCAGTCGCCCGACTTCGAGCTGGCCTGCAGCCGCAGCGTCTTGGCATCGGCCACACCGGGCGCCGCACCTCCCAGCACCAAGGCCAAAGCCCCGGCGGCAAAAGCGAGATGTTTCATTAGAGTTCCTCCCTGTTATCGTTTTGACGAACGCCACTGCGCGTCCGCTCAGCCCGATCAGCTGAACGGATCCGCCATGGCAAACAAAAGCCAGATGATGCCGCCACCGAACAAAAAGCCTGCCACGGCAGCCCATGGGCCATAGTGTTTGACCGGGTCGCGCCGGCCACCGTCGTCCTCGCTCATGGCGAGTGTTCCTCCCCTCCTCCGTCAGGCCTCTGGGCCTGCGGGGATTGACTTTTGTTCATCATACGACAGGGTCGAGATAAAGTTGTCAACGCAAACCGGCCGCCAGAGCCGACGCGCTCAACGGGGAAACGCCATGACGCTCCAGTCGCTCGAGCCATCCGCCGACGACCTTCTCCACCGTGACGCCAATCCGGCGCGCGATGCCTTTTCCATTGTCGATCACATCAGCCGGTTCAGCGGCTTGGCGGTCGCCCAGCTCTATCTGATCTGTGCGGCGGTCACCGTCTATGAGGTGATCGCCCGCTATGTCTTCAACGCCCCGACCTCCTGGGCGTTCGAGGTGGTCATGGTCGTCTGCGCGGTCGCCTGGATGATCTCGGCCGGCTACGTCACGCTGAAGAAGCGCCATATCGGGATCACGGTATTCTACATCATGGCGGGCGATCGCGGGCGCTGGGCGCTGGATCTGTTTGCGATGGGTGTCGGTGTCCTGGCGCTGTTCATGCTGGCGGACGACACGCTGGTGCGGGCGCTGGACAGCATCGACCTGATTGAGCGTGCTGGAACCGCCTTCAACTCGCCCGAGCCGATGGTCTTGAAGACAGCACTCTGCCTCGGGGCCATGATCTATCTCGCGCAACTGCTGGTGAACCTGTGGCGCCATTTCGAGAGCCGGGTCGGGCGCAATGTGGTCCTGGGCATCGCGGGGCTGATCGCGCTCCGCTTCGTGCTGGTGATCCTCACCCATTACACGGGCGATGACGGACCTGCGGGCATGCTGAACGGCGTCTATGTGGCGATGGGAGAGGCGCTCAACCCACAACAGCTCGGCAATGCGCGGGATCTGGATCTCGGCACCGTCAGTCTGGCCATTGTCGTGCTGCTGCTGTTGCTGATGACCACGGGCATGCCGCTGGGAATTGTCACACTTTTTGTGTCGGTGCTTACGGCGCTGGCCTTCTTTGGGCCGAACGGGCTCTATCTGGTGAGTTCCAACGCCTTCGGTCTGCTCGAGAAGTATCCGCTGGTGGCGGTGCCGTTATTCGTGCTGATGGCCTCGATCCTCGAGAAGGCTGGGGTCGCCCGCGATCTGTTCGACGCCATGTCGATCTTTGCCGGCAATTTCCGCGGCGGCGTCGCGGTCCAGACCGTGGCCGTGGCGGTGGTGCTGGCGGCCATGTCGGGCGTGATGGGCGGCGAGATCGTGATGCTCGGCCTGGTCGCCCTGCCGCAGATGCTGCGGCTCGGATACAACAAATACATCGCCATCGGCGTGATTTGCGCGGCCGGCTCGCTGGCGACGCTGATCCCGCCGTCGATCATCATGATCGTCTATGGGCTGTCGGCGGATGTGGCGATCGGAGATCTGTTCCTGGCAGGGGCGGCGCCGGGGCTCATGCTGGCGACGTTCTATGCGGTCTATGTGGTCGTGCGCTGCTATCTGAACCACGATCTTGCGCCGACGGCCGAAGAGGTCGCGCGTCTGCAAGGCCCCATCGAGATGACGCCCGAGAAGCGGCTGGCGGTGATCATGTGCATCGCGCTGATCGGGGCGGTGATGGGCTCGATCTATGCGGGTATCGCCAGCGTCACCGAGGCGGCGGCGGTCGGCGTCTTTGGTGCGATCCTGGTGGCCCTGGTGCGCAACCAGTTCGATTGGACGATGATGCAGCAGGCCCTGGCGGGTACCATGTCGACCGTCGGCACGATCATCTGGCTGATCCTGGGCGCTGTGGCCTTTGTCGGGATCTACAACCTGATCGGCGGGGCGAACTTCATGCGCTCGCTGTTTTCAGATCTTGGGCTGCCGGCGATCGGGATCATCTTTGTGATGATGGGGATTCTGATCATCCTCGGCACCTTCATGGAGTGGATCGCGATCGTCTTTATCACCGTACCGGTGTTCGCGCCGGTGGTGCGGGATATGGCGCCTGAACTGGGCATGGATCCGTCATGGGCGGCGGTCTGGTTCGGAGTGCTCTTTGTGATGAACATCCAGATTTATTTCCTCAGCCCGCCGTTCGGGCCCGCATGCTTCTGGCTGAAATCGGTGGCGCCGCCGCACATCACGTTGCAACAGATCTTTGCTAGCGTGCTGCCCTTCATCGTGCTGCAGGTGATCGGCCTCGCACTGGTGATGATCTTTCCGGAGATCGCGCTGTTCCTGCCTCGACTGCTGAGCTAGCGGGTGGAGGGAGCGCCGCGCCGGCCGACGCGCCCGGCCCGACCGCCGGGCCCGCGGCGGGCGGCGGGGGCCAGTGCCTGGTCAGACTGGTGCTGGGGACGGTTGGAGCGCTCTACCAGATCGCGGGCTCCGGGGTGTCCCCGCCGAAGCCTGTCTCGAGGCAATCGAAATCGCAGCCGGTGTCGGCTTGGCCAATGTGCTGGCTGTACATCCAGCCGTAACCGCGGGTGAACCGAGGCGGAGGCGGCGTCCAGGCCGCCTGCCGCGCTTTCCAGTCCACCGGCGCAACTTCCGCCTCGATGCGGCGCGCTTCGACGTCGAGCCGGATGCGGTCGCCCGTTCGCAGTAAGGCAATACCCCCTCCGACATGGGCCTCGGGCGCCACATGGAGCACGCAGGCGCCGTAGCTTGTGCCGGACATTCTGCAGTCCGAGATCCGAAGCATATCGCGCACACCTTGGCGAAGCAGCACCTTGGGGATTGGCAGCATACCCCATTCGGGCATGCCCGGCCCGCCCTTGGGCCCGCAATTGCGTAGCACCATCACATGGTCCGGGGTGATCTCGATGCTCTCGTCATCCGCCCAGGCCTTCATGGACGCGTAGTCATCGAACACGACGGCCGGACCGCTGTGGCGAAGGAAGCGCTGATCCATCGCCGAAGGTTTGAGCACACACCCATCCTGGGCGAAGTTGCCGCGCAGCACAGCGAGCGCCCCTTCGCCATAGATCGGGCGGTCAAGCGGGCGGATGACGTCGTCATTATGGATCTCGGCGCCATCGAGGGCCTCGGCCCAGGGTCGCCCCGTCACCGTGATGGCCGAGAGATCCAACTCCGCTTCGAGCCGACGCATCAGCCCGCGGAAGCCGCCCGCATAGTGGAAGTCCTCCATCAAGTAGCGCTCGCCCGACGGGCGGACGTTGGCGATCACCGGGATCTGGCGCGAGGCCGTCTCGAAATCATCGAGCCCGATGGCGTGCCCTGCCCGCCGCGCCATGGCGATCACGTGAATGATCGCATTGGTCGAGCAGCCCATGGCCATGGCGACCTTGATCGCGTTCTCGAAGGCCGGCCGGGTCAGGATGCGCTGTGGCGTCAGATTCTCCCACACCATGTCGACGATCCGCCGACCACAGCTTGCCGCCATGCGGATATGGCCGCTGTCGGGTGCCGGAATCGAGGAGGCTCCGGGCAGACAAATACCGAGCGCATCAGCGATCCCGGTCATGGTGGAGGCCGTCCCCATGGTCATGCAGTGGCCAAAGCTGCGGGCGATGCCGGCCATGACGTCCTGCCACTCGGCCATTGAGGTCTGGCCGCTGCGGACCCCGTCCCAGTGTTTCCAGACATCAGAGCCGGAGCCGAGCGGCTCCCCCTTCCAATTGCCGCGCAACATGGGCCCGGCGGGCAGGAAGATGCAGGGCAAGCCCATCGAGATGGCGCCCATCAGCAGCCCCGGAGTGGTCTTGTCGCAGCCGCCCATCAGCACGGCCCCGTCGACCGGGTGCGAGCGGAGCAGCTCCTCGGTCTCCATGGCCAAGAAGTTCCGATACATCATAGTCGAAGGTTTCACGATCGGCTCGGAGAGCGAGATGGCCGGCAGCTCGAGCGGGAAGCCGCCCGCTTGCCAGACGCCGCGCTTCACATCCTCGACCCGCGAGCGGAAATGCGCATGGCATTGGTTGATGTCGGACCAGGTGTTGACGATCGCGATGACCGGCTTGGCGGTCCAATCCTCGGGGCCATAGCCCATCTGCATCACGCGTGAGCGGTGGTTCCAGCTGCGTTGCGTGTCATCCCGCGCGAACCAGCGCGCCGAGCGCAGCTGGTCATAGCTCTTGCTCATGGGCCCCCTCCCTTGATGTGGCCCGGTTTGTCCTGGGCCTTTCCCTTGTTCTCGGGCCAAACTGCGACAGGGGCAAGCGGTTCACGTGCCGCCCGTTAGAACCCAGAACACCGCCGCCAGAACCAGCACCATCACCAGGCTGTAGCGCCAGTTCCACACCCACGTCATCTCGCGCCCCGTACGGCCGGTGACCTGCTCGATCATCAGCACCACGGTGGCGAAGGGCGAGATGGTCATCGACAGCGCCCAGCCACAGGAGATCGCCAACGCCGCCCAGGTCGCTTCGGCCGGCAGGCTCGGCAGATCGGCGATCAGCGCGCCGAAAAAGACCGCCATCATGATCGGGCTGAGCGCGAATTGGCTAAGCGCCGCCACCGCCACCGCCAAGCCTGTGCAGAACAGCCAGCCCGGGATCGTGGCGAGGCCGATCGCCGCGGCCCAGTCCTCGGCCGGTATCAACCCCGCCGCCGCCCGCCCGATAAAGCCCGAGCAGGCGAGCGTGACGGCCAGCGGCGCGGCTCCAGGCAGATAGGCGGTCCGGATCGACTCGATGCGCTGGCCCGTCTCGGCCCAGGCGCCACCGTTCTGCAGCGTCACCCAACCGAGCAGGATCACAGGCGAGGCGGCCATAAGACCAAAGACCACGGAGCCGTCGAACAGCAGCATGGCCGCTACAGTCAGCCCCAACAATGCAGCGCAAACTGCGCCGAACTGCGCATAGGCGGCGCGAGGAAACGGCGGCGCGACCCGCGGAGCACCGGAGACCAGGCTCTGGCGCACCCGCCGCCAACGCCAGCGGTCCTCGGCCCAGCCAATCAACATAGAGGCAACGGCGATGCCAAGGCCGACGGCAATCCAAGGGCCCCGCTCGGCCTCGGGCAGTAGCGTGGCCAAGACCAGCGGCGCCACCGCTGTCGGGGACCAGATCACGCACCAGGCAAAGCCGCGCAGCATGGCGTTGAGCTGGCGCCGCTCCCTTATGGGCTGGAGCTGGTCGCCGGAATTGGCCTCGGAGCCGCGCATGACCAGCGGCGCCAGCAGGCTCACCACGCCGAGGTTAAACAGCTGCGCCATCAAATGGGTGCCGCCGAACAGCGCAAAAAACCGCCGCCCCGCGGGCTGACGCGTGAGGTAGAGCCCGCATTCCCGGATCGCCTCCGAGCTGCTTGCCGCCTGTTGGATCAGCCCGATCAGCAGGATGAAGGCCATCAGGAACGCCGCCTGGTCGAGCGCTCCCCACAGGACCGCGGCGGATTTCTCAGAGAGGACAATCGCACAGACCGCGAGCGTTGCGCAGAGACTGAGCAGGTAGATCTCCCGCACGCCGAACCGAGGCACAGTCATGGCCGCGACCGCAAGCACGCCGATCTCGGCGATCACGGCAAAGGCGTGGACACCGCTAGCGAGCCAGACCAACTCGGCCGCCATCACCACCGGGATCGCGAGCGAGAGCGCCGCGTCGGTTGCCGTTCGCTTGGTGCGCGCCTCGATGCCCTCGGCCATGTGTCCCCCAATGCGCGGTCCGTGCAGGCCGGCTTGCAGCTCTCGTCATAGCAACTATTCTGGCTCCGTCGGAAGAGGGCGCCCCGAGAGCCGCTCCACCGAGAGAGGAAGCATGACCCGGATCCTGATCGTCGAGCCGATACACACAGACGGCCTGGCCGTGCTCGAGGCGCGTGGTCTGAGCATCGAGCGCTTGGCGCCGGGCTGCCCCGATACGGAGCTGGCCGAGGCGGTTGCCCGCAGCGCGGCCATCCTGGTGCGCGTGCGCCCGTTGCCGGGCGATCTCTTGGGCCGCGCTCCGGGTTTGCAGATTGTCTCGAAGCATGGCGTCGGCTGTGACAACATCGATGTGGCGCACTGCTCGGGCCGCGGGATCCCGGTGGCAATCGCCGCCGATGCCAACGCGGTCTCGGTCGCCGAGCACACCATGATGCTGGTGCTGGCTGCGGCACGCGGCCTGGCCGCGCAGGAGCAAGCGGTGCGGACAGGCGACTGGGCGTATCGTTTGACCGGTGGCGGGTTCGAGCTGGCCGGCAAGACCCTGTTGATCGTGGGGCTGGGGCGTATCGGCCGGCGGGTTGCTGAGCTGGCCCGGGCCTTTGGCCTCCGCGTGCTGGGCCATGACCCGGTCGCCGCGGTGCCCGGGGTCGAGCCGGTGGGGCTCGAGGACGGTCTGGCGCTGGCCGATATCGTCACGCTGCACGTGCCTCTGACCGCCGCGACCGGCGGGCTCTTGGGCGCCGCGCAGCTCGCTCGGATGAAGCCGGACGCGCTCTTGGTCAACTGTGCCCGCGGCGGGATCGTCGATGAGGATGCGCTCTGCGAGCGACTTGCCGATGGCCGGCTCGGCGCCTATGCGAGCGATGTGTTTGCTGCGGAGCCACCGCCCGCCGACAACCCGCTCTTGCACGCGCCGCGGACAGTGCTCACGCCGCATTCGGCGGCCATGACGCCGGAGGCCAAGCGCGCCATGGCGGTCCAGGCGGCCGAGAACATTCTCGCCCATCTCGATGGCCGGCTCGAGCCGCGGGTGGTGATCAACCAGGACGCCCTCGCGTGACCGCACCTGCCCTAATCCGCGTGGCCTCAGGCCCGCTCACCGAGATGCTGACGTCGATCTTTGCCGCAGCGGGCGGGGCGGCGGACGAGGCCGAGGCAATCGCCTGGAACCTCATCGAGGCGAGCCTGATGGGCCATGACAGCCACGGCGTTGTGCGGACCGAGCGCTATGTCGAGTGGGCCGAACAGGGCCAAGTGCATTTCGGCCGGCGCGCGCGCTCTGTCATCGATGCCGAGGCGTTCGCTCTGTTGGACGGGCAGAACGGCTTTGGCCAATCGGTCGGGCGCGAGGCTGTGGATGCCGGCATCGCCAAGGCCCGTGCTGCGGGTGCCGCCGTGGTGGGGCTCCGCCGGGCCGGCCATCTTGGCCGCATTGGCGCCTGGGCCGAGCGGGCCTGCGCGGCAGATCTCGTCTCGATTCATTTCGTCAATGTCCAGAACAGCCTGTTGGTGGCGCCGTTCGGCGCCGCTGAGCGAGCCATGTCGACCGCCCCCGTTTGCATCGGCGTGCCCGAGCCCGGGGGCGTCTTCCTGCTCGACTTTGCAACCTCTGCCATTGCCGAGGGCAAGGCGCTGGTGGCCGTCAAGGGCGGAAAAGCCGCCCCCGAAGGCGCCCTGATCGGCGCGGACGGACGGCCGACCGCCGATCCACGGGTACTTTACGGCGCCTCAGCCGGCACGCCCGTGCCCAATCCGCGCGGAGGCCCCGGCGCTCTGGCCCCCATGGGCGGGCACAAGGGCTCGGGTCTCGCCATCGCCTGCGAGCTTTTGGCGGGCGCGCTCACCGGCTCCGGCGCCGGGGGGCAGGACCAGGCGGTCCACAACGGCATGTTGTCAATCTATCTCGACCCTGCGCGGCTCGATGACGGGCATGGCTGGTCGCGGGCGGTGCGCGACTACATCGCCTTTGTCCGCGGACGCGCCGCGGCCGCCGATGTCGCCGGCGTCCAGATCCCAGGCGATCCTGAGCGCGCGACCATGGCCGAGCGCCTGCGCCATGGCCTCCCGCTCCCGACCGCGGTCTGGGAGAGCCTTCTGAACGCCGCGCGGCGCGTCGGCCTCGACCCGGCCGGCATCGCCGCACCCATTCTCGATCAAGGAGATCCCCCATGACCCCGAACGGTCTGCGCGCCCGCCTTCTCGCCCGCGAGCCGCTCTGCGGCACCTTCGTCAAGACGCCGGCCATCGAAATGATGGAGATCCTTGCGCTGTCGGGGCTCGATTTCGTCTGCCTCGATGCCGAGCACTCAGCCTTTGACCGCGCGCGGATGGATGCGAGCCTCGCCATGGCCCGCGCGCTCGGCCTGCCGGCGCTGGTGCGGGTGCCGGACGGGACGCCGGTCGAGATCCTGAAGGCGCTGGATGCCGGTGCAACCGGCGTCGTGGTTCCGCACTGCTATTCGGTGGCCAAGGCCGAGACCATCGCCCGCGCCGCCCATTTTGGCCACGGAGGGCGCGGCTTTGCCGGCTCGACCAGGTGGGCGGGCTTTGCCACCCGGTCCATGTCCGACGTGTTGGCCGGCGACAGCGACACGGTGGTGCTCGGCCAGATCGAGGAACCCGAAGGCGTCGAAGCGGCCGAGGCCATCGCCGCCGTGCCCAATCTCGACGGCCTTTTCGTCGGCCCGGCGGACCTCGCCGTCTGCTATGGCAAAACCGATATCACCGATCCGATGGTCCGTAGCGCCATGGAGCGGGTGGGCAAGGCCGCCGCCGCCCATGGCAAAGCCGCGGTGACCTTCGCGCCGTCGGTCGATCAGACCCGTGCGCTCATGGATCTGGGGATCACCATGCTGTTCTTCGCCTCGGAGCATGCCTGGATCCTCCAGGGCGCCAAGGCCACGGCCGGCGTATTCCGCAAGGCCGTCGGGGCCACGCCTTGAGCCAGGTCCACATCGGCTGCGGCGCCGGGTTTGCCGGCGATCGCTTCGATGCAGCGCTCCCGATCCTGGCGGACATGGCGGATCGGGAGGGGGCTTGCTATCTCATCTACGAAGTGCTGGGCGAGCGGACATTGGCGATCGCCCAGCGTCTCCGGCGCGATGACCCAAGCGGAGGCTTTTCCCCCTATCTCGAGGCCTATCTGCGCCTGTCGCTAGCACCGGCGCGCGCGGCCGGGGTGCGCATCGTCGCCAATCTCGGGGCGGCCAATCCCCTCGGCGCCGCCGAGCGCACGGCGGGTTTGGCAAGGGATCTCGGGCTCCCGGGCCTGCGCATCGCCGCGGTGACCGGGGACGATCTCTTGAGCACCCTCGATGCGGCGACGCTTGCCGCGCTGCCGACCATCGAGGGCACATCGGTTGCCGGACGTGGCATCATCGCGGCCAACGCCTATCTCGGCGCCCGCCCCATTGCCGCGGCGTTGGCGACCGGGGCGGATGTGGTGCTGGTCGGGCGAAGCACCGACAGCGCCCTGGCCCTCGGGCCGTTGATCCATGAATTCGCCTGGGCCCAGGACGACTGGGACCGTCTAGCCGCCGGCACGATCGCAGGCCATCTCTTGGAATGCGGCGGCCAGGTAACCGGCTGCTACTTTGCCGATCCCGGCTTCAAGGACGTGCCGCGCTTGGCCGAGGCCGGCTTTCCGATCGCCGAGGTCGATGCCAGCGGCGCCCTGCTCGTCACCAAGCCGCAAGGCAGCGGAGGCTGCGTCACCCGCGCCACGGTCACCGAGCAGCTGCTCTACGAGATGCACGACCCGGCCGCCTATGTGGTGGCCGACTGTGTGGCCGATGTGACCGCTGTCCAGTTGCGCGACGGGGGTCAGGACCGTGTGCGGATCGAAGGTGTGCGCGGCCGTGCGGCGCCCGGGACCCTCAAGGCCACACTGTGCGTCGACGCCGGGTGGCTGGCCGAGGCAGAGCTGAGCTATGCTGGACCCAATGCCCTTGCCCGGGCCGATCTGGCGGGCGCGATCGTGCGCGAGAGGTTGAGCGCCCAGGGACGGACGGGCCCGCTGCGGGTCGAGACGCTCGGCACCGGCACAGTCCATGATGGCGGCCATCCGGCCCGCCGCACCTCTCGCCAACTGTCGGCGGACGGCGAATACCGATTGCGCGTCGCCGCCCAGGCGCCGACATGGGCAGAGGCCCAGGCCATCTCGGATGAGGTACTCAGCCTCTACTGCTCGGGCCCAGCCGGCGGCGGAGGGTACCGCACCCATGTCACCGAGGAGCTTGCGATCGCCTCGGTGCTCGTTCCGCGCAGCGCGGTCGAGACTCATGTTCGGATCCATGAGGTCGTCGCATGATCACGCTCCCGCTCCATGCCATCGCCCATGGCCGGGCCGGCGACAAGGGCGACACTTCCAACATTTCGGTCATCGCCTACCGATCCGAGGCCTGGCCCCATCTGATGGAACAGGTGACCGAACCCCGCGTCCTGGCGCTGTTCGCCCATTTGGGCGCAAGCCGGGTCACCCGCTATGCCTTGCCGCAGCTGGAGGCGCTGAACTTTGTGATCGAGACAACCCTTGGCGGCGGGGTGAACAGCGCGCTGGGGCTCGATCGCCACGGCAAGACGCTGTCCTTCCTCTTGCTCGGTGAGCTTGAGCTCACCATCCCGCGCGACGCTGTGCCCGAGGGCTCGCCCTATCTGAGTCCCGCGCCATGAGCGGGCTCTTCTCGCTCGAGGGCCACCGCGTCCTTCTCTCTGGCGCGGCCGGCGGTATCGGAACGGCCCTCGCAGAGGCGCTGAGCGGGCTTGGCGCGCGATTGGCTCTGGCGGATCTCGACGGCGCAGCGGCCCGGGCACTCGGGCGTGACCTCGAGGCCGATTGGGCCGGCCCGCTCGACATCACAGATGAGGACGCCTGCGACGGTGTCTGCCATGGGGCCGCCGCGGCCATGGGCGGCCTCGATGCGCTGGTCAACGCCGCCGGCCTGCTGACCGTCGCCAAGGCTGACCGATTGGGCGGCGAGGCCTTCCGCGCCGGGCTCGAGGTCAACCTCACCGGCGCCTATCTGTTCTCGGTCGCTGCACGGCGTCAAATGGCCCATGGCGGCCGGATCGTGCACCTGGCCTCGGTGTCCTCGCTGGTGGCAACGCCTGGCTATGCAGGCTATGCCGCCGCCAAGGCCGGATTGGCGCAGCTGGTGCGGGTCCTTGCGCTCGAATGGGCGCGGGACGGGATCGCCGTGAACGCGCTCGCTCCCGCTATGCTCGAGACCCAGATGACCGCCGAACTCCTGGTCGATCAGCGCTTTCGTGAGCGGGTTCTGGCCGAGATCCCCATGCGCCGGCTGGCGACGCCCGAGGATCTGATCGCCCCGTTGGCCCTGTTGCTGGCCGAAGGCGGGCGCTTCATCACCGGCCAGATCTTGCCGGTGGATGGGGGCCGGACCCTGGTCTGAGCCTCAGCCGATCGAGGTGGCCAGCACGCGGCTGATCTGCATGAAGGGCCGCCCCGATTGCTCGGCCCAGCTGTTGAACGCGGCCTGGATGGCCGCCTGGGCGCGTTTCGAGGTCGCGGGTCCGTCGAGCACCCCGTCCCGCTGCAGCGCGGCCAGGCCGTCACGTGAGATCACCCATCCATCGACCGCCATGGCCCTCAGGGCATACATCCCCGTGGTGCCGCCAAGCCGGCTGCCCCGTCTACCGAGCATGGCCAGCACACCGGCAAACTCTGCCTTGGGCCAGTCCACGATCGTGCGGGCGCCGTGCCCGGGCTCTCCCCGCTCGGCGGCGAGGTCGCGCAACATCATGGCGTTGTCTCGGATCGAGCGGACCTTGGCGGCATTGCGGATGATGCGTGTGTCCTTGAGGTGGCCCTCCAATGTCTCGTCATCCATTCCGGCCAGGCGATCGACGGCGAAACCCTGGAACACCTCCTCGAAATCCGGCCATTTGGTCTCGACCACCGTCCAGTTGAACCCGGCCTGGAAGACCCCGCGCGAGAAGATCGAGAGCCAGCGGTCATCGGGGATCGCCCGCAGCATCTCGGGATCGGCCGGGACAGGGAGCAGAGCCTCAAGCGCGTCCGCGCCGCCTTTGCGCTCGGCGGCCAGGGCGAAGATCTCATCGAAGGGGCGCACAGGGGTCTCCATGGTGGGCGGTGCACTGTAGCATCGCCTTGGGTAGCATGGCCCTGGGCGCCGCGATCTCACGGTGCCGGGAGGAGGGGCTCACCGGCTGCATAAACCGCGCGGACCGCACGGTCGTCACCGAGGGTCTGAAGCAGGAAGAGCTCCTCGGCCAGGCTCTCGACCGTCTCATGGCGCAAGGCCATCTCGGGCGTTGCGCGCGGGTCGAGAACCACCACATCCGCCTCGATACCGGGCTCGAGCGAACCAATGCGATTGCCGAGACCCAAAGCCTCGGCATTGCCGCGGGTCGCGCGCCAAAAGGCCGTCAGCGGATCCATGCGTTGACCCTGGAGTGCGAGAACCTTGTAGGCCTCGGCCAAGGTCCGGAGCAGCGAGGGGCTGGTACCCCCGCCGATATCCGTCGCGATGGCCGTGCGCAGGCCCGCGGCTTCGAGCCCAGCCATGTCGAACAGTCCTGAGCCCAGAAAGAGGTTCGAGGTCGGGCAAAAGACCGCAACCGAGCCGGTCTCGGCCATGGCGGCGCGCTCTCGCTCGGTCAGGTGCAGGCAATGGCCGAACAGGCTGCGCGGACCAGCCAGTCCGTGGGCCTCATAGATGCCGAAATAGTCGGGCGCATTGGGATGGAGGCGCGCGGCCAGCGCCACTTCGGCGTGGTTCTCGGAGAGATGGGTCTGAACAGGGCAACTGGGATGCGCGGCGGCCAACGCGCCCGCCGCTGCGAGCTGTGCGGGCGAGGAGGTGATGGCAAATCGCGGCGTAATGCCCACCTCGGCCCGCCCGACCCCGTGCCAGCGGCGGATCAGGGCCTCGGTTTCGTCATGGGCGCGGTCCGCGGTGTCGAGCAGCGCCTCAGGCGCGCCTTGGTCCATCATCACCTTACCGCCGATCACGCGCAGACCCCGGCGTGCCGACTCGGTAAAAAAGGCCTCGGCCGAAGCAGGGTGCGAAGTGCAAAAGGCCGCAACCGTGGTGGTGCCGTTTCTGAGCGTGCTGTCGAAGAAGGCCCGCGCCATGCGGGCGGCATGCGCCGGATCGACACAACGGGCCTCCTCCGGGAAAGTGTAGCGCGAGAGCCAGTCCAGGAGCTCGGTGCCCCAGGAGGCCATCACGCGCATCTGCGGCATGTGCAGATGCGCGTCGATCAGCCCCGGCAGCACCAGGTGCCCGCGATGGTCGTCGATAGGCAGGCCCCTCGCGCAGTCGAAGGGGCCTGAGGCCACGATCCGCCCCTCTCGGATCAGAAGGGCACCGTCCTCCTCATAGGCCAGTGCCCCGAGATCCGACGGACCCTCGGGGCGGCGGCGAAAGGAGAGCGTGCGCCCCCGGATCAGGCGGTCGGACACCTTGGCTGCGCGCGGTCAGCTCTGCACGCCGGCGACGTACCAGTCCATGGTCAGGAGCGCGCCGTCGTCGAGCTTGGTTCCCGACGGCACGCGTTCGGCGCCCGATTGGTCGAGGATCGGCCCGGCAAAGACGCTGTTCGTGTCGGCCAGGATCTCAGCTTTAACCGCCTCGGCCGCAGCGACCACATTCGCGGGCACGCGCTCGTTGTAAGGCGTGATCTCAACCGCGCCCTCGGTCATGCCCCACCAGGTCGACTGGCTCGCCCAGGTGCCGTCGATCATCGCCTGCACGCGGTCGACATAATAGGGCCCCCAATTGTCCTTGATCGCGGTGAGATGGGCCTTGGGCGCAAAGCTGGTCATGTCCCAGGCCTGGCCAAAGGCCATCAGCCCGCGCTGCTCGGCCGCTTGCAGGGCAGCTGGGCTGTCGGTGTGCTGGGTGATGATGTCCACACCCTGGTCGATCAGCGCCTTGGCGGCGTCGGCCTCTTTCGCCGGATCGTACCAGGTGTTCACCCAGATCACGCGGGTCCGGAAGTCGGGGTTCACCTTCTGCGCCGAGAGCTGGAAAGCGTTGATGCCCATCACGACCTCGGGGATCGGGAAGGAGGCGATGTAGCCGCCGACGCCGGTCTCGGACATATGCCCGGCGATCGTGCCGCAAACCGCCCGGCCTTCGTAAAAGCGACTGTTATAGGCGGACATATTGCTGTGGGTCTTATAGCCCGTCGCGTGCTCGAAGACGGTGTCGGGCGTGCGCTGGGCGACCTTCAGCGTCGGGTTCATGTAGCCGAACGAGGTGGTGAAGATGATCTGGTTGCCCTCTTGTGCCAGGCGGCGGATGACCCGCTCGGCGTCGGGACCCTCGGCGACGTTTTCGACGTAGGTGGTCTTGACCTTGTCGCCAAAGGCCTTCTCGACATCGAGGCGGCCTTGGTCATGGGCATAGGTCCAGCCGTGGTCGCCGATCGGGCCGATGTAAACCCAAGCCGCTTTGACCGGGTCCGCGGCGCGGGCATGGGGGCCGAGAGCAGCGGCCGCTGCTGCGGCGGTCACGAAGGTGCGTCTGGTAATCATTGGTGGTCTCTCCCTGATGTCAGTGGGCGGGTTTGAAGGGGCGGCCGAGGCAGGCGGGCGCCTGTGCGCCCGGGCCGCGTCGGAGCGAGATCAGCGCGAGCACGAGGACGGTCGCGAGATAGGGCATGGCAGCCAGGAACTCCGGCGCCAGCAGCGAGACACCAGCGGCCTTTGCGTGAAGCTCGAGCGTCATCACGGCGCCGAACAGATAAGCGCCGAGCAGCAGGCGCCACGGCCGCCACGCCGCGAACACCACCAGCGCAAGTGCAATCCAGCCCCGCCCGGCGGTCAGCTCCTCGGCCCACATCGGGGTCAGCACGGTCGAGTAATAGCTGCCGGCAAGGCCCGCCATAGCCCCGCCGAAGGCAACGGCGCCGTATCGCACCGCGATCACCGGATAGCCGATCGAATGGGCCGAGAGATCACTCTCGCCGACTGCGCGAAGAATCAGGCCAGCACGTGTGCGGGTCAGAAACAGCCAAACCGCCGCGGTCATGACCAGCGAGACATAGACCAAGGCGTCATGGCCAAAGAGCAGGCGGCTCCACGCGCCCTCGGCCAGCGGTGCGGGAAAGGGCGGCGGGCGGACATCGACCGTGCGCCCCACAAAACCCTCGCCCACCAAGGCCGAGAGCCCGATGCCAAAAATCGTGAGTGCCAGCCCCGTCGCCACCTGGTTCGCCGTGAGCGTCAGCGTCAGCACGCCAAACAGCAGAGCCGCCAGTGTTCCGGCCGCCATGGCCGCCAGAACCGCAGCCAAGGGCGATGCCGTCAGCGCCATCGCGGCAAATCCTGAGACCGCACCCACCAGCATCATGCCCTCGACGCCCAGGTTCAGGACCCCGGCCTTCTCGACCACCAGCTCTCCGAGCGCCGCCAACAAGATGGGCGTCGCCGCGCCGATCACCGTCATCAAAATTGCGATCGCGATGGCCTCGGTCATGCGGCTTCCGATCGCGTGAGCCGGACCCTGTAGCGCACCAGCACATCGACGCCCAGCAGGGTGAACAGCATCATCGCCTGGAAGATCCCCGCGGCCGCGGCGGGCAAACCAAGGCTCGACTGCGCAATTTCGCCGCCCACATAGGACACCGCCAAGATCAACCCCGCGAGCACGATGCCGATCGGATGCAAGCGGCCCAGAAAGGCGACGATGATCGCGGTGAAGCCATATCCCGTAGGGAACTGCGGCACCATCTGGCCGAACGGCCCCGCCGCCTCCAGCGCCCCCGCCAAGCCGGCGAAGCCTCCTGAGAGCAGCATGGCGGCCCAGACCGTGCGCTTGGCATCGAACCCGGCATGGCGCGCGGCCCGCGGCGCCTCACCCACCACGCGGATCGAAAGGCCGAAGACCGTGCGCGCCATCACAACCCAGAGGACCACGGCCAGGCCGAAGGCCACGGCCACGCCCGCATGCACGTAATCGGTCCCGGGCAGGATCGGCAGCAACTGGTCCGCCGTGAAGAGCCGCGTCTCGGGAAAGCTGAATCCCGCCGGATCCTGCCAAGGCCCGCGCATCAAATAGTTAAGGAGCTGGATCGCCACATAGCTCAGCATCAGGCTGGTCAGGATCTCGTTTACACCGAGCCTCACGCGCAAAGCCGCCGGGACCGCGGCCCAGGCCATGCCCCCAGCGATGCCGGCCAAGATCATCAGCGGCAACATCCAAGGCCCTTCGGAGCCCCAGGTCGCGAGCGCCACCGCCGTCGCCCCGAGCCCGCCGAGCACATATTGCCCCTCGGCCCCAATATTCCAGACGCCTGCCCGAAAGCCCACCGAGAGGCCCGTCGCGATCAGGATCAAAGGCGCGGCCTTGATGCCGAGATCCTGCCAGATCAGCGGACTGAGAAGCGGTGTCAGAAAGATCTCGCGAACCGCCGCGGGCCCGTCATAGCCGAGTGCTGAGAAGACCGCAGCCCCCGTCACCAAAGTCAGTGCGACTGCGATCAGCGGCGCGGCCCAGCGCATGCCGCGGCTGGGCTCGGCGCGCCGGATCAGCTCAAGCCGCATCGACGGCCTCCCCCGACCGCGCGGCAGGCGCATGACCATGGATTCCGCCCATGAGCAGACCGATCTCGTCAACCGTCGCCTTGGCCGTCACCAAGCGGCGCGACAGACGCCCAGCGTTGATCACCGCCATGGCATCGGTGATGGTGAGCAACTCGTCGAGATCCTGGGAGATGACCACGATCGCCGATCCCGCAGCGGCCAGATCGTAGAGCGCGCGGTGGATCGCCGTCGCCGCTCCGGCATCTACGCCCCAGGTCGGCTGGTTGACGATGAGAACTCCGGGATTTTGCAGGATCTCCCGGCCCATCACGAACTTCTGGAGATTGCCACCCGAGAGCGCGCCCGCTTCGGCCTGCGGCCCCGTCGCCTTGACGCCAAAGCGCTCGATCACCCGCCCCGCGAAACGGGCGGCCCGGCCTGGGCTGAGCCAGCCGTTCGCCGAGAGGCCCTGCGCGCGCGCGGTCAACAGCGTGTTCTCGGCCAAGCTGAGGACGGGGATGGCGGCATGGCCGTTGCGCTCCTCGGGCACGGCGGCAAGGCCCAGGGCCCTACGATCGGTGATCCCGTGCAAGCCGACCGCTTGGCCGTCCAAGCGGATCTGGTCGGCAACGGTGGCCGACACCTCCCCCGAGAGCGCCAGCAGCAACTCGGACTGCCCATTGCCGGCGACCCCGGCGATCCCAAAGATCTCACCCGCTGGAACGTCGAAGGAAAGCCCGCGGAGTGCCGTACCAAAGGGCCCGTCGGCGGCAACCGACAATCCGGCGACCGCCAAGCGCACACGGTCTGAGCCAGCGCCATGATCCATGGTGCGCCGGTCGACGGCGGCCAGATCCTCGCCGATCATGAGCGCGGCCATTGAGGCCGGGGTCTCGGTCCGGGGGTCACAGGTCGCGACGACCTTGCCCCCGCGCAGAATGGTGGCGCTCTGGCAAAGGGCCCGGATCTCATGCAGCTTGTGGCTGATATAGAGGATCGCACAGCCGCGGCTGGCCAATTGGCGGAGGGTATCGAACAGCTGCTCGACCTCCTGGGGCGTCAGGACCGAGGTCGGCTCATCCATGATCAACAGCCTCGGCTCGAGCAGTAGGGCGCGCACGATCTCGATGCGCTGGCGCTCGCCGACGCTGAGCGTGCTGACCACCCGGTGAGGATCGAGGCTGAGCCCATAGGCGGCCAGCACCTCGCGCACCCGCGTCTCGAGCCGCCGCCTCGGCACCCGCTCATCCAGGCCAAGCGCGATGTTCTCGAGCACCGTCATGGGCTCGAACAGCGAAAAGTGTTGAAAGACCATCCCGATGCCGAGTGCGCGCGCCGCCCTCGGATTCGGAACGGCCACAGGGTGCCCGTCGATCTGGATCTCGCCAGCATCGGGCTGGAGAATGCCGTAGATCATCTTGACCAAGGTGGACTTGCCGGCGCCGTTCTCTCCCAGCAGCGCATGGATCGCTCCCGGCGCGACGGCGAACCCGACATCGTCATTGGCCAGCACGCCTGGAAAGGCCTTAGAGATCCCGGACAGCTGCAATCGCGGCAGGGTCATGGCTGAACCGTGGGGTGCGCGATGTCAGCAGGCGCGCTCAGATGCGCAATCACCTCGGCGGCGACCCGGGCTGCGATCACGGACGGGCGCTTGTCCAGCGGACCGCCGGTGCCGATCGGGCAGATGAGGCGCTGCAGCCAGCCATCGGCCGGGCTTGGATCCCCCTGTCTCAGCCACCGGGCAAAGGCCGCCCGTTTTCTGGCCGAGCCGATCAGGCCGACATAGGCGGCGTCCTCCCGCGCAAGCGCCTCGCGCGTCACTAGGAAATCCAGCGCGTGATCATGGGTCAGCACGACAAAGGCCGCGCCCGGCGGGGCCGCGCGAACCTCGGCCTCGGGCATGGCGGAGAGCTGGCGCGGCACCGTGTCGGGCGCCAAGGACAGAGCATCGGCGCGCCCGTCCACTAACAGCGCGCGAAGCGGCAAGAGGGCCAGCGCGCGCACCAAGGCCTGACCGACATGACCTGCGCCGACGACCACAACGGTTGGCTGGGTGGCTACTTCGGCGTTAACACGCCCGACGATAGCGGCCCGTCCGGTCGCATCGAGCTGCCGCAGAGCCAAACGGACATGACCGCCACAGCATTGGCCGATGGCCGGCCCGAGCGGCAGGTTGAGCTGATCCGCCCCCCGCCCCTCGGCCAGCAAGCGGCGCGCGGTCTCGACGGCCATATGCTCAAGCACGCCGCCGCCGATCGTGCCCCATCGCCGCGTCGATGAGACCACCATCCAGGCGCCGGCTTCACGCGGCGCCGAGCCTTGGACACGGGCAATACGGATCTCGGCCAGCGGATCATGTGCGGCCAGCATTTCTGAGAGCTCTGCAGGCACGCTCATGCCCCGGCCTCCAGGCGTCGACAGGCCATAAGCACACGCTCGGGCGTCGCAGGGGCATCGAGGCGAGGACACGCGCGGTAGTCAGCCACACTCGCGACCGCCATCGAGATCGCCTCGAAGGCCGACATGGCCAGCATCAGGGGCGGCTCACCCACCGCCTTTGAGCGGCGCACGGTGGGCTTGGCGTTCTCGGACCAGCCAGCAAGACGCGCGGTGAACGCAGGGGGTACATCCGAGGCGAGCGGGATCTTGTAAGTCGAGGGCGCATGCGTCCGGA
This sequence comes from Pseudomonadota bacterium, assembly GCA_039187815.1. Lineage (GTDB taxonomy): Bacteria > Pseudomonadota > Alphaproteobacteria > Rhodobacterales > Rhodobacteraceae > Thermohalobaculum. The sequence continues at coordinate 2,337 of JBCCZI010000073.1, read as the reverse complement.
GGCGGCCCTCGGCATCCCACCAAAGCTCCTCGGATGTCAGCCAGCCGAGACCCTGGATGAACCCGCCCTCGATCTGCCCCAGATCCAAGGCGGGGTTCAACGACCGGCCCACATCATGGAGAATATCAACGCGGCGGAGCGCCGTCTCGCCGGTCAAAGTGTCGATCTCGGCTTCGCTCACCGCGGCCCCGTAAGCGTAGTAATAAAACGGCCGTCCGCGCCCCGCGGCACGGTCCCAGTGGATCTCCGGTGTCTTGTAGAACCCCGCGGCCGAAAGATGGACCCGCGCCATGTATGCGGCCTCGACAAGATCGGCAAAGGCCAGGCGCCGTGCGCCCAGATGCACCATGCCCCGCTCGAACACCACCTGCCCGGGCGCCACGCCATAGGCCTCGGCGGCAAAAGCCATCAGCCGCGCGCGGATCTGGCCGGCCGCGTCCGCCGCCGCCGCTGCGTTCAGATCCGTGCCCGATGAGGCCGCCGTGGCGGATGTGTTCGGCACCTTGCCAGTCGAGGTCGCTGTGATCCGGACCAAAGCTCGGTCGATCTGGAAGACCCCGGCGACCACTTGAGCCACCTTGGTGTGGAGCCCCTGCCCCATCTCGGTGCCGCCATGGTTCAGATGGACCGAGCCATCGCGGTAGACATGCACCAAGGCACCAGCCTGATTATACCATGTCGCCGTGAAGCTGATCCCGAACTTGACCGGCACCAAGGAGATGCCGCGGCGCAAGACCGGGCTTGCGCGATTGAAGGCCAGCACCTCGGCGCGCCGGGTCTGATAATCGGCGCTCACCTCCAGCTCATCCATCAGCCGCGTCAGAACACAATCCTCGATGGTCTGGTGATACGGCGTCACGTCGCCATTGCGGTAGACGTTCGCGCGCCGGACCGCCAGGGTATCCTGGCCGGTGGCATAGGCGATCTCCTCGATGATCCGTTCTGCCCCCAGCATGCCTTGCGGCCCGCCAAAACCGCGGAAGGCTGTGTTCGACACCGTGTTGGTGCGCAGCGGACGCGAGCGCAGATCAGCCGCCGGATAGCGATAGCAGTTGTCCGCATGGAACAACGCCCGGTCCGTCACCGGACCCGAGAGATCCGCCGAAAAGCCGCATCGGGCGGCATAGGTGGCGCTGACCCCGTGGATGTGTCCGGCCGCATCAAAGCCCACCTGGTACGAGACCTGGAAATCATGCCGCTTGCCGGTCGCGCGCATGTCCTCATCGCGGTCGAGGCGCAGCTTCACCGCGCGCCCCGTCGCGCGGGCGGCAACGGCGGCAACGACGGCAAAGAGATTGGCTTGGGTCTCCTTGCCGCCAAAGGCCCCGCCCATCCGGCGCACATCCACCGTGACCGCAGCCGCCGGAGCATCGAGGGCATGGGCGACCATGCGCTGCACCTCGGAGGGATGCTGGGTCGACGAGCGCACCTGCATCTCATCGCCCTCCCCGGGAATGGCTAGCGCAATCTGCCCCTCGAGATAGAGATGGTCCTGGCCGCCGATCGCAAACTGCCCCGAGAGTTTATGCGGCGCCCCGGCGATCGCCGCGGCGGCATCCCCGATGCGCAGCGTCAGGGGCTCGGTCACCAGGTCGCCGCCAGCAGGCTCGGCCGCCGCGATGTCAAGCTGCGCGCTCCGATCGGCATAGGTGATGTCTGCGAGGGGCACAGCGCGGCGGGCCGCCTCGCGATCGTTGGCGATCACCACAAAGATCGGCTGGCCATGGAACAACACCGTGCCGTGGGCCAGCACCGGATCATCACCTTTGCCCGTTGGGCTCACATCGTTATGCGCCAGATCCTCAGCTGTGAGCACCAGCACGACACCCGGCGCGCGCCGCACGGCGTCGAGATCAAGCCGGGTGAGATCCGCATGCGCCCGATCGGACAGCCCCAGCGCCGCATGCAGAGTCCCCGCCGGCTCGGGCAGGTCATCGATGTAGCGCGCCGCGCCGGTCACATGCCCCAAGGCGCTGTCATGGGGCTCGGGCTCCCCCGGTACACCTGCTGCGCGGGCCGGCTCCACGATGCGCTCGGGCCGGGTCATGGAAGGGCCTCCGCCACGGAGCGGCCCGGATAGACCGCCTGGCCGGCGCGTTCGTACCAGACGCGGCGGAGCAGACCCTGGGCCGCGGCCATGCGATAGGCTGCCGTAGCCCGCCAATCCGTGAACGGGTGGAAATCCTCCTCGAGCGCCGAGCACGCCGCATCCAGGGCCGCGCGGTCGAATCGCCGCCCGACAAGCGCGGCCTCAGCCTTGGCGGCACGGCGCGGCGTTGCGGCCATGCCGCCAAAGGCGATGCGCGCCTCGGTCACACGATCGGCCTCGAGCACCAG
>JBCCZI010000072.1:0-22403 GCA_039187815.1 Pseudomonadota bacterium | reverse complement strand
GAAAGGCCGAGATGGCCTGACACCGAGAACGACCCCGAAGACCATCACCGCCAGCATTCCGCCGCGCCCCAATCACCGGGGAACCGACGTCTGACGTTCAAAGCCACGGCGCAAACCGAGTTGATAGAGGTCCTCAGATGACCCATGCCCGATGACTCAGGACACGCTGCTGCGACAGGGCTCGAGACGGGGGCCGCTCAGCTCGGCCTGTCCTGTTGGCGGGGGCTCGCCGCGGGCCCTCTTGCATAGGGTCTGTGCGCTGTCGAGTATCGGATCGCATTCTCGGTCGCGCGGCAACGCTTGTCGCCAGCGCTTTCAAGACTGCGCGGGGCCGCAACTGCCAAGGCGCAAGAGCAGAGCCAGCAGTCGCACGGATCAATGCAGTCCAAGGCGCAAAGTGGTATCGTGTAACGAATCCAGCATTCGCGGCCAACGCCTTGAGCATGCAGCGCGCGCCCGAGACCTCGGGAAGATTTGCACTGCGATCTTGACCATCTCGCGACCCCACGAGGCTGGGGACGCGCCCCCGGATGAAAACGGCGAGGTGCTCAAGAAGGCGAGGTCGACCGTGTGGCGCGCAGGCTTTCGGTCGCGGCGGCATCGAGGGCCCAGCCGTAGCCGTCATCGACTTCGGTCAGCACAACGCCGTACGCGTCTCGGGCATGGGCCACGTCGATGAAGCCGTCAAGCACATCGCCGAGCACCTTGTCCGGATCTCGCTCCAACGGATCGCCATAGCCGCCGCCAGAGGGCGAGAAGTAGCTGACCACATCGCCCACTTCCGTGCGCAGGCCCGAGAATTTCGAATGGGCCGAGCGGGTCTCGCCGGAATGGATGTTGTGGATCTCGAGTTTGCCCACCGCTCCCTCGCCGCCGCCGAAGACACCCCAAGGAGGATCCAAATGACGGTCGCTCTCATGCGTCATGAAACCGGGCGTGAGGTAACGCTGGGACTTCACAACGCCCGAGCCGCCGCGGAACCGGCCTGCACCCGGGGGCACATCATCGCGCACCTCGTAGCGGTCGCATATCAGCGGCAGATGCATGCCGAGATCCTCGAGCGGGTTGTTGCGTGTGTTGCGCATTAGCTCCTCAACGGTGTCCGGGCCGTCGGAGGCAGGACGTCCCCCCATGGCCGCCTCGTTCACCTCCAGAAACACCCAGTACTCACCATTGGGCCGCACGCCGGAATAGGCCGCAAAACTCAGCGTCGCGGCGTTCCCGGCGGTTACCTTGTCCGGGATGACGGGCGCCAATGCCTTGATCACAAGATCCGACATCCGCTGGATCTGGCAAAACCGCGCCTCTGCCGCCGCCGGGGCGATTGGGTTGAAGATGCAGCCCTTGGGCGCGATGACACTGATCGGGCGGAAGGACCCCTCATTCGCCGGGATGTCGTCCGTCGCAGTGTAGGTGTCGAGCAGCATCGCCCGAAAGATAAAGAAAGCAGCGACTTTGGTCGAGCCGTCGAAGGGCACGTTGAAGGCCGTCGACACTTGCGGCGAGGAGCCGGTGAGGTCGATCTCGGCTGAGTCCCCGGCTATGCGGACACAAACCTTGATGGGCAGCGTCTTCTCGCGGTCGCGGCCGTCGTCATCAAGAAAGCCCTCGGCAAAGTACTCGCCATCGGGGATCTTGGCGATCTCGGCCCGCATGCGCCGCTCGGTGTAGTCCATCAGCTGTTTGGTGGCCTGGATCACGGTCTCCTTGCCATATCGTAACATCAGCTCTTCGAAACGCCGCACGCCGAGTTCGGCCGAGGCGATCTGTGCCTCGAGATCGCCGACCACGAGGCCGGGAACCCGCGTGTTGTCGCGGATGTACTTCCAAAGGTCTTCGTTGCGGACGCCCTCATTGTAGAGTCTGACGCCGTCCAGCAGCATGCCCTCGGCCCACATATCTGGCACGTCGATGATCAGGCCGGGTGTTGCCGCACCGATATCCACATGGTGGGCGGTGTTGGCGGAGAAGCCGACAAGCTCGCCCTCAACGAAGACCGGCATGACGATGGCAATATCGGGCGAATGCGATGCCCCCTTGTAGGGGTGATTGTGGATCACACAATCGCCGGGCTTCCACGCGTCGAGGGGCACGGACTGATCGATACCGCGCAGATAGCCGGGCAAGGAGCCAATATGCATCGGCGTCGAGTCCGACTCGCACAGCGTGTTGAACTCCGTGTCGAAAAGGCCGGCGCCCAGATCTTGGCTCTCGCGAATGATCGAGGAGTAGCTCATGCGATAGAGCACGTTGCCCATCTGCTCGGCAATGGAATGCAGGGCGCCGCCGACGACCTGCAGCGTGATCGGGTCGAGTTCTTTGGTCATGATTGCCTCCCTCAGGCCCGCGCGATGCGCATGTCGCCGTGACCGAGCACGGTCGCGATATAGCCCGGCGGCACAATCGTGGTGGAGTTGTGCTGGGTGATGATCGCTGGGCCCGACACCTGGTCTTCAGCCAAGAGCTTCATGCGGTCATAACGCGGTGTCTCCGTCGCCGCCCCGTCGTCGAAGATCGTGTCGCGCGTGTACATCAGGGCATCGCTGGGGTTCTCACGCCCGCCCTTGGCCAGATCCGGGAGACGGAGCTGATCGACCTCGGCCGATGCGACCACGCGCAGGGTCACGCCCTCGGTGATTTGGTCGCGGAAGGCGTGGCCATAGGTTGCCTTGTGCACATCGAAGAAGGCGTCAATCACCGCCTTTTTGTTTTCGTGCGTCAACGGGCCGTCCGGCATCTCGGCGCGCAACTCGAAGCCTTGGCCGAGGTAGCGGCACTCCATCACCTTGCGCAAGCGGCGTGCCTCGGGCGGGATGTCGTCGGCCTCCAGCTGCGCGTTTGCCTCGGCCGAGAGTTCATCCGCAATAGCGTTGATCTTGGCGAGTGCCGCGTCGTCGGCGTCGTTCAACGTCTGTAGAACGGAGTGCGTGTACTCGTATTGCAGATCGGTCACCAAGAGCCCCATGGCTGCCGTTATGCCGGGCTGCAGCGGCGAGACCACGTTCTTGGCCTGGATCATCTCCGAGAGCGCGACGGCATGGAGTGGACCTGCGCCCCCAAAGCCCATCAGCGAAAACCCACGCGGATCGATGCCCTTGGCAACCGAGTTCGCGTTGATGGCAAGCGCCATGTTGTTGTTGATGATCTTGAGGATGCCGAGCGCCGCGTCCGGTACCGAAAGCCCGAGCGGATCAGCGATCTGGCTCTTGATGGCCGCTTCGGCAAGGCTCTTGTCGATCGAGAGATCACCGCCCAGAAACCGCTCGGGGTCAAGACGTCCGAGGACGACCTGCGCATCCGTTACCGTCGGCTCCATCCCCCCGCGGCCGTAGCAAGCTGGCCCCGGGACCGCCCCGGCAGAGCGTGGGCCGACGCGGAAGGCGCCTCCGGCGTCGATATAGGCGATGGAGCCGCCGCCAGCGCCAATCGCGTCGATATCGATCATGGGCGCAAGCACCGGCAGGCCTGCCACCTCCGTGTCCCGCGGGTTCTTGGTGCGCAGCTCGCCATCCTGGATCACGGAGATGTCGGCCGAGGTTCCGCCGATATCAATCGTGATCACATTGTCCGTGTCACAGTGCCCGCCGGTCCAGCGCCCGCCGATCACGCCCCCTGCAGGACCCGAGAGCAGCAGGCCGATCGGGCGCGATGCCGACTGGTCCACTGTCGAGATACCGCCATTCGACTGCATGATGCGCACAGCGGCACTTATGCCGTTCTTCGTCAACCGGCTTTCAAGCCGGCGGAGGTAAAGCGCCGTCTTGGGGCCAATATAGGCGTTCATGGCGGTGGAGCTGAACCGCTCGTATTCGCGGATCACGTTGACCACCTCAGAGGAGGCGCAGACAAAGGCGTCCGGCATCACCTCCTGAACGATCTGTTTGGCGCGCATTTCGTGCGCATCGTTCAGGAATGAGAAGAGGAAGCCGATGATCACCGCATCGAGGTCGCGCTTCCTAAAGAGTTCAGCGGCCGCACGCACCTCCGCTTCGTCGAGCGGCACCTCAATATCGCCGGTTGGCGGCGCGAGCCGCTCGGTGATCGGCAGGCGGTTGCGGCGCTTCACCAGAGGCTTCGACTGCCAAGGCACGTCGAACTGCAGGGAGAAGTTGTGGGGGCGCTTGTGCCGGGCCATGTGCAAGATGTCGCGGAAGCCGCGGGTCGTGAGCATGCCCACCTCGGCCCCATTGCGCTCAATGATCATGTTGGTCGCCACCGTGGTCCCGTGCAGCACCACATCGATGTCACCCGGCGCTACGCCCGCTTGATCGCAGACCTGGAGGATGCCCGCGACCACACCTTCGGACTGGTCATGCGGGGTGGAGGGGACCTTCGTCACGACGACCTTCTGGTCGTCTTCTGCGGCGGCTCTGGTACGCTCCAGCACGATGTCGGTAAACGTACCGCCAACGTCGACGCCTACTCGGATCATGGGCTTTCTCCCTTGCCAGCTCCACGTCTGTGGCCAACGCGCTGATGCGCGACGCGGCCCCAGGGAGCCGCCGCGCTGGTCAACGGCAATTCGCGTCCCCTCTCCAAGTCTCAAACGACGACTATCACCTTTGTCGTTCGATGGCTGCTCAATAATGCTGCGGAGACTTTCAGCCGGATCAGTGGCCAACAGCTTGGCGGTGGCACGGCAGTGACTGCCGGGGGCGAAACCCGGGTCCACGGCGAAAGCGTGTCCCTGCCCCTTGGATTGGTCTTGTCCAGGTGCGGCGTACCTCACGCTTGCGAATCAAGCGGGCGCGGATGGATCAAGCAGACGCTGCAGGAAGCCAACTCAGCGCCTTTGCCCGCGAACATTGTCATAGCCGATGGAAACGTGCGCCTAGGCTCGGGTGCGCCGCAAGAGATACGTGTCCATCAGCCAGCCATGGCGGGCACGGGCCGTAGCCCGGGCCTGAGCAATCTGCTCTGCCACGGCGCGCAGCTCGCCGGCGATCAAGACCTCTTCTGGCATGCCAAGATAGGCACCCCACCAGATTTGCAGATCGCGATCCATAAGCCCGCGGAAACTCATCTCGCCATCCAGCATGACAGCGACCGTCTCTGCGCCCTCTGGCCATCCCGATGCGCGCAGCAGCCGGCCCGTCGTGATCGTGACCGCGCCATTGATCTGGTTGAGCGGGATGGCATGGGCGGCGGTGAGGGCTTGAAGAGCCGTGATCCCTGGCACCACGCGGATTGCCGGCTTGGGCTCCAGACGTTCAGCGATGCGGAGCGTGCTGTCATAGAGCGAGGGATCACCCCAAACCAAAAGCGCAATGGGTCCTGCGGCACCTGCCACGGACACTGCACTCTGCCAGCGTCGGGCGATTTCGTCATGCCAGCGCGCAACCCGCTCGGCGTAGGGAAGGCTAGGATCGCGCACCGGATACGCGAAGGGGATCAGTCTGGCATGGGAGCCGCTCTCCGCCACGATTGCCTCGCGCAGATGGGCCAGATCCTCTTTGCCCTCACCCTTATGGGGGAGAAGGATGGCGCCTGCATCGCGGATGGCCTGCAGGCCTGCGGCGGTGACGTGCTCCGGATGTCCAGTCCCGATACCGATCAGCCAAAGGTCGCGGATCATGGCGTGGGCTCGACCGCTCCGTCTGCGAGCGGACCATACAGGATGAGCGCCGGCTTGCTGGACACGCCTTGCTCCAGTGCATCGGCCAGATCTGCGATGGTTGTCCGTCGTATCTCTTGCGCTGGGCCGGACACCTCCTCGGCCAAAATCGCCGGCGTCTCGGGCGGCAATCCATGCTCCGTCAGTTTGGCGGCGAGTTGCGGGAACGTGCGCTTGCCCATGAAGACAACCGTCGTTGCGCCGGGATCGGCCAGCGCAGGCAGGTTTCCGTCCTCCGGCAGTTGGCCGGAGACATCATGCCCCGTCACGAACTGCACCCGCCGCCCTGCGAGCCGGCGCGTGAGCGGGATGCCAGCGGCCGCCGCCGCTGCACAAGCCGAGGGCACGCCCGGGATGATCTCGTAGGCGTGGCCGGCCTCGTTGAGTGCCAGCAGCTCTTCTTCCAGACGGCCGAAAAGACCCGCGTCGCCGGATTTCAGGCGCACCACACGGCCAACGGTCTGGGCGTACTCGACGAGAAGCCGGCTGACGCTGTGCTGGCGCGGAGAGGGACGCCCGGCCCTTTTGCCCACGCTGATGAGATCGGCACCGGGCCGGGCATAACCGAGAATGGGGCCCGAGGAGAGATCGTCGTACAGCACGGCATCTGCGCGTTTCAGCCGATCGACAGCCTTCAGCGTGAGGAGTTCCGGATCGCCGGGCCCCGATCCAACGAAGCTGACAAAACCGCTCATGCGCCTTCTTCCGCTGTGATCAGGTGAAAGAACGTTCCGCTGACCTGCCCACGATAGGATCCGGTCTCGGGCACCGGGTTGCCATCGGCATCAGCGACGCGGGCCAGCGGCGGATCGGGTTGGTCGAGGATCGTGGTGTAGTGAAACTCGTGGCCCCGCAGCACGCTTCCGGGCCCATGGCCGGGGATGGGCGCATCCAGGACCGCACGGCGATAGCCGAGATGAAATTTGCGCTTCTCGAAGCTGGTCGCGAGGCCCAGTAGGCCCGCCATCTTGTGCCGCTCCCCCGCCTTGTCGACCAATCCGGCCCCGAGCACCATATACCCACCGCACTCTCCGTGGATGGGGCGCGTCCCGGCATGGGCCACGAGAGCGGACAGAAACGTCTTGGCTGCCGCGATCCGGCCGGCATGAAGCTCGGGATAGCCCCCCGGCAACCAGATCATGTCGGCGTCCTTGGCCGGGGCCTCGTCGGCGAGTGGGGAGAAAAACTGGATCTCGGCGCCCGCGGCCCGCCAGCCTTCGAGGAGATGGGGATAGGTGAACGAGAAGGCCTCGTCGCGCGCCAGGGCAATGCGTTGGGCCGGCGGCGGCGGGAGGCGCGCCGGGGCTGGTGCGTCGCCGCCGGTCCGGCCAGCGGCAGCATCGCGGATCGCGCCGAGATCGACATGCTCACGGAGGAACGCGGCATAGCCGGCAATGGCAGCATCGAGATCCGGGTGCTCGACCGCTTGGATCAGCCCCAGATGCCGCTCGGGCAAGCTCAGATCCCCTCGGCGCGGCAAAGCGCCGAGAACCGGCATCCCGACCCGCTCCATACCGACCCGTGCAAGGCGTTCGTGGCGGGGACTGGCAACCCGGTTCAGGATCACGCCTGCGAACGGCAAATTGCGCTCATAGGCCCGGAAACCATGGGCCGTTGCCGCTGCCGATTGGGCCTGTCCGCTGACATCGACCACCAGGACGACGGGCCAGCCCAGCCGCATAGCGGTCTCGGCGCTGGTGCCAAAGCCGGTCTGGCCCCGGGTTGCAACCCCATCGAAGAGGCCCATCGACCCCTCGGAAATACAGAGATCGGCGGTGCTGGCCTTCGCTTCGATCGCCGCCAAGAGCCCAGGCCCCATTGCCCAATTGTCGAGGTTGAAAGAGGCCCGTCCGCAGGCGGCGATGTGAAAGGCCGGGTCGATATAGTCCGGCCCGGACTTGAAGGGCTGAACCGCCACACCATCCTCGGCCAGCGCCCGCAGGAGCCCGAGCATCACCGTTGTCTTGCCCGACCCGGACGAGGGCGCCGAGATCATGATGCCGCGGCACTCAGTCATCGCCATGTCTCCACTCCGACCAGGGGCTGTCTGCGCTGAGCGGCCGGTAGCGGCGGTCATAATCCGCAGCGTAGAGCCGGCTCTCGGCAAACCCGCGGCCCTCAAGCACGCGGCCAACCACAATGATGGCGGTGCGGCCGATCTGACTGGCGACCTGCGCCTCGATGTCCCCAAGCGTGCCGGTCAGAACCCGCTCATCCGGCCAACTGGCCCGATGGATGACGGCCACGGGACAGTCCGCTCCATAGGCCGGGGAGAGATCCGCCACCACTTGACCAAGGTTCTGGATCGACAGATGGATCGCCAAGGTCGCCCCGGTCTCGGCAAACCGCGCCAAGGTCTCTCGCTGAGGCATCGACGACGCGCGGCCCGGCGTGCGCGTGAGCACCACCGACTGCGCCACGCCTGGCAGGGTGAGCTCGGCACCAAGCGTTGCCGCGGCGGCGGCAAAGGACGGCACACCCGGTGTCACCGTCACGGGGATATCCTCATCCCGAAGGCGTCTCAGCTGTTCGCCCATCGCCGACCAGACCGAGAGATCGCCCGAGTGCAGCCGCGCGACATCCTCGCCATTTTGGTGGGCCTGGCGCATTTCCGTGATAATCCCGTCGAGATCCATGGGCGCGGTGTTGATGATGCGGGCGCCGCTCGGGCAATGCGCGAGCACGGCCTCTGGGACCAACGAACCCGCATAGAGACAGACAGGGCACGCGGCGATCAGATCGCGACCGCGCAGGGTGAGCAGATCTGGCGCGCCGGGGCCGGCGCCGATGAAGTGGACGGTCATTCGCTGTCTCCAAACGCAATCGCGCAGGTTGCCATCCGATCCGACGAGACGACCCGCGCCGTCAAGAGGCGCGCATTGGGGCCCGCAGCAGCCAGAGCCGCGGCCTCCGCCAAGCTGGAGCTCCTTTGCGCGGCCCAAGAGGCCTCGCTCTTGGTGTGGGTCTCCATGCGCGACAAGGTCTCGGGATCGATCCCGAACACCGGCAGATCCAGCGCCGATGCAAGGGCCTGGAAAACGTCGCCTCTGGCCTTGTCCGCTGCGGTTGCCAGGGCATCTGCCGTCCCGGCGCCGATGGCGCGGGCAAAGGCCTCGCGCAGGCTGTCGGCGCTGGCGGCCGAGCGGAAGCCGAACCCAGCAACGATCATAGCGTCACGCTCCACTGCACGATGGGACGGGCGTGGTCCCAGCCCCGGCGCGGCCCGAGCGGCGCGGCCTGGGCGATCTCGAGCCGAGAAAGCGCGCCGCCAATCTTGTCAGACCACAGAAGCAACAGCGCTTCGGACTCGAGCGTCACGGCATTGGCGACGATCCGCGTTCCGGATGGGAGCCGTCCTGTGAGCCATGCCAAGAGCTCGTCACTCAGCCCCCCTCCGATGAAAACGGCGTTTGGCGGCGCCACGCCATCGAGGGCCGCGGGCGCGTCCCCATGGACAAGCTTTAGCCGGTCACAGCCCAACCGGTCGGCGTTTGCATGGATGCGGTCGGCCCGATCCTTTCGCGCTTCGATGGTCGTTGCGCTCAGAGAGGGATGACAGAGCAGCCATTCGATCGAAACCGATCCCGAACCGCCTCCGATGTCCCAGAGATGCTCACCATGGCGTGGCGCGAGGGCCGAGAGCGTCATCGCTCGAACGGCCCGCTTGGTGATCTGGCCGTCATGCTCAAAGACGTGATCGGGCCGTCCAGATGCGAGCGGCAGGACGGCCCCATCTCCCTCAACGGCGATGGCGACGGCAACGGGGTGGGCGAAACTCTGAGGCCCAAATCCGTCGGCCCGGCCTTCCGTGCGCTGCTCGCGCGGCCCTCCGACGGCCTCGAACACCGAGACCCGCGATGCACCGAACCCATTGGCCACCAGGTAAGATGCCAAGCGGTGCACCGCCTCTCCGTCTCTGACGAGCACAATGAGCCGCTGCTTGGGAGCGAGATCGGGCCGCAACCGCGCAAACGGTGCAGCATGGAGGCCAAAGCACCCCGTCCGCTCCAGCGCCCAGCCCAAGCGCGAGGCGATGATCGAGAATGTTGAGGGGACCGGAAACGCCCGCCACTCACCCACCTCCAGCCGGGCCGTCAAGATCGATCCGGCGCCAAACCAAAACGGATCGCCAGAGGCAAGAGCGACGACATTGCGGCCGCGTAAGGAAAGGAGTGTCTCGACCCCGTCAGAGAAGGGCACAGGCCATGCTATGCGCTCGGCGGCAAGATCTGGCAGAAGCGCCAGATGCCGCGGGGGGCCGATCACGCACTCCGCTGCCTCAAGCGCCAAACGGCTTGCCGAGGAGAGACCATCCGGCCCATCCTCGCCGATACCCACGATCGAGAGCCATGGATCATCCGCCATGACACCCAACCTCCTGATCCTCGGCGGCACGACCGAGGCCGCGCGGCTCTGCCAGCGCCTGCACGAAGAGAGGATCCAAGGCACCGTGTCGTTGGCCGGGCGGGTCGAGAGGCCGCGCGATCTGCCCTTGCGCACGCGCATCGGGGGCTTTGGCGGGGCGGCGGGGCTTGCGGACTATCTTCGCGACCAGTCGATCAGCCATCTGGTGGACGCAACCCACCCCTTTGCCACCCAGATGAGCGCCTCTGCCGTCGAGGCCAGCCAGCAGACGGGCGTGCCGCTGATCGCGCTGACGCGTCCGCCGTGGACGGCGCAACCGGGAGATCGGTGGACGCGCGTGAGCGGGATCGAGGGCGCTGTGCAAACCCTGGTTGGCACCCCCAAACGGGTTATGCTCGCAATAGGACGGCAAAACCTCGAGCCCTTCGCCGAACAACCGCAGCACTTCTATTTGTTGCGAACCGTAGACCCGCTTCTTAAGCCGCCAGCCTTTCCCAACCACCATGCGATTGTTGCACGCGGCCCCTTCGATGTGGAGGAGGATCTTGCCCTGATGCGCGCCCAGGCGATCAATACGGTCGTGTCGAAGAATGCCGGTGGAGCGGCCGCCTACCCCAAGATTGCCGCCGCACGGCGGCTGGGGCTGCCCGTGATCATGATCGACCGTCCCAAAGGGCCGCCACGCAGAGACGTGCACACGACGGAGGCGGTGCTCGACTGGATCGCTCATCCGACGGCCGATCTGGGCGTGTAGACAAAGGGCGATCCGGCCCGCGAGATCATCCGCGTCTCGGAGGACCCGACGATGACGACCGTGCGCATATCGGCCATCTCCGGTCGGGCTTGATGCAACGGCAAGACACGGATCTCTTCGTCGACCGTCGAGACCGCGCGCGCGAAAACAATCGGCCGCGGATCGGAACAAGCGCTCTGGAGCAGGTCCAGCACCCTAGCAAAACCGTCCGGTCGCGCCTTGGATCGCGGGTTGTAAAAGGCCATGGCGAAGTCCGCTTCGATCGCGAGCCGAAGGCGCCGCTCGATCAAGGTCCAGGGTTTCAGATTGTCGCTGAGATTGATCGCACAAAAGTCATGGCCAAGCGGCGCGCCCACCCTGGCTGCCGCAGCGAGCATCGCCGTCACCCCGGGCAAGACCGCGATGTCGAGGGCACGCCACGCCTCGGGTCCGGCTTCGAGCACTTCGAAAATCGCCGCCGCCATGGCGAACACTCCGGGATCGCCAGAGGAGACGACAACCACATGGCGCCCGTCCTCCGCCAGCCCCAGCGCCAACCGCGCTCGGTCCAGCTCAACCCGGTTGTCGCTCGCATGTCTGACCAAGCCGGGGCGCTCGGCCACCCGCGCGACATAGGGGATGTAGCCCACCACATCGGTTGCCGCGTCGAGGGCCTGCGCGACCTCTGGTGTCACCAAAGTCTCGGCCCCGGGACCGAGCCCGGCAATGGTCAGTGAGCCCGTCATGGCCGGCGCCCATGCCCATGTACGACAATGATCGAGAAGTAGGGCGTGATCCGCCCGCCTGCATCGGACAGGTGTTGAACGGTCTGGCAGTCCATGCTTGCAAACTCGATCAGCCAGGCATCGTCAAAGCGCCCTGTGGCCCTGAGCGCGCGGCGCACCTTCTCGATGTTCCGCCCGATCTTCATGACCACCACGGCGTCAGAACGGGCCAGATGCGTAACAAGGGCATCTTCGGGCAGCGTGCCCATCAGCACGGTCAGGACATCGTCGCCCCAGGTGATGGGCAGGCCGGTCGCGGTCCATGCGGCAGACATGCCGGTGATCGAGGGCACGACCGTGACGCGCACCTCGTCCTTGAGGCGAATATAGAGGTGCATGAACGAGCCGTAAAAGAACGGATCGCCCTCGCAGAGAACCACGACATCCTCTCCGCGATGCACCAGGGCGCGCAGATCCGCGGTGCACTCTGCATAGAACTGTGAGAGCAATGTGTTGTAGCCGGGATCGCTGAAGGGGATCTCGGTTGTCGTCGGATACTCCATAGCCAGCTCGACCGCGCCGTCGGCGAGCATGCCATCGACGATCCGACGGGCTTGACCAGGCCGCCCCGCCTTTCGGAAATAGGCAACGGTTCGGGCTGTGCGGACCAAGCGATCGGCGCGCACACTCATCAGTTCCGGGTCTCCGGGACCGATACCGACGCCGTGGATGATCCCTCGTGGTGCCGCAACGCTCACTCGTCCCGGCTCCCAAGCGCGTTGACCGCGGCGACCGTGATCGCGCTGCCGCCCAGCCGGCCCGAGACAATGCAGCAAGGCACCGGCTGGTCCGCCCATAGCGCGTCCTTGCTCTCTCGCGCACCGACAAAGCCAACGGGGCATCCGATAATGGCGGCCGGCCGTGGGCACTCGGGATCCTCAAGCATGTTCAGCAAATGGAAGAGCGCTGTCGGCGCGTTGCCGATCGCTACAAGAGACCCGGACAAATGCGGTCGCCACAGCTCGAGCGCCGCCGCCGATCGCGTGGTGCCGCGCTCGGCGGCAAGCGTGCGCACACCGTCGGCATGCAGCGTGCAGATGATCTCGTTGGCGCCTGGCATGCGCGCGCGGGTGATGCCTTCGCTGACCATACGAGCGTCGCAAAGGATGGGGGCGCCCGCAGCAAGCGCTGCGCGAGCGGCGCTTGCAAATCGGGGCGAGAACCGGATGTCGCGCTCCAAGCCGACCATCCCGGCCGCGTGGATCATGCGCACAGCGATCTGTTCTTGGTCCGGCGTAAAGCCGCTGAGATCCGCCTCATCCCTTATAATTGCGAAGGACTGCTTGTAGATCGCAGCGCCATCGGTCTCGTACGAATAGGCCATCGCGTCAGAAGTCTTCTGCCAAAAGCTCCGCGTGGGACAGTCCCCGACGCTCTGGTGCATCGCGCGCGCACCCGTTCTTGACAAGGTCAAATCGCCCGTCGCGCCCGACCAAGGTCAAATCGGCCTTGCTGGACCTGGCACATCCCTTTTGGCAGCCGGACACGTGGAGCCGCCCCTCGACGCGCGAGGCCAGAGCCCGCGCGAGCGCCCGGGTCTCCACACTGGCGGACGGACAGAACGGCGCGCCCGGGCAAGCATCAGCGGTCAGCAACGGGTCGTCTGGGGACGTGATGAACGCGGTCGTCTCCGGCATCGGAGCGCCCTCTAGAAGAAGGAGGCGCCAAGGTGTCGTGCGAAGGCCACTGGCACCGGAGGCGCGGACAAGAGCCGCCAGCGCTTGCGCATCGATCTGACCGAACGGCGCGCCGATCAGCGCCCCCTTTGCCTGCGGCCCGGGTTTGGGAATGATGGCCGCCGAAAAAGGGGAGGCCCCAGACCACTGTGCGGGCGGCGGCGCAAAGGCCAGTACAGGAGCAAGGCGCCGGCGCTCCTCTGTGCGATGGCGCTCGAACCATGCCACGATCTCGGAGATCGCCTCGGGCAAAGTGTCGAAACCGACAGGCCGGCCGGTGTCCAGGCCATCTGCTCGCAAAATCAGGCCGGCTGGCCCTCGCTCGATCCGGATATCCGCAGGCGCTGCCGACAAAAGCGGCGCCGGCCCAACATCCACGGCAAAGCCAAATTTCGCAGGCAATTGCGGAAGCTTGGCGAGGGTCGTCTCGACGATTGCGCCGAGTGTGACCGTGTCATCGCCCGGCGACCAAAACGGTGTGGTGAGAATGTTGCGGCGCGCCTCGATCTCGGGATCGTCGTCGAGCAGACCAAGCGCGCCGAGACCCTCCAAAAGGGGGCTTAGGGACGTCTCCCGCACGCCACGGATCTGCAAATTGGCGCGATTTGTGATCTCCAACAGGCTACCGCCGCATGAAATCGAGAGCGCGCAGAGGCCCAGCGCTTGCGCGCGGGACAGCCTGGCAAGACGGGGCCGAACGCGCACGACCAAGCCGTCGCCCGACATCATCGGTCGGAGCGCCCCGGGGCACCAGCCCTTGACCTGCGGTCCGTCAGTCATCCGGTTCCGCCGCTCACCATATCCATGCGCGCCATGATTGAGTTGCGCCGCGTCCGCCAAAGACCGGCATCCTGCAGTGCGGCGAAGCGTTGCTGCATGGCTTCTCGCGCGTGGGGGTTGGCCTCGGCCAGAAACCCATCCGTCTGGGGATCGCCTAGCGTCGCGTCGTAGTACAGGTCGAACAGCTCGGGTGAAACGGCGCCTGCGAGGTGGGCAAACGCAGCCATATGCTCGAGGGTCGCCGCGATCTCGGCCGCCCCCCGGAACCCGTGCGCCCGCATGCCGGCGATCCATCCTGGATGCGCCGCCCTGGCATGCACCACACGCCCGATCTCTTCGGGCAAGCTGCGGGTGCGGGGGCGCTCCGGCACTGTGCTGTCGAGATGGTAGAGGTTTGCATTCCCCCCGACGACCGATTGTGCCGCCGCGAACCCGGCCTCGTGAGCCGCATAGTCTGCCGCCAGGAGCAGGTCGGTCTCGGGCAGATCCTGAACATGCACAAAGCTGTCGGCGGCCCTGACGCGGTCGCGGATGCCTGTCTCATCGCGGCTCGGCTTATGCCCATCGAGCGACCAGGCGCTTGCCGCGAGCCATGCCTCACCCGCGGCGGTAAGGCCGGTGGGCCCGTAGCTCTCGAGAATGCCACCCATGCCGATGCCATAGCTGCCTGGGGCTGGGCCATAGACCCGGGCGCCGTCCTCGCGCCCGACAAACGGGTTCTCAGCGGAAGGTTCGTCGCGCTGGGCGAGGGCGCGTACCGCTTGCCCAAAAAGGGTCGAGAGCGGTGCGAAGACGTCACGGAACAGACCGGAGACCCGCAGGGTCACGTCGATGCGCGGGCGGCCAAGCGACCCGAGCGGGCGGATGTCGAAGCCAGAGACCCGTTCCGAGCCCTCATCCCAGCGCGGCAACACGCCGATCAAATGCAAGGCCATCGCGAATTCTTCGCCGGCGGTGCGCATGGTTGCCGATCCCCAGAGATCGATGACCATGGCCTGGGGCCAGTCGCCTTCGTCCTGGAGATGGCGCCGCAGCAAATCCTCAGCGAGCTTTTGCCCCTGAGTGTATGCGGCCCGGGTCGGCACGGCGCGAGGATCGGTTGCATACATGTTGCGCCCGGTGGGCAGCACATCCCGGCGTCCGCGATAGGGCGACCCGGACGGCCCTGCGGGGATCCGCTTGCCATCGAGCGCATCTAGGATTGCGATCCGCTCAAAGGCCGCGGCGGTGCCGACATCCATCGAGGCACCTGCTGACTGCGTCGAGCGCGGAGCGCGTCCGAAGATGTGCAATCCCTCGCCATACTGGCTCTCCTTCACATCACACACGAAGCGGTCGATCCGGTTGATCGCCTCGGCCGGGCCGGCAGCATGCGCAAGCCCTAGGCTGTTCTCGATGCCGAGCGCCTGCGCCTCGTTGCGGATATCCACCTGGAGGCGGTCCCGACGCTTTGGGTCCAGCCCATCGGCATTCGAGAACTCATCGAGCAGCGCTTCGAGCCGCACGAGTTTGTTGGGCGTCTCGGATGGGCGCAGCGGCGGAGGGATATGGCCGAGCGTCACCGCCCCGATCCGGCGCTTGGCCTGGGACGCCTCGCCCGGGTCGTTTACGATGAAGGGATAGATCACCGGCAAGGCGCCGGTCAGTGCCTGGGGCCAGCATTCGTCCGAGAGGGCGACCGACTTGCCGGGCAGCCATTCGAGGGTCCCATGGGCCCCGATATGGACCAAAGCGTCGGCCTGGTCCTGCATCCAGAGATAGAACGCCACATAGGCGTGGCGGGGCACGCGCGAGCGGTCGTGGTACTCGTCCTCACGCGTCTTGGCGACGCCACGCTCGGGCTGGAGCGCCAGGAGTGTCCCCCCCAACCTACGGATCTTGAACTGAAACGCGCCGTCCAGGACGTCTGGATCTGCGTCTGGCGCACCCCAGACCGTTTGCAGCGCCTCGCGCATGGTCCGTGGAAGTGTGCCCAAGCGGGCAATGTACTCGGCAACCGGCCAACGGAGTTGCGACGCGCCAAGCTGTTGGGTGGGACCCTCGGTGCCAAGCTCGACATCATATCCTGCGCCCGCCAGGTCCTCGAGGATCGCACGAGCCGAGGCGGGCGCGTCCAGACCAACCGCGTGGCCGAGGTTCCACGTCTTGCCCGGATAGGTCGACAAGACGAGCGCCACCTTGCGTGCCGATCTTGGCTTTGCCGAGAGCCGAACCCAGCCATCGACCCGATCGACCACCGAGGCTATCAGCGTCGGGTCCGGCCGATGGGTCGTCCGCGCAAACTGAAGATCGATGTCGCGCACACCCGGCTCCTTGAACGAGATCGCACCCGCAAAAAGGCGCCCATCCACCTCGGGCAGCACCACATGCATGGCCAGATCCGCGGGTGAGAGGCCACGCTCGGAGCCCTCCCAGGCTTCGCGCCGCGATGTCGAAAGCGCGACTTGGAAGACAGGAACGCCCTCCGCATCAAGAGGCGACGTGCCGGCCGCGCCCTGCCCGCTGAACGCGGTGGCGTTCACGATCGCGGCGGGTGCCAGAAGGCTGATCTGTCGGCGGAGCCACCCCGCGGCCTCAGGGTCCTTGAGCGACGGGACGAAGAGCCCGAGAGGGGCATAGCCGCGCGCTCGAAACCCGGCGAACAGGGCCTCGATCGCCGCGAGATCCGCCGATACCAGATACGACCGGTAGAAGACCACCGCAACTCGGTGGCGCGCCGGGTCTCGAGGCTCGGCAACCAAGGGACAGGCGAGCCCGTGGTCCGGCGTCCAAGCACCGACCCGCGGCACAGTTTTCGAGCCTCGAACCGGCCCAGCGTAGAGCCCGGCGGCAAGCGCGAGTTGGGCCAGGGCCGCCTGTGCGGCCACCGCGCCACCGTTGTCGCAGAGATGTGCAAGGCGCCTCAGCGTCGAGGTCGGCAGGGTGGCATAGGCATCGAGCCGCGGGTCCGTGCGTCCATCTGCAGGCAGGACCGCCAGCGCGATCCCCTTGCGTTTCGCAAGCTCGAACACCTGCTGCAGGCCATAGGACCAGTATGGAACCCCGCCGATCAGCCGGATCAGAATGCCCTTGGCCTCCGCAAGCGTTTGCTCGAGATAGATGTCGACCGACAGCGGATGGGTGAGCGCCGCCAGATTGGCCAGACGCAAAGACGGCAGCCGGCCTTCGCGCCCGCTGCCCTGATACCACGCTTCGGCAAAGGCGCCGAGATCGCTGTCGGAGAACGACAGCACGACCAAATCCGCGGGGCTCTGCCGCAGATCGACGGGCGTGTCAGCGGCGTCTAGGTCGGTGCTCTCGCGGAAAATGTCATGCATCGCACATCATTCGGCAGCGGCCACGGCCTCCGCTCCGGTCAGCGCGGCCCGGATCGCATCAGGCCGGATGTCGTCGTGCTCGGCAATGACCACGAGCCGCCCGAGGCGCGGCTCTTCCGGACCCCAGGGGCTCTCGAACTGAGAGCGGACCCGAGCACCGACTGCTTGGATGAGAAGACGACGCGGCTTGCCTTCGACCGCGGCATATCCCTTGACGCGCAAAATGTTCTGTTCGCGGGCCAAGGCCTCGACGCGCGCGACCAGAGCCGCAGGATCGGTCTGCTCCGGGATGTCGACGATGACGCTCTCAAAGTCCTCGTGATCATGATCGTGGTGGCCGTCGTGATGGCTCGGCCGCGCGTCCAGATCGCCCTCGGCCGCCATGTCGAGGCCCAGCACAACCCGGAGATCAACGGCGCCCTCGGCAACCTCGATCATCGGGAGCGATCGGGGCGCGGTGGCCGAGATGATCTCTCGCGCCTTTGCCAACCCATCAGGGCCGGCGAGATCCGGCTTGGTCAACAGGATGATGTCGGCGCACGAGACCTGGTCCTCGAAGACCTCCGAGAGCGGGGTGTCATGATCGATGCTGTCATCCGCCGAGCGCTGGCGATCAACGGCAGCAACGTCGGGCGCGAACCGGCCAGCCGCCACAGCCTCGGCATCGGCCAGGGCAATGACGCCGTCCACGGTGATGCGGGACCGGATCGCCGGCCAATCAAAAGCCTTCAACAGCGGCTTTGGAAGCGCGAGGCCGCTGGTCTCGATCAGGATGTGATCCGGTGCGGGATCGAGGGCCATCAGCGCCTCGACCGTCGGAATGAAGTCATCGGCGACGGTGCAGCAGATGCAGCCATTGGCCAACTCCACGATGTTATCGGCCGGGCAATCCGGGATCGCGCAGCTGCGCAGGATGTCTCCGTCGACACCCACATCGCCGAACTCGTTGACGATGACCGCAAGGCGCAGGCCATCAGCCTGCCGGATCAATCCGGAGATCAAGGTCGTCTTGCCCGCACCCAGAAAACCGGTGACCACGGTCACAGGGAGTTTCGCGAGATCAGTCATCGGTGTTCTCCAAGGGCGGGATGCGCGCCACACAGTTGCGCTTGAAATGCTCGGGCCGCTCCCGCCAGGGGATCAGCCCATCTCGAGCGCGATGATAGCGCTCGGCCCCATCGAGGATTATGCCCGAATGCGACGTCTCATCGACATTCCCGTAGACATATGTCCATCGTGCGCCGCCGCGGAGCGCAATGGTGCAGCCATTGTCGCAGTTTTGCAGACACTCCACGGCGGTCAGTCGGATGCCTTGAGGGATCTCGAGCGCCGACAACGTCTCGAAGAGCCGTTGGCCGGGACGCCGCTCATCCTCGGGGATCTCCTGTCCGCGCCGGCATTTGATGCAGACCAATAGCTCGGTCGGCTCCGGTGGCAGTTCTGTCGTCTCTTCAGTCATCCCACAGTCCATCTCTGGGGATGGGTGCCAGACGATCGGACCCGGCAGCGGATGCCGAGCCGCGTCGTCACCGGATCACCCCGCCCGGTTTCGTCCAAACTCGCTGGCAGGTCTCCCGGCTCTCGGATCACGGCGCTCTGGGGCACCTTCGGCCCATCCGCCTTCCCGGCACATCGCCAGTGGCATCGGGTGGCCTCTCCGACTACGGTCGCGGGGGCGGCTGCGCTTGACCTCGAAGGCGAGGCTCTGCATTCCCTCTTCACCTGCCGAAGCAGGCACCAGCTGCCCGAGTTGAGGCAGATCGCTCGGATTTGTCAAGAATGGAGCATGGACACGTGGACAACGATATTGACGCCCTCCACGCCGAGAAAATGAAGAAAATCAAGGCCGCACGCGACCGTCTGATGGAGACCAAGACCGAGGAGAAGGGCCTGATCATCGTCCACACCGGTGCCGGCAAGGGGAAATCCTCCTCTGGCTTTGGGATGGTCATGCGCTGTATCGCCCATGGGATGCCGTGCGCGGTGGTGCAGTTCATCAAGGGCACTTGGAGCACCGGCGAGAAAGAGCTCCTGCGCGACCGCTTTGCCGATGAGTGTCAGTTTCACGTCTCGGGCGAAGGCTTTACTTGGGAGACGCAGGACCGCCAGCGCGACATCGCCGCGGCCAGCGCAGGGTGGGACATTGCCAAACGGCTGATCCGTGATCCGAAGATCCAGTTTGTGCTGCTCGACGAGATCAACATCGCCTTGCGCTATGACTATCTCGACATCGACGAAGTCGTGGAGTTTCTGCTGAGCGAGAAGCCACGGATGACCCATGTCTGCCTCACGGGCCGGAACGCCAAGCCCGAGTTGATCGAAGCCGCGGATCTCGTCACCGAGATGGCACTGGTCAAGCATCCGTTCCGCGATGGGGTGAAGGCGCAGAAGGGCGTCGAGTTCTGAGGATGGCGGGGACTGGGCGTCGGGCGCGAGCGCTCATGATCCAGGGCACCGGCTCGAATGTCGGCAAATCCATGCTGGTGGCAGGCTTGTGCCGGGCGGCGCTGCGGCGCGGCCTCTCGGTTGCCCCGTTCAAACCGCAAAACATGTCGAACAACGCGGCCGTCACATCGAATGATGGCGAGATCGGGCGGGCCCAAGCGCTGCAGGCACGCGCCTGTGGGCTCGCTCCCCACACCGATATGAACCCCGTGCTTCTCAAGCCAGAGAGTGAGATCGGGGCGCAGGTCGTGGTCCAGGGCCGGCGCCTGACAACGGCCCGGGCGCGCGACTATGCAGCGCTAAAGCCGACATTGATGGGCGCGGTTTTGGAAAGTTTCGAGCGCCTCTGCGCCATGCATGATCTCGTGGTCGTCGAGGGAGCCGGCAGTCCGGCTGAGGTCAATCTGCGGGCCGGAGACATCGCCAATATGGGCTTTGCCATCGCAGCCAGGGTGCCCGTGGTATTGTGCGGGGATATCGACCGCGGCGGTGTGATCGCGCAGATCGTCGGTACGCAGGCGGTGATGGCGCCCGAGGATGCTGCGCAGGTGCAAGGCTTCTTGATCAACAAGTTCCGCGGCGATCCCTCGCTGTTCGACGACGGCTATGCGATGATCGCGGCGCGGACCGGCTGGCGAGGATTTGGCGTCTTGCCGTGGTTCCCCGATGCGTGGCGTTTGCCGGCCGAAGATGCGCTGGACATCCATGCACCCACCCGCCGCGATGGACTGCATGTGGCCTGCCTCCAGTTGCCACGGATTGCCAATTTCGACGATCTCGACCCGCTGGCACAGGAGGCCGGCCTGCGCCTTACAATGGTTTCGCCCGGCAAACCGCTCCCGTCAGACACCGATGTGGCGATCATTCCGGGGACCAAATCGACGCGTGGTGATCTTGCCGCTCTGCGCGACGAGGGCTGGGATGTCGATCTGCTCGCGCATCACCGACGAGGCGGACACATCCTGGGCATCTGCGGTGGGTACCAGATGCTCGGCAACTCAGTGTCCGATCCAGATGGCATTGAGGGGCCTCCAGGCGAGACCGCGGGACTTGGGCTCTTGGATGTCGACACGGTGATGGTCGGCGACAAAGCACTGCGGCAGGTCGAGGCGATCCATGCGACGCTCGGTGCGCGCTTCACTGGGTATGAGATCCATATCGGGCGGTCCGAGGGCCCGGCATGCGCGCAACCCTTCGCCCATATCGGGGACAGAGCGGAAGGTGCGATCTCGAAAGATGGGCGCGTGGCCGGGAGCTATCTCCACGGCATGTTCACGGATGACGGCTTTCGGCAATCTTGGTTGGCGCAGTTTGGTCTTGGCACAAGCGGCCTGGGCTATGGAGCAACCATTGAGGCGACACTCGACGATCTTGCCGCTCACCTCGACGCCTATCTCGACATAGACGGCTTGCTCGCGCTGGCCAGCTAGTCCCCGTACTGGTTTCAGGAGGTCTCTTAGCATACCCATGGGCCCGTCGACCGATCATGTGGAGAGGGGCTCGATGGCGACCACCACTTTGTACGTTCCAGCATTCTACGCCAACCGAGATGCCAACACGGTCAGCGCGGCGCGCAAAGTGCTCGGAATCGTCTTCTCCATGCACCAGATCAACAGCGTCTGCGATGTCGGCTGCGGTGTCGGCACGTGGCTGAAGGTGGCCGGCGAGCTTGGGGCCGAAACCGTCTTTGGCTATGAGGGCGACTGGGTTGATCGAAACGCGCTTGTGATCCCGGACGATCGGGTGAAAGTCGCGGATCTGTCGGTGCCGCTCGTCACCGAGGCACGATATGATCTCGCGATATCTCTTGAGGTCGCCGAGCACCTCCCCCCTGACCGGGCCGGATCGTTTGTTTCGGACCTTTGCGGGCTCTCAGATCGGGTGCTGTTTTCTGCGGCGATCCCCCACCAGGGAGGGACCGGCCATGTCAATGAGCGCTGGCAGAGCTATTGGGCGGGCTTGTTCGCACAGCATGGCCATCGTCCGGTGGATGCCGTCCGCCCGCTGGTCTGGACTGACACCACAGTGCCCTGGTGGTACCGACAAAACGCGATCCTCTATGTGCGCGGAGCGCCTGGTGCCGAGGCGCAAGTGCAGCAATTGGACCTGGTGCACCCCGAACAGTTCCTGGAGCTGGAAAACGCCACCTTATCCCGCGCTGCAAAAAAAGTTTGGCCCGCTTTGAAGCGTCGCCTTCGGAAAGGTCTCAAGCCGTCGCGAGAGAGCTGACCGGACAGAGTGTGATCCCCGTCGATTTCCTGGCGACGTCGTTCAGGGGCGCATCGCACGCTCGGCTGCAAAAATGAACAGGATCGCGCGCAGTGCGAAGCCGAACCCGGCGGCTGCGATGATCCCAAGGGCCCCTGCGGCCATGCCCGCCGGCAGGATAACGGCGAGCATGGCCAGCAGACCAACTGCAGATGCGAGGGGCCCGGCCCAGCGGCGCTCGCGCAGGATGAGACCATGCAAGCTGCCCTGTGGCATACTCATGGCCCCGGCCATAAGGAAACAGGGGCCCAGAAGCGCGCCCACCGGGGCAAAGTCCTGTCCGAACACCCAAGCGAGAACGGGTTCTCCGAAGGCGAAAGCCGGCAGCGCGGTGAACAGAAAGATCGCACCCGTCGCGCCGGCTGTGAGCAGGCCGTAATGCGCCGTTCGCGCATCGTCGCGGGCCATGGCCCGTGAGAG
>JBCCZI010000071.1:0-22519 GCA_039187815.1 Pseudomonadota bacterium | reverse complement strand
GTCGTCGGTCATCTCGTCGAGGCCGGTCTTGTGGGAGCCATCGCCGGATGCGGCCCTTGGCGTTCTCCACGCCCAGGCGTCGCGCGCATCGCTCGCGATGTCTGCCAGCTGGTATAGGCATCGCAGACGGCGCGCAGCGGCTGTGGTCGCGCTCAGCATGCCCCGGAGTATCCTGACCTTTCTTGCTGATCGCTGACCAAGCGGCCGGGAAATTGACGAATCTCAGGTTTGCGTCTGCCTTCGCTGGGACGAGGATGACGACGCGGGTGAGGCGTCGGTTCTCGGCTGAGTCCAAGGAGCAGGCTGTGGCGCGTCTGTCGGAGCCCGGTGCCAGCTTTGGCATCGTGGCGGCGGAGCGGGGTGTCACGGCGCCGCAGCTGAAGACTTGGAAGCGCGCGCTGGATGCTGCGGGCTCGGCGGCCGCGATTGCGGCTCAAAACGCCGCCAGCGCGGCCGGAAACTCCGCCACCTCCTAGGACGCTAACCGGCAGGGGACGGGTGAACAACAATTCGTCAGTTCATGGGCTGGTCGCGTCGCCGTTCAAATCCGTCTATGGGATGGCCAAGGATGGCATCACCGGCCTCGAGAAGACCGTGGCGCTCGAGGCGGCGGAGCACGGCGCCAAGGTCAACGCGATCTGCCCAGGTTAGGTTCTGGTGCCGTTGGTTGGAAAACTGCTTGCCGAAACCGCTCTGACCCTCGGGATCACCGAGGAGGAGGCCAAGCGCGACGCGCTACTGGCCGCGCAGTGGACAAAGACGTATGTCACTGTCGAGCACTTGGCCGGGGTCGCCCTCTTCCTGTGCTCGGATGGAGCCGCGAACTTATCCGGCGTCTCGTTGCCGGTCGATAGGGGGGTGGACTGCTGCATGAATGTGAAACCGAAATACGGTGCCGGTCGGCGAACCGCCAAGCACAAGGGCGTGAATTTGGCGCTGCAGGGCGGGGGCGCGCATGGCGCCTTCACCTGGGGTGTCCTGGACCGGCTGTTCGAGGATGACCGGGTCTGGATCGATGCGATTTCTGGCACATCGGCGGGCGCCATGAACGCGGTCGTGGCCGCCCATGGGATGCACGAGAACGGCGCCGAAGGCGCGCGTCAGCGGCTGGAGGAGTTTTGGAAGAAGGTCTCCGAAACCGCTCGCCTGTCTCCGATGCAGCGGACCCCTTGGGCACGGGCAACCGGGGACTGGTCGCTTGATCACTCACCCGGCTATCAGATGATGGCGATCATGCAGCGCGTGGCGTCCCCCTATGACGTCAATCCGTTCCGCGTCGATCCACTGCGAGACATTGTGGACAACCTGGTCGACTTTGAGCGCGTGCGCTGTTGCGAGGACATGGGCGTCTTCATCTCGGCCACCAATGTCGAGACTGGCCGGGTGAAGGTCTTCCCACGGGATCAGATCACCCTGGACGTCACCATGGCTTCGGCCTGTTTGCCCTATCTCTACCAGGCGGTCGAGATCGACGGTGTTCCCTATTGGGACGGCGGCTATATGGGCAATCCGCCGCTGTTCCCTTTCTTTCACAGCTCGCCGTCGAACGACATCGTGATCGTGCAAATCAACCCGGTGTTGCGCGAGGGCACGCCGCGGGGGGCGGCCGAGATTCAGAACCGGATCAACGAGATCACCTTCAACAGCTCGATGTTGCATGAGTTGCGTGCGATCGACTTCGTGCGACGCCTGATCGATGCCGGCCATCTCGATGGCGAGACCTATCGGCGTATGAATGTCCACATCATCCACAGCCGCAAACGCATGCGCCATTTGGATGCCTCCTCGAAGCTGAACGCGGAATGGGCATTCCTCACGCATCTGTTCGAGATCGGCCGCGATACGGCGGGGCGCTGGCTCGAGGACCATTTCGAAGATCTCGGCCAGCGATCTTCGGTCGACATCCGGCAGATGTTCGACGGGTTGGCGGTGTTGCCGGATCTGTGAAGGGCGCCCGGTCGCGGGTGCCGTGATCAAACCATGAGGTCGAGATGTTCTACGTCCTAAAGGGCGCCCTGCGCGGCGAGCGACCGCGCGATGTGATCCGCCGCTCGAGCATCATTGCCCTGATCAGTTTTCTGACGCTGATTGATCTGTTCGGTAGCCAGGCATTGTTGCCTCAATTGGTGGTCGCCTTCGAGGCTGATCTGGGCGTGATGGGCTTTGCGGTCAACGCCTCGACCTTCGGCATGGCTCTGTCAGGCCTCACGGTGGCTTGGTTTGCGGATCGGATCGACCGCAAGCGCGGGATCTGGATCAGCCTCGCCTTGCTCTCGATCCCGACCTTTCTGTTAGGGGTCGTCGACAGTGTGGGCTGGTTCCTCGCTCTGCGTGTGCTCCAGGGTGTGTTCATGGCAGCCGCCTTTACGCTGGCGATGACCTATCTGTCTGAGCAATGCGATGTGACCGCGGCCGGCGGAGCGATGGCAGCTTACATCACGGGCAATGTAGCCTCCAACCTCTTTGGGCGGCTGCTCGCCGTTTCGGCGGCCGATATCGTGGGCTTGGTCGGATCGTTCTGGGTGTTTGCTGCCCTGAACCTTTTGGGCGCCGCACTTGCCTTTCGGTTGATCGGCGCGCGGGATAGTCAGCCGCCCGAACGTTCCGGCTCCCCATTGCAGGCCTGGCAACGACATTTGGCCCATCCGGCCCTGCGCATGGCGTTCGTGATGGGGTTCGTCATCCTGTTCGTCTTCGTTGGTGTCTATACTTATGTGAACTTGCACCTCACGGCGGCTTTCGGGCTCGCGCCAGAGCAACTCGGTTTGGTGTATCTGGTCTTCGTCCCGGCCCTCTTCACGACGCCCTATGCCGCAAAGGCTGTGAGTGTCTTTGGGCCCAAGCAGGTCTTTCGGGTCTCGGCGGCCGCGACCTTGGTTGGGGTGTGCCTCACGCTCGCGCCTCTGTTCGAGGTCGTGCTGGCCGGCCTTGCCATCATCGGCATGGGCACGTTCTTTATGCAGGCGGCCGCCACCGGTTTTGTGGGACGGACCGCGAACTCCGATCGCGCTGCGGCGAACGGGCTCTACCTGACCAGCTACTACATCGGAGGGCTCGGAGGGGCCTTTCTATTTGGTCAGGTTCATGCGCAAGCCGGTTGGCCGGCGGTGGCTGCGGTGGTGGGGGTCACGGTGCTGGCGCTGATCCCGCTCGCCCGCGCCCTGGCAAGCCCGGATCCCGAAGTGCTGCCCAAATCGCGTCAGCCGTCCAGCAGCAGCTGACGAAACGGCCGCCTACTGGGCGGCGATCCGCCGGATGACGCGAAACGATCGGCGGTGCCAGCCCCAAGCCAAGGCTCCGTCGCCGCCGAGTCGCACCCGAATGGTGTTAGGGTGCGCGTTGCCGATGTTAGGCGGCGGCGTCGAAGATGGGCTGAAGTTTGCGCCACTCGGCGTTCAGGGTCTGGATGTTGCTCCGGATCTTGACGAACGCCTTCTCGGCCTGAGCGTCGAGTGCCTGGATATCCTTGAGCAGTTTTGCGGCGCCTGCCGGGTCGCGGCTCGCCATCGTCTCAAAGCGCTGCTGCAGATCGGCGATCTTCTCGGCATCGTTCAGCCAATCGGCGAAATAGGCTTGGTTCTGAGCATTTGCCTTCGCCATTTTCTTCTCGATGGCATGGCTGTCGTCGATCCGTTTTCGGAGCGCTTTGCGCGCCTCGTCGAGTTGGGCCGCCTGGTTGGCAAGCTCGGCGCCGTTCTCGCGCAGCGTCTCCGTATTGTTCTTGATGCGGGGAGCATAGTCGCGAACGGTCATCACCGGCGCCTTGGCCGAGGATTGCTGGATCGCCTTGACCGTGCCCTTCGACGCTTTGCCCGTGGGCTTCTGGCCCTGCAGCTTTTGCCACTTTTTGAAAGCGGCTTCAGTCTTCTCGCCAAAGACGCCGTCTTCCTTCAGCCGCGCCCCAAGCGTGGGGTGTGCGTTCATAGCCTTCTGCAGCGTCTTGACCTCGTGGCCCTTCGCACCGTTCTGCAGGTCCGACATATCCATTTCTCCTTATCAATCCACTTTGGCTTCGAATGCGGTGGCCCATTTCGGGGCTTGCCGTGTGTCCCGTCTCGTCCCGCAGCGGCGGAGCCGTCTGCGTCGATCCGATGCGCATGAGATGACCTGTTTGGGTTTCACCCGTATTTCAGCGCCGCTATCCGCATGTTTCACTGCGCCAGCGCCGTGTTTCAGTCCCGTGCGCGAGCCGCCCTCGGGGCGGCACCCGGGCGTGCCCCCTTTGCCGCCGCTTGGTCGCCTGCTATGGGTTGCGCAGAGCTTCAGGGGATCTCCACATGCGACGCACCCAACTCGGCCGGACCGGCATCGAGGTCAGCGCCTTTTGCCTCGGCACGATGACCTTTGGCACCAACACCGATGAAGACGAGAGCTTCCGCCAGCTGGATGCGAGCCTCGACTATGGCATCGACTTTCTCGACACAGCCGAGATGTATCCCGTGAACCCCGTGCGCAAAGAGACGATCGGCGTCACCGAGGAGATCATCGGGCGTTGGATCGCGAAGACCGGTCGAGGCAAGGACTATGTCATTGCAACCAAATGCGCCGGCGAGAACCGTTCCTTTGTTCGCGAGGGGCGACTGGTCGACGGCGCCGTGATCCGGGAGGCGTGTGAGGGGTCGCTGCGGCGCTTGCAGACCGATTGCATCGATCTCTACCAACTCCACTGGCCGAACCGGGGCTCGTACCACTTCCGACAAATCTGGACTTACGATCCGACAAAGCAGGATCGCGCTGCCACGGTGCAGCATATGGACGATGCGATGGGCGCGCTCGGTGAGCTTGTGACCGAGGGGAAAATCCGCGCTTTCGGTCTGTCGAATGAGAGCGCTTGGGGCACTGCGCAATGGATTGCCGCAGGCGAACGCTCAGGCGGCCCCCGGATCGCCGCAATCCAAAACGAATATTCCTATCTCTGCCGCATGCCCTATGACGGGGATATGGCGGAGCTCGGGCACAACGAAGATGTTACGCTGCTGGCGTTCTCTCCGCTCGCCACGGGGTTCGTCACCGGCAAGTATCTCGACGGCGCACTGCCCAAGGGCTCGCGTCATCACATTGCCGGCGGGTCGCCGCGGTCCTCGCCCCGGCTCGATGATGCGGTCCGCGCCTACTTGGAGGTGGCGACGTCGCACAATCTTGATCCCGTCCATATGGCCATGGCGTTTTGCCTGCAGCGCCCGTTTCCCTGCATCCCGATCTTTGGCGCCACGACCATGGCGCAGTTGGCGCATATCGCCGAGGGGCGGGAGCTTGTGCTGAGCGAGGAGGTCTTGGCCGATCTGTCAGCCGCACATCGCGCGCATCCGATGCCGTTCTGAAGGCCGGGGTCAGCGGTCCAAGGGCTCGGCGAGCAGGGAGGCATCCTCGCGCGCCTGCCACTGGATGAAGTCTCGCACCGTGCCCTCATAGTCCTCGCCCGCCAGCGGTCCGCCGGTGGCAAAGATCGAGCCGAGGCCAAGCTGCATCGCTTCGAGCTTCTCGCGGTCCTCGCGGTTCACCTCCTCCCACAGTGCGATGCGCTCTGCGACGGCCTCATCGTCCAGGTCATCGCCATAGGTGGACAGCGTCCAGCGCACCTCGACCGAGCCGACCGTTAGCGGCCGCAACGAGAGCGACACCAGCAACGACGCTGCGATGCTGGCCACCTGGCACGGAAAGGCAGCGAAGAGCGAGGAGCGGTGCCGAGCCTCGGGCGACAGGCCGGGAGCGCCCATGCCGCGGGAGGGCGTGTCGTGGGGATAGTTGGCAAAGTAGCTGGTGAACCCACGCCCCGCCGCCCCTTTTTTGCTGAGCGCCGTGGGCGTGTAGCCGTGGAGCGTCACCGGATGCACGACCGAGAGGTGATAGCCCTCCATGAAGTTCTCGACCAAGCACTTCCAATTGGTGTGCCAGATCTCGGTCGCCGTGTGGCGGATGCGGAACTGCTGGGGCGCATAGGGGCCGATGACGCTCTCCAACCCAGCGAGATCGGCGTCGATGTCGCTCGGTGTGTCGGAGAGGCTGACATAGACAAAGCCGAAGCGCTCGATGCAGGGGAAGCTGGCGAGCCGGCAGCTGTCCGGATCAAACCCCGCGTTCTCCATCCGGGCCGCCCGCAGCAACCGGCCATCCGTGCCATAGATCCAGGCGTGATAGGGGCAGACAAAGCGCTTGGCCTTGCCTGAGCCTTGCGCCAATGGCATGCCGCGGTGTCGGCAGAGGTTCGAGAGCGCCCGGATGCCGCCGCTGTCCCGCACAATGATAAGCGGCTCACCCAGCAGCTGCAGCGTCAGATAGGCGCCAGTCTCCGCGACCTCATCGGACCGGCCCACGCAATGCCAGCCGCGACGCAGAACCGTGGCACATTCATGGGCGAAATAGGCGTTGTCAGTGTAGAACCGCCCGGGCGGGCCCACCGGTGCTTCATCCGGCGCTGCAGCGATTCTTGCCAGATCGCGGCGCATGGTGGCCAGGTGCGAGAGGGTGTCCACCTGCTTGTTCATGGCCTTGCTCTCCGGTCACAGGGATGCCTGAACCCGCTGGTAGAGATACTGTGCAAAGTCGTAGTTCGGCCGTTCGAGATGCGACAGGTGCCCTGGTTCGGCAGCGTCCGAGCAGAGCCCGCGATAGACCTTCTCGGTGCAGCCGCGATCCTCAGCGTTCACATCGTCGAGTAAGGCTTTGAGCCTAGTGAAGTGGGCCTGCGCATCCGGATCGTTCACATAGTCAGGCGACATGCCTCCGCCAAAGGCGATCCGCACCTGACCGACACCCTGAGGGTGGAGTGAGAGATACCAGAAATACCCAGGTGTGAGCGTGATCAACAGCCCCGGATAGAGCGCCAGGAGATAGGTCATCCGACGCCTGTCCCCCTCGAGCCGCGTGTTCGATGGATGCGCCATCGCGATCTGTAGCGATGCGTCCTTCAGGATGGTGTGATAGTTGAAGCTGTCTTCGCCCGGCGGGCACACCATTTCGTCGAGCCGGGAGAGCCCTCCGATCGTGCCCGCATGGCATACGGGCAGGTGATAGCTCTCCATAAAGTTCTCGGCCAAAACCTTCCAATTCGTGTCCCAAAGATGGGTCTCGAAAAAGGTCTCCACATAGGCGCCCATGCCGAAATCGCCAACCTCGGCCTCAACGCCGGCAAAGCGCTCGGCCACTGGGGCCACAGCGGCGTTGAGCGTGACGAACACCCAGCCCAACCACTCCTGGCAGCGCACGGGTGGGAGGCGATAGCTGTCCTTGCAAAAGTCCTTGTTCTGTCGCATCGCCGGCGCGCCGCGCAGCCTGCCGTCCAGTCCATATGTCCAGGCGTGATATGGGCAGACAATGCTGCGGGTCTGGCCGCGCCCTTCCAACAGGGTTGACATGCGATGCAGGCAGACATTCGACATTGCCCGCAATGTCCCATCCGCATCGCGCACGACCACCACGGGTTGGCCTGCAAGCTCGACGGTTGCATAGTCGCCCGGCTCGGCCAGCGTGGACGCGCGGCCAACACAGAACCATTCCTGCGCAAAGACATCCCGCAGTTCGCGCTCGAGAAAGGCTGTGGAGGTGTAGACCGAAGGAGGCATCGCCCGGGCACGCTCGAACGGCAGGTTCACGCAATTGCGCAGTTCTTCGACGGCATCCTTCATTCGTCAGCCCCTTGCCGATCCCTTTGGCTCCAGCCGCTGGATATGTGGCGATTGTCGCACCTTGCCAAACTGGTCGTGTTCGTAAAGCAAACTCTGCCACAGGTCTGCTTCGGCGAGCCCTAACCAAAGGGCGGTCAGATTACCTACGGGTCCGAGATGTCCTTGACTGAGGCGCGTTCAATGATGTTGGCGGCCAACACTTCGGAGGCGATAGCCGTGCCGTTCTCGAGATAGTCGACAAGCTGGTTGGCCACCCGCTCACCCATGCGACCAGCGGGCAAATCGATCGTCGTCAACGGAGGGGTCGCATCGCGCGACCAGTCGAGATTGTCAAAGCCCATCACAGACATGTCGTCCGGTACGGACAAATTGTGCTCCATAAGCGCAAAATAGACACCGAGTGCGATAACATCGGAAAAGCACAAGACCGCCGTG
The DNA here is from genome assembly GCA_039187815.1 of Pseudomonadota bacterium. GTDB lineage: Bacteria > Pseudomonadota > Alphaproteobacteria > Rhodobacterales > Rhodobacteraceae > Thermohalobaculum. The sequence continues at coordinate 14,459 of JBCCZI010000071.1, read as the reverse complement.
GCAGCGCTGTCGAGAATGTTCGGCACCGCAGATTTGCCCCCCGCCACGGTCAAGGGCGTTTCGTAAAAGACGATAGACGGCCCGTTCAGGGTGGCGCGATGGGCACCGGCAATCCGGGCGGACACGCGATCATTGCCGAGGGTCGGGCCATGGACGATGGCAATGCATTCATGGCCTTTACTGTGCAGATAATGAAGCGCGCGTTCAGAAATTCTAGCGTTGTCATAGCCAATTACGGGTGTGGTGCTTTCTGCCTCCCATACAGATGTAAAGACGTGCGGGACGTTCCGGCGCTGTAAGAGATCGAGCAATGACTGCGCGTGCGCTGCTCCGCTTAAGATAAACGCATCAGCACCCATTCCAAGTAATTTTCGAGCAGAAGTGATTTCTTCCTCACCTTCATTACTCGAAACGGATATAACCAGAGAGTACCCATGATCGCTCAGTGATTTTTCTATTGCGGCTAAAAATTTCGCATAAACTGAGTTTTCGATAGTTGGGATAATTGATGCAATCGTCTTTGACTTCCGAGTCGATAATGCACGCGCAGCGGGATTGGGAAGATAGTCGAGCTCTTGACATGCGCGCAAAACGCGCTCGCGATTTTCTTTGCCAACTGTGGAAACACCATTGATTGCACGAGAAACAGTGGCGATCGAAAGCCCCGTTTCTCTTGCAATATCACGAATACCCTGAACTTTTTTATTCACATCGTATCCCTTCGCCACCTCCGACATTTTATGCTTGACGAGTCGCCAGGGCAAGTGATGGGATGCTCTGAAGTAACCGGTTTCTCGCGCTCAACCCGCGCCAAACCGGCGAAGTAAGACCTGCGCGACGTGAAAGACATTTGCTATGCCAGACGACCCCGCGACTGCCCTCTTGGACCGTGCCCGGTATGTGGGTTTGAAGCAGCCGGTTTGCTTGTCGATCGATGTGCGGTGCGGGGAGGCAGGGCGCATTGCCGTTGAGGCGGGTGCCGTGCTCTCGGTCCGCGCGGTCGATGGCGGTGCAGGGGCCTGGCTCACAGCCCTCTCATCCAAAGATCAAACCTTTGGCTTGGCGGCCTTTGACTTGCCGGCGTTGGCCCCGATCCCTTTGACCACTGGCGCTTATGACAGCAGGCAAATGGCTGCGATCGCATCCAACCGGGGTGGACGGATCGAGCATGGCCAAGCGCTCGGCCTGTTCGGCGCGGGGGCCGCACCCGGTGATCTCTACGTTGTGCGCATGGCGCGGGACGCCGAGATCTTCCTGATCGCTCCCAGTGCGGCGGACAAGGTCCGTGGTGGTGGGGGGGGACGGTTCTTGGTCAGCGTCAAGCGACCGACTAGCAACTGCGCCCCGCGGCTCCCGGATCCGCTGGGCAAGATCCGAGACGAATGGCGGGTCTCACGGGGAACGGCCCAAGCCTATGAGCTCAAACAGGGCGAGTTCGTTCAGATCATCGATATCGAGGGTCAGCAATGTTCGGATTTCATGGCGTTGCGCCGCGATGCCTTGGATGCAGGCTGCGAGCGGCCGATCGACTCGACTGTGTCGCGCACGATGTCGCGCAGCGCGTATCCTCTGCCTGGCCTGCACGACAAATTCTTTGATCAGGACATCCGCCCCCTGCTTGCCGTTAGGCGCGATACCGTTGGTCGACACGACACGTTCGCCCTGGCTTGTACGGCGCGGGGGTATGAGGATCGGGGCTTTCCGGGTCATGTGAACTGCTCGGACAACATCTCAGATGCCTTCGGTCCCTATGGCATCGCGCCTCGCCCCGCCTGGCCGGCGGTCAACTTCTTCTTCAACTCTTGGATTGACTGGGCCAGCCATGGCCTTCGCACCGACGAGGCGTGGTCGCGGCCGGGCGACTACGTGATCCTGCAGGCATTGACGGATCTCGTCTGCGTGTCGACCGCCTGCCCCGACGATGTCGATCCAATCAACGGCTGGAACCCTACGGATGTGCATGTTCGCATCTACTCAGAGGACACATCCATCTCCCACTCTGTCTCTTGGCGCGCCAATCCGAGCGATGCCGAACAGCTGACGAAGCATTCGGTGTTCCATACGCGCACCTCGTCGCTCACCTCGAACTTCACTGTCGCGCGCGATCTATGGATGCCCGCCGCTTATGACGCGACCGGGGCGATCGGGGAGTATTGGGCCTGCAAGCGTGCGGCCACGCTGCAGGATATGTCTGGGCTGCGCAAGTTCGATGTGGTCGGGCCAGATGCCCAGGCCTTGCTGCAGCACTGCATGACAAGGGATGTCGCGAAACTGGCGCGGCATCGCGGGTTTTATGCGTTGCTGTGCGACCAGAGGGGGAGCGTACTGGACGACGGCACGTTGTTCCGGCTCGAGGACACGGTCTTCCGCTGGTGCTGTGGCTCTGACGATTCCGCCCTGCATCTGCGCGAGCAGGCCAAGGCGCTGAGCCTGAATGTCCGCGTGCGTGAGCTTGGGCATGCGATGCCCAACCTCGCGCTGCAGGGGCCAAAATCGCGGGACATCCTGCACGAAATCCTGTTCATCCAGCCGAGCCGACCGGAGCTCGACAACCTCAAATGGTTCGGCTTCACTATCGCACGCTTGCACGATCGCGAGGGCCCTGCCTTTATGCTGTGCCGAACCGGGTTCACGGGCGAGCTCGGTTACGAGATCTTCTGCAACGACGGCGACGCAATCGCGATCTGGGATGGGTTGATGGAGGCGGGCGCGCCCCATGGCCTGGTTCCGATGGGCGCCGAGGCACTCGACATGCTCCGTATAGAGGCGGGCTTGATGGTCGCCGGAGCGGAGTTCGGGCCCGACACCGATGCCATGGAATCCGGCCTGGGCTTCGCCGTCGACTTCAGCAAGCCCGACTTCATCGGCCGTGCTGCTTTGGAGCGCAATGCCGGCGCTGTTCGGCGCAAGCTGGTCGGCCTCCATATGACCGGCAACGAAGTCCCCGCGCATGGCGACGCGTTGTTCGTTGGGCGCGAGCAGGTCGGCACGATCACCAGCGCTTGCCATTCGGCCGGGTTTGGCCATGCGATCGCCATGGCCCGCGTGGCCGTGGAGAACGCCGATACCGGCACTGTTCTCGAGGTGGGCCGGCTCGACGGGCACATGAAGCGCCTTCCTTGCCGGATCGTCTCTCTCCCTTTCCTGGATCCCAAGCGAGAGAAGGCACGCGCGTGACCCAAGACAGCGAGAATGCGGTCGTCGTCGCTAGAAACGTCTGGAAGATCTTTGGCGATCGGGCCAAGGAGGCCATGGAGGCGGTGCGCCGGGAAAACCTCTCCAAGGCTGATGTTTTACAGCAGTTCGAAGCGGTCGTCGGCGTCCGGGATGTGTCGATCTCGGTCGGAGAGGGCGAGATCTTTTGCATCATGGGCCTCTCCGGCTCGGGCAAGTCGACCTTGGTGCGCCACATCAACCGTCTGATCGAGCCGACGAGCGGGGAGATCTTGATCAACGGCGTGAATGTCGGCGGCCTCAACCCTGAGGAGCTGCGGGTCATGCGGGCTGACAAAATCGGCATGGTCTTTCAGAATATGGCTCTGCTGCCCCACCGCTCGGTGCGCGACAATATCGCCTTTGCGCTTGAGCTCCGCAATGTCGACGCCTTCACCCGGGCGAATGTCGCCGACAAGGTGATCGAGCTCGTGAGCCTCCAGGGCTATGGCGACCGCATGCCGAGCGAGCTCTCGGGCGGCATGCAGCAGCGTGTCGGGCTTGCCCGGGCCATGGCCGCGGACCCGGACATCTTGCTGATGGACGAGCCGTTCTCAGCCCTTGATCCGCTGATCCGGCGGGGCCTGCAGGATGAGTTCCTCGAGCTCTCGAAAACCTTCAAGAAGACCACGCTGTTCATCACCCACGACCTCGACGAGGCGATCCGGATGGGCACCCGCATCGCGATCATGAAGGATGGCGAGATCGTGCAGACCGGCACGCCGGAAGAGATCGTGACACAACCCGCCGACGCCTATGTGGCGGATTTCGTCGCTGGGATCTCAAAGCTGAAATTGGTCTTTGCCCATACGGTGATGCAGCCCGTCGACGCCTTCGAAGCGACAGGCGCTGTGCTGCCTCCGGTCGACACTTGCCCGCAGGCGGGCCCGGATGACGATCTCGACGTTCTGGTCGGCCTCGCGGTCGATCAAGAGAAGCCCATTGTGATCATGAGCGACAGCAAGCCCGTGGGCGTGGTCACCAAAGATGCGCTGTTGCGCGGCATTCAGGGTGAGGTGTAGGCGCCATGTCTGAACAGGCTGACATCCACAAGCCGTTTCGGGAGTTTGCCGGCGAGAATGGCGGCTACTACGCCGACGTCTTCCTCCGGATCCAGAAGGCGACGCTGAGCGGGACGCATATCAACGTCTCAGCCATCTTGGGCGGCTTTGTCTGGGCGGTACTCCGCGGGAACTGGACCCTCTTCGGAATCGGCTTCGTGTTGGATCTGATCGCGGCGGTGAACCTGGCGCTGGTCTACAAATACACGACCGCCGCCGCTGACAATGCGGACAAGGCCTTTTTGGTCGAGCGCTATACGGGCTGGTCCCAGAACCATCTGATCACGGCCATCATCGTCTTTGTGCTTGGGCGGCTGTTGTTTGCCTGGTTGGCCGATCGGTTTTATGCGCGGCAATACGACAAATGGCGCGTCGACCGTTCGGTGGCCAGCGGCCTTGACCGCTCGCGCTTGATCCTCGGCGGTTTGATCGTGCTGATGATCGTGCCCTTGTTGCTATATCGCGCCACCCAGTTCGCGCCGGAGGAGCGGACCTGCATCCGCCAGGACCGCGCAATCGCTCAGGGCGAAGACGTCGCTTTCAAGAAACAGTTCGATTGCTTTGTCATCGGTGAATTCCCGACGCTGTTCTGGATCGACCGTCCGGATGAGATCTCCTATCCCCGGGGTGAGGATGGAGAGCGGATCGTCAAGCGGACGCCGCCCAAACCAGATGCACCGCCGGTCAACCTGAACACCTACACCTCGCAGGCAATCGATGACGGGATCGGCTATCTGACCGTCTTCTACGGGTTCCTGTTCGACGGGATCACACGGTTCCTGCGCGGCATGCTCAGCGCCATCACATCGGTCTTTGTGGGCACGCCCTGGCCGATCACCATGTGCGTGCTGCTGTTCGTTGCCCATCGGATGGCCGGCACGCGGACGGCGATTTTCGTCGGCAGTGCGCTGGTCTATCTGGCCCTGTTCGGCTTTTGGCAGACCGCGATGGACACCCTTTCCTTGGTGGTGGCCGCCTCGATCATCTGCATCGCCATGGGTCTGCCGCTGGGCATTTGGGTGGGCAAGTCGCGACGGGGCCAGATCTTTGTTACGCCGATACTGGATGTCATGCAGACGATCCCGTCCTTTGTGTACCTGCTCCCGGCCATCGCCTTCTTCTCGATCGGCAAGCCGCCCGGGATTTTGGCGACGGTCATCTTCGCCATGCCGCCCATGGTTCGGCTGACAGCGCTCGGCATCCGCCAGGTGCCGGACAACACCAAGGAGGCGGCGCTCGCCTTTGGGGCGAACCCGCGCCAGTTGCTCACCAAGGTGGAGCTGCCGTTGGCGTTGCCCTCGATCATGGCCGGCATCAACCAGGTCGTGATGATGAGCCTCTCGATGGTCGTGGTCGCTGCACTGATCGGGGCCGGTGGCATGGGCTACGTGGTGACCGAGGCCTTGGAGAACACCGAAACCGGCCGCGGTGTGTTGGCGGGTATCGGGATTGCGCTGCTCGCCATGATGATCGATCGGGTCGTGCAGACAGCCAACAGATCCCGTCTCTAGGCAAATCAAGGCGCCCTGACACGGGCCAGGCACTCAACTCAATGGGAAGAATGATGAAAAAGATCAAAGTCTTGTTATCGGGGGTGGCGCTCACCCTCGCATCCGCGACCGGAGCCATGGCAGCCGATGCGACGGTCAAGATCGGGGATCTGACCTGGACCGGTGCCAAGGCCATCGGCCACGTCATCCAGGCCGTGATCGAGGGTCCGCTCGATTCTGAGGCGGAGATCGTCGAGGGTCTGTCAGACGGGTCGATCGTCGCGGCCGGGATGGACAAAGGCGACGGCTCGGCCGATGTCTACACCGATCTGTGGATGCCGAACCGCCAGGCGATCTGGGACAAATACATCGACGGCGCCCAAACGGTGGGCCACAATCAGCCCTATCTGGGTACGCAGAAGATGTATGTGCCGTCGTTCATGGCGGACCGCGTCAGCTCGATCGAAGACCTCGCCGATCCCGAAGTCGCGGCCATGTTCGACAAGGACGGCAACGGCAAGGGCGAGTACTGGGCCGGCGACGCGGGATGGAAGTCCACCCGCATGTGGCAGGTCAAGTTCAAGAGCTACGGCTTGTCGGAGCTGTGGGAGCCTGAGATCCTGCCGGACGCCACCTTCAAGGCGCAGCTGAAGACCGCCTTCCAGCGTGAGCAGCCGATCCTCTTCTACTACTGGACGCCGGAATGGGTGCACGCCGCCTATGACATCGTGCCGATCGATGAGCCGGCGCGTACTGAGGGCTGCGAAAGCGTCGATCTGGACAAGGAAGACTGGCTCGAGGCCTCCACCTTTTCTTGCGCCAGCAACGATGCCAGCATCTATGTCGCCTATTCCAAATCGCTCGAGACCCGGAACCCGCCGGTGGCCAAGTTCCTGAGCCAGATGAAGCTCGACCCCGCGGTGGTGAACCAGTGGATCCTTAAGATCGGCCGCGACAAACTCGATCCCCGCGATGTGGCGGAAGAGTGGGTCGCAGACAACAAGGATGTGGTGGACAGCTGGATCAAGTGATCCGCATGCCCTTTGCGGCGCTCGTACGGGCGCCGCAAAGCCCAGGGCTTATCCCGTTAGCGGGCCATTAGCCCCCTAAAGGCAGTCTCGCCCACTGTGGCCCGTGTCGTGCAACGGCCCGGAGTTGCGTCGTCCGACGGCGCTCCTTATCTACGAGGGCCGGGCGCGCGCGCCTCTGGAGACTGCTATGCCCATCAAGATCCCCGCCGATCTTCCAGCGCATGACGTCCTCAGCCGTGAGGGCGTCATGGTGATGTCCGAAGAAACGGCGCTGCGCCAAGACATTCGCCCCCTGCAAATCGGGCTGCTGAACCTTATGCCGAACAAGGTACGCACCGAGACGCAGTTTGCACGGCTGATCGGCGCCACCCCGCTTCAGATCGAGCTGACGCTTATCAAGATGACCGAGCACGTCTCGAAGAACACGGCGACCGAACATCTTGAGGCGTTCTACATCCCGTTTGAGGAGGCGCGCAGGCGTCGGTTCGACGGCTTTATCATAACCGGCGCGCCGATCGAGCATCTGCCCTTTGATCAGGTAACCTATTGGGGGGAACTGCGGACCGTTTTCGACTGGACCCAGTCCCATGTCCACGCGACCTTTGCCATATGCTGGGGAGCGCAGGCGATGCTGAACCACTTTCATGGCGTGCCAAAGCATATGCTGCCGACCAAGGCCTTTGGCTGCTTTCGGCATCGCAATTTGGTGCCCTCGACACCTTATCTGCGGGGCTTCTCTGACGATTTTGTCATTCCGGTCAGCCGTTGGACCGAGATCCGGGCCGCAGAACTGCCGGATGCTGGGGACCTTCGGCTCTTGGTCAGCGGAGCCGAGACCGGCCCGTGCTTGATCGAGGATGCAGGCCACCGCGCGCTCTATATGTTCAACCACATCGAGTATGACACGACCTCACTGGATGAGGAGTACCGGCGTGATGTTGCGCGCGGCGATGCAGTCGCGATTCCGCGCAACTATTATCCCGGAGACGATCCCGCCTGTCCGCCCGAGAACCGTTGGCGCTCGCATGCGCATCTGTTGTTCGGCAACTGGATCAACGAGGTCTATCAGACGACGCCCTATGACTTGACGGCGATTGGCGCGTAGTAGTCTGCAAAGTGCCGGCTGCCGGTCGGAACTCGATTGCCCAGACGAGAACTTGCCAAGCCCAAGGGTCGGACCCATGTCTGCGACAAACGTCTAGGAGGGTGAGCCATGCGACGGCGGAGGTTTCTGATCGGTTCCGGCATGCTGGGCGGCATGGGCTTGCTCGGCGCCTGCTCCTCGCCTGTGCCGTTCGACGAGGCGCGCATTCGGCGCGAGTATCCCCCAATCGGTGAGTTCACCGAAGCCCACGGCCTGCGGGTCCATTACTGGGATCGCGGCGAGGGGCAACCGATCGTCCTCATCCATGGCGCCAGTGGAAATCTCCGCGACTGGACCTTCGATGTTGCCCCTAGGCTCGCCGAGACCTACCGCGTCATCGTCTTTGATCGGCCGGGCTTTGGTTATTCGGACCGCCCCGCGGTCAATGGGTGGGATCCCGCGGTGCAGGCGCGGGTTTTGCAAGAGGCGAGCCGCTCCATTGGGGTCGAGAACCCCATCGTCATCGGTCACTCGTGGGGCGGGGCGGTCGCCATGGCCTGGGCGCTGGACTATCCCCGCCAGACCTTGGGCGTCGTGCCGGTGTCAGCGGTCACGATTCCCTATGGCGGCCTCGCGACGATCGTCCACGCGATTGGCCTCGATGGCGTGATCGTGAACGCCTACATGGACCATCTGCTGGAGCGGGCGCGTGAAGGTGGGATCGCAGAGTTCATCGCGCGGGTTTTCCGGCCCCAACGGGTGCCTGATGGCTATGTCGATCATGTGGGCGCAACCCTGGCGCTCCGGGAACGCACGCTTCGGGCCAACGGCGAAGACCTCCAGAACATCAATGTGGCGCTTCGACGGCTGGCGCCCCGCTACCCTTCGGTCTCCGTGCCGGTTGAGATCATCCATGGCGAAGCGGACTTCATCGATTGGGACGACCAAGCGGCCGTGCTCGCGCAGCGAGTGCCGTCGGCGCGCATGACGCTGCTGCCAGGAGTTGGGCATATGGCGCACCATGCCGCGCCCTATGAACTTGAGGGTGCCATCGAGCGGGTTCTGGAGCGGGCCTGAGGCCGGCCGCGTGTCTGGACAGCCCGCGCCCCTACGCGCCATGATGTCGGTCTTGTGACAATCCCGGACATCCCAATGTCTCTTCCATTTGACGGTGCCATCAGCCGCTATTTCGAGACCGATTTCCCTGCCGGACTTCGCGAGGCGGTGAAGACCTCTGACGGGCCTGTGTTGGGCGAGGGCTACCCCTACACCCGACGTAAGAAGCGCAAGCGATACGCGGACGAGGCGGCCTCCCTCCAGATCGAACTCGTGAAGCTCCAGGCCTGGGCCGTCGAGACCGGCGCTCGGATCGCAGTTATCTTCGAGGGGCGGGATGCAGCGGGCAAGGGCGGCTCGATCAAGCGCTTTATGCAAAACCTCAACCCGCGCGGCGCGCGGGTCGCGGCGCTGCCAAAACCGACCGACCGTGAGCAGAGCCAGTGGTATTTCCAACGCTACGCAGGGCATCTGCCGGCTGCCGGCGAAATCGTGTTCTTCGACCGCTCTTGGTACAATCGGGCGGTGGTTGAGCATGTCTTCGGCTTTTGCACATCTGAACAACGCCAATTGTTTTTTGAGCAGGTCGGCGGGTTCGAGGCGATGCTGGCCCAGGACGGCATCCATCTGTTCAAATTCTGGTTGACCATCACCCGGGCCGAGCAGATGCGGCGGATGCGCGATCGCGAGCGGGATCCGCTCAAGCACTGGAAACTCTCGCCCATCGACATCAAGTCGCTTAGCCGCTGGGATGCCTATACGGCAGCGATCGAAGAGATGTTCCAGCGGACCCACACCTCCGCGGCCCCTTGGGTCGTCGTCCGTGCAGACGATAAACGGCGGGCGCGTCTGGCCACGCAACGGGTTGTTCTGTCGGCACTGCCTTACACGCATCGCGCCCTGTTGCGTTCGCCGGATCCCTCGATTTCCGGCAGTCCCGAGGCGATCCTGCACCTCCCGAACGCCAAGTGATGGCGGATCCAGACTTGCGGGTGACAAGCGCGTCCCGTTTGTTATCGTGGTGGGACGAGAGGAGCATCCGGCGATGAGTCACCACGAAACCGCTCTAAAGGCGCAGTTCTATCTGACTGCCCCGCAGCCATGTCCTTATCTTGAGGAGAAGGAAGAGCGGAAGGTGTTCACCACGCTGCAGGGAGCCAGTGCCGTCAGCGTCAACAATGCGCTGTCGGCCCGCGGGTTCCGCCGATCGCAATCAGTGATCTATCGCCCGGCCTGTGTCGGGTGCTCTGCCTGTATGTCGATCCGCATTCCGGTTGCAAGCTTCCAACCCTCACGCACACAGCGCCGGATCATTAGCCGCAATTCTGATCTGACCCGCCGCGCCTGCGAGGCTTGGGCGACCGAGTCGCAGTTCTCTCTGTTCCGCCGATATTTGGACACCCGCCATGCTCAAGGCGGCATGGCCGATATGGACGCCTTCGACTACGCATCAATGGTCGATGAGACGCCCGTGAACTCAACAGTCATCGAGTACACGGTTTCCGATGAAGAGGGCGATCGACAGCTGATCGGCGCCTGCCTGTCCGATATTCTCGGGGACGGGTTGTCGATGGTCTACTCGTTCTTTGAGCCCGACCAGAAGGCGCGCAGCCTCGGCGCATTCATGATCATGGATCACATCAGCCTCGCTCGCGAAATGGGGCTAGCCTATGTCTACCTTGGCTATTGGGTCGCCGGCAGCCCCAAGATGTCCTACAAGACCCAGTATCGGCCCTTTGAGCTCTGTGACGGGGCCAAATGGCGTGGTTTCGCCTCGGCCGATGCCTTTTTGGAGTGGCGGGCGAAACAGCCAGGCGTTGCGGCCCGCTGAACCGCTAAGGGGTCTTTGCCCCGTGCGCTGTCAAGCGCAATTTACGTCAGCCTTGATAGTGCGATGATCTGAGGGATGCCCGGTTTCCTCGATCTCGATTCTTTGTCCGTTTCGCTGGCTGTGGCCTTTGCGCTCGGTATGGCGGCGCGCATGCTGCACATGCCGCCGATGCTGGGTTTTTTGGGGGCCGGCTTTGCGCTCTCGCAATTGGGAGTCCAGCCGACCGAGACAGGGCAGCGCATCGCCGATTTTGGCGTGTTGCTGCTGTTGTTCACAATTGGTCTCAAGCTCTCGCCAAAGATGCTGACCGAGCGGCGGATCCTGATAGCTGCCGGCGGGCATATGAGCGTCTCGGTCGTCGTGTTCGCGGTTCTGCTGATGGGGTTCGGCGCCGTCGGGTTGGGCCTCCTGGCAGGCCTGACGATGCAGGAAGCGGTTTTGATTGCCTTTGCGCTCAGCTTTTCGAGCACCGTCTTCACGGTCAAGATCTTTGAAGAGAAGGGTGAGCTCGGTTCCGTGCACGGCAAGATCGCGCTCGGCATTCTCGTCATCCAGGACCTGGCCGCCGTGGCCTATCTGACGGCGTCGGGAGGAGATCTCCCGTCAATTTGGGCCATTGCGCTGTTGGGACTTCTGGCGCTGCCGCCGCTTTTCACGCGCCTGCTCGACCGGATCGGCCATGACGAGTTGCTGCCGCTCTTCGGGCTCTTTACCGTCCTCGTTCTGGGCGCGGCCAGTTTCAAGGTGGTGGGGCTCAAGCCGGATCTCGGCGCCTTGGTGATGGGCATGCTGATGGCGGGCCAGAGCCGGTCACGCGAGGTCGCTGACGCCTTGCTCGGTTTTAAGGACGTGTTTCTCATTGGTTTCTTCCTCAATATTGGGCTCGCCGGCGTGCCGTCGGTCGAGGTGATGGTGACGGCCTTCGGTCTGTTGGCCTTGTTGGCGCTCAAGATCGTGCTGTTCTTTGCCATTTTCGTCTGGCTGCGGCTGAGAGCGCGGACCGCCCTACTGGGAGCGCTCGGCCTCGGGACCTTCTCGGAGTTTGGGCTGATCGTCGGCACGGTCGCGGTCGGCCAGGGTCTGATCGAGGAGGCCTGGCTGCTCACCTTAGCCTTATCTCTTGCAATCTCGTTCCTGATCTTGACGCCCATCAACGCGATGGGGCACGCGCTCTATGCCCGCAACTCCAAATGGCTCCGGCAGTTCGAGACGCGGCGCGCCGATGTCGCCGATCAGCGACCGATGCTCGGCGATGCGGAGGTGGTCGTCTTCGGCATGGGGCGGCTGGGCCAAGCGGTCTATCGCACCCTGGATACGCGGGTGCCGGCCGGGCGTCTGCTCGGCATCGAGACGGATTGGGCGAAGGTCGAGCGGCTTCAGGCAGCCGGGCTAACCGTGCTGCACGGCGATGCGACGGACACCGATTTTTGGCGGCGTACTGGCCGGCCCGCGGCCTCACTCCGGGCGGTGCTGCTGGCGATGCCGGACCACGACGCCAACATGCTTGCGCTCGAGCAGATACGGGCCTCGGGGTTTGAGGGCTTTGTCGCCGCCCTGGCCCGGTATCCCGACGATGTCGAGGCGTTGACCGAGGCAGGCGCCCATGTGGCGTTTGACGTCTACGGCGAGGCGGGTGCGGGCTTTGCCGGCAACGTGGCCGAGCGCATCGGGATCCTCGCGGCACACGCACCCGCGGCGTCACCGGAATCTGCCGAGGACGCCGCAGGCCTCTCTTGCGGCCCTGCCGCCCGGATGCAATAGTCCGGCCTGCCCGTGTGCCCATCATCCGGATGCCCCGAGATGCCGAGCCGGTCGTGTTCCTGCCCGTCACGGATGCCGCGCCACTGGCCTGTCGTCGGGCGCGGAGCGGGTCATGCATGACTATTTCGATCGAGCGCGGTGGGAGATTTTGCCCCATGTTCCGGACCATGCCGGCCGGGTGCTCGACCTCGGTTGCGGATCGGGCGCCACGGTGGCGATGCTGCGCGAGGAACGGAATGTCGACTGGGCCGGCGGTGTTGAACTCGATCCCGACGCGGCGGCCGGCGCCTCCGAACGCTTGGACCGTCTATGGCAGGATGATCTGGCAGAGTTGGAGCTCGAACAGGAGATCCCCCCAGGCTCGCTGGATTTGGTGCTTTGCCTCGACATTCTCGAACATCTCGCCGATCCGTGGGAGGCGGTTCGCCGGCTCTCCCGCCTTGTGGCGCCCCAGGGACGCTTGATCGTGTCAGTGCCCAATGTGCGGAACTGGAAGTTTCTCTGGCGTCTCGCGGTGCACGGCGATTTCCGTTACCGAGATGCCGGTCTGCTCGACCGCACCCATCTGCGTTTCTTCACCCATGAGACGGCGCGCGAGCTTGCCAGCGCCGGAGGCTTGGTGCCGCGCCATCTCGGAAGCGCCACCGAATACCGTCCCTTCGAGTTTCGTCGCTGGCTGATCGTAGCGTCGGGTGGTCGGCTCGAGCGGCTGATTGCCAAGCAGATCCTGGTTGTCTGCGAAGCACCCGGCGCGCAGAGCAGTCAAGGCGTGCTGCCATGAGGGACCTTACCCGGGTGACCGTGGCCTTTAACTCGGCCGATGCATTGCGCTGGCAGGCCCGGACCGGACCGGCCATGCGGACCCTGGTCGTCGACAATGCGAGCGCGGATCAGACGGTAACCGTGGCGCGGCGGCTCGGGTATGACGTGCTGTCGATGCCGGTCAACCAAGGCTTTGGCCGTGGCGTGATGGCGGGTCTGAGGGCCGTCGAGACCGACCTCGCGCTGGTAATCAACCCCGATGCGGTCATGTCGAAGACCTCCATTGCCGCCCTCTTGACTGCAGCCGAGCGTCATCCGGGCGGCGATCTGTTTGTGCCGAAGCTTGTAGACCGGGAGGGCGAGGTCTTCTTTCGCCACGAGTCGAGCCTCGAGCCCCGGCAGGAGCCGAGGGACATCCCGAGCGGCCCTGCCTGTATCCCGATGATCTCTGGCGCGGTGATGCTGGTCCGCGTCCGCACCTTCCTGGCATTCGGTGGCTTTGATCCCGCGATCTTTCTCTATTTCGAAGACGATGATTTGGCTCTGCGCTATCGGGCGGCTCGGAGGCCCATTGTCTTTGTCCCAGAGGCGGAGGCGCTGCATCTCGGGGACCAATCCTCCGAGAACGAGGGGAGCGCCAATCGGATCAAGGACGTCTCATTTGGCTGGAGCCGAGCCTATCTGATGGCCAAGCACAAGCGTGGGTCCCGGGGTCTCGTGCTTGCAGGCATGCTCGCCAAACTGCCAGTCTATGCCTTTGGCCTGCGCTTTCAGCGGGTGCGACGACAAATCGGGCGGATCCGGGGGTTTCTGAGAGCTTTGGACGGTCAGCCCGCGCCGTATCTCCCTGAATTCAAATCACAAAATCTCGATGCATCGGCGACGGCCGAGCCGTCGCGGCTAACCTGAAAAAAGGGGCTTGCGAGGCCGCTCGAATCTCCATATAAGCCGCGCTCACCGGCGATGTGCTGGGTTTCGGAAATCATGACCCGATCGACCGGGTGTCCACCCGGACGGGGATTGGTTTTCGGCGCTCTTTGACATTTTTGTTTTAGTGAAGGGATATGCGGGCGGTTCTGGTCTGTTTCGACGGATGGAGCTTTTCGTATATCGGCAGCCTAGGGTTTCCTTTGTTGGTTACCCGATGATGGTTGTGTCAGCTTCGGCCGG
>JBCCZI010000070.1:0-22646 GCA_039187815.1 Pseudomonadota bacterium | reverse complement strand
GCCCCGCGCCCCATCTCGAGCGGCAGGAACAGCCCGCCATTGCCGCAGAGGATCGAGAGCCGGGGAGCGCCCGCCGCCTCGGCCCGGCGCACGGCCGTGATCTTGTTCAGCCCCGGCCAGTCCTCGTGCTTGAGCATCACGATCTGGTCGTGGGTGCGGGCCAGATCCTCGATGCACGCGGCGGACATCGAGACCCCGCTGGCCTGCGGGAAATCCTGGACGCAGAGCGGCACCTCTGGTCCCAGCGCCGTGCAGACCCCGGCGTAGTAGCCCGCAATCTTGGCCTCGGTGTCGGCGGTGCCCGGAGGGGCCACCATCACGCCGGCCGCCCCCATCTCCATCGCCGAATGGGCCAGGCGCCGCATGATGTCGAAGCCGCCGGAGGACGCGCCCACGATCACCGGGATCCGCCCGCTCACCCGTTTGAAGACGCGATCGAGGAAGGCCAAGGCCTCATCGGGGGCGAGCTTGGGCGCCTCGCCCATGATCCCGAGCACCGTCATCCCCGAGACGCCCTTGGAGAGGTAGAAATCGACCAGGCGATCCGTGCTGTCGAGATCCAAGGCCCCGCTGTCGTCAAACGGGGTCGCAGCAATGATGAAGACGCCAGAGGATTGGCGGTGGATGCGATGCTCGGTCATGGGGCTCCTCCTCGATTGCCCCAGTCCTAGCAGCGCGCCGTCACCGGGCAACCCCCAACGGCGTCAGAGGCGGTTGATCGGCACCTTCAGATAGACGGTGCCGTTGTCCTCGGGCTCGGGCAGGCGCCCCGCGCGCATATTGACCTGGATCGACGGCACGATCAGCCGAGGCATGGCCAGCGCCTTGTCCCGCGCCTCCCGTTGCGAGACGAAGGCGTCCATGGTCGCCTCGCCGCCCACATGGACATTGCGCGCGCGTTGCTCGCCGACCGTGCTCTCCCAGGCGTAGGCATCGCGACCCGCCGCCTTGTAGTCGTGGCCGACAAAGATACGGGTCTGGTCGGGCAGCGACAGGATCTTTTGGATCGAGTGCCAGAGCGTCGCCGCCGAGCCTCCGGGAAAATCGCAGCGTGCGGTTCCGAAATCGGGCATGAACAGCGTGTCGCCCACAAAGGCCGCGTCGCCGATCACATAGGTCAGGCACGCCGGCGTGTGGCCGGGTGTGTGCAAGACCTGGGCGTCGAGCGCGCCGATCTCGAAGCGATCCTGCTCACGAAACAGGGCGTCGAACTGGCTGCCATCGCGCTCAAAGGCCGTGCCGGCGTTGAAGATCTTGCCGAACTCCTGCTGGACCGCGGTGATCTCGGCGCCGATGCCGATGCGCCCGCCAAGGATGCCTTGGAGATACGGGGCGGCCGAGAGGTGGTCGGCATGGACATGGGTCTCTAGGATCCACGCGACGCGCAGGCCCTCGGACCGCACATGCGCGGCGATCCGGTCGGCCGAGCGCGTCGCTGTGCGTCCAGCGGCTTGGTCGAAGTCGAGCACCGAGTCCACCACGGCACAGGCTGGACCCTCGGGCTCGCGCACCACATAGCTGACCGTGTTGGTCGCGGCATCGAAGAATGCGGTGACGTCCGGATTGGCTGGTGCAGTCATGGCGATCCTCCCGCGCAGGATGTTAGGCGCTGAAGCGGCAGGCGCAAAGGATGTTTGGCGACGGCAAGGCGCGGCTCAGGCCGGATCGACCAGATCGCAGGCCATGAACAGACAGCCTGGAATGGGGTTGTGATAGTAGGCCGGGATCTCGCGAAACCCAAGGCTGCGATAGAGCCCCTGGGCTGCATCCATGAACCCGCCGGTGTCCAGCAGCATGCGCGCATAGCCGCGGGACCGCCCCTCGGCGAGGATCGCCTTGGCCAGACGGCGGCCGAGCCCAGTCCCGCGGGCTTCCGGCGCCACATAGAGACGCTTCATCTCGCAAACGCCTTGGGCATGCGGGCGGAGCGCAGCGCAGCCGACCGCAGCTCCGGCGGTGCTGAGGGCCAACAGCAAGGCGCCCTCGGGGAGAGCGTACTTGCCCGGCAGGCCAGCGAGCTCGGCCTCGATCCCCTGAAAGGCGAGATCGATCCCGTGGTCGCGCTCGAGCCAATCGGCATAGGCGGCGAAGAGCGTGCGGGCGGCGGCGAGGTCCTGTGGGCTCTCCACTGGGCGGATCTGGATCTCTCCGAGCATCACCCAGCCTCCGCCCGGCCGTCTGCGTCTGGCCGCAGTTCCAACGCCATCGCGATCCGACCGGGGATCAGGGCGGACGTATAGGGCGGGATCTCGCGGAAGCCGAGCGCGCCATAGAGTGCCTGGGCCTCAGGCATCTCGGGCAGGGTGGAAAGCAGGAGGCGGGCAAAGCCGGCCGCACGCCCAGTCTCGATCAACGCCGCCGCAAGCCGCCGGCCATGCCCCTGTCCGCGCGCCTCTGGCACCACATAGAGCCGCTTGATCAAACCCGTATACAGGTGCGGCCGATCGTCAAAGGCGCGCATGGCCGCGCAGCCGAGCCCGCTGCCATCCCGCCCACGCGCAAGCAAGAGAACGCCGCCCGGAGGCGCATAAGGTCCAGGCAGCGCGCTGAGATCGGGCGCACTCCATCTCGGCGCCTCAGCAACTCCGCGCATTTCGGCCATCCAATCGCCATAGGCCTGGATCAGGTGGGCCGCCATCGCCATGTCGTCCGGCTCCTCAGCCTGACGGATCTCGGCGCGGGGGGTGGCCTCGTGGTTTGGCTCGGGCGCCGAGATCAATCCCCGATCGTCCGGTTGGGCGGCGCGCCATCCGAGCGCGGCCCGCCGCCGCCATGACGCCGCCGCAGCCGGCGGAGAGCGCCATCGAGTGCCCGCAAGCGCACAGCGCGGGTCTCGGCCGCCTGGGCAAAGCGGCGACGCACGCGCGCCTGCTCGATGAACTCCTCAGCAACGCGGTCATCCTCGGGTGTGCCGGTGCCGGCCAGCAATGTGCGCATGGCCTCGGCATAGCGCCCGATCGTCTGGTGCCACACCCGTGCGCCGCTCTTGGCCGTGCGCAGACGGCCGATGGCGTCACGCTCGCTGTCGCCAAGCGCACGGTAGAGGCGCTCGGCCGCCGTGGTGAACAGGCGGCTGTCCCGCCCGAGATCGGACAGCTCGGCCTCGGTCACGGCGTAGCCCCGCATCGCATCGAGCACCCGCGACAGGCGTCGTTGATACCGCGCCAGGCAGTGCTCCACCTCGGTCAGCGCGCGTTCGGTTGCCGCGTCCATATCAACCTCCCAATGCGGCGGCCTGGGCCGCGAGAGTTTTAACCCGCTGCCAATCACCCTCGCGGACTGCGTCGCGCGGCGCAACCCATGACCCACCGACACACAGCACATTGGGCAGTGCGAGATAGTCCTGGGCATTGGCCTCCGAGACCCCGCCCGTGGGACAGAACGCCAACCCAGCGAGGGGCGAGGCCCAAGCCGCCAGCACCGAGGCACCGCCATTGGGACCCGCTGGGAAGAATTTGAGCACGCTCGCCCCGAGCTCGGCGCCGCGCATGGCTTCGCTGGGTGTCGCGACGCCGGGCAGCATCGGCAGGCCCGCCTCGGCCGCCGCATCCAGCACCGCCTCGGACAGACCGGGAGAGACGCCGAACCGCGCCCCCGCCGCCACCGCTGCCTTCACGTCGGCCGCCGTGCGGAGCGTGCCCGCGCCGACGACACCGCCCGGGACCTCGGCCATGGCGCGGATGGCATCGAGGGCTGCAGGCGTGCGCAGCGTGACCTCGAGCGCCGGAAGCCCACCGGCGACCAGGGCCCGCGCCAACGGTGCCGCGCTGCTCACATCATCGATCACCAGCACCGGGATCACAGGGGCGAGCCCACACACGGCCCGGGGCGTGAGATCGGTCATGGCGCGAGCTCCCTCAGCCGTGCGACGAGCCCGGCGGTGGCCGGGTCCAATCCATCCGCCGCACCGCCTTGCATAATCGGCATCAGGCTGCGCGCCAATTCTTTGCCGAGTTCCACTCCCCATTGGTCAAAGCTGTTGATGCCCCAGATCGCCCCTTCGACAAAGACACGGTGCTCGTAGAGAGCCAGGATCGCCCCCAGCGTGCGGGGATCGAGGGTCTCGTAGAGGACCGTGGTCGAGGGGCGATCGCCGGGGAAGCAGCGATGGGGGGCAAGGCGGGCGATCTCCGCCGGGGCGAAACCGACCTCGGCCATCATTTGGCGGGCCTCGGCCTGTGTGCGACCCGCCGCCAGTGCCTGGCCCTGGGCGAGGCAGTTTGCCATCAGGGCGGCGTGGTGGGCGCCCAGCGTCTCGCGCGGGCGGGCGGCCAGCAGAAACTCGACAGGCACCGGATCGGTGCCCTGGTGGAGCAGCTGGAAGAACGAATGCTGGGCGTTCGTGCCAGGCTCGCCAAACAGGATCGGCCCGGTCGTGGCGACCGGTTGGCCATCGGAGCGGACGCCTTTGCCATTGCTCTCCATGTCGAGCTGCTGGAGATAGGCCGGCAGACGCTCGAGCCTCTGATCATAGGGAATGACCGCCCGTGCCTGCATGCCGAGCGCCGAGCGCCGCCACAGCCCCGTGAGGCCCAGCAGCACGGGCAGGTTCTCGGCCAGCGGCGCTTCGCGGAAATGCGCATCCATCGCGGCCGCGCCGGCCAGCATCTCGCGAAACCGCAGTGCGCCGATGCCTATGGCCAGCGAAAGGCCCACCGAGGACCACAGCGAATAGCGTCCGCCCACCCAGTCCCAGAAGCCGAACACGCGCGCGGGATCGATGCCGAAATCCGTGCAGGCGGGGATATTGGTCGAGACCGCGGCGATCTGCCGATGCGCTGCGGGGCCGTTCTGCGCCTCGAGCCAGTCGCGCGCCGAGGCGGCGTTGGCCATGGTCTCCTGCGTCGTGAAAGTCTTCGAGACGACCACGAGCGCGGTGCGAGCCGGGTCCAGCCCGGCGATCGTGTCCGTCAGATGCGCGCCATCGACGTTCGAGACAAAGTGGAGCCGCGGCCCATCGCAGTCCGGGCGCAGCGCGCGTGCAGCCATGGCTGGCCCAAGATCCGACCCGCCAATGCCGATATTGATCACATCGGTCATGGGACCGCGGCGCATATCCTCGGCATAGGCGAGCATGCGAGAAAGCGTGCCCTCCACATCGTCGCCATCGGGCGGGGTGGCACCGCCGCGCAAGGCCATATGTAGCACCGCCCGCCCTTCGGTTGCGTTGATCGGCGCACCGGAGAAGAGCGCAGCCCGCATCGCTGGCAAGCCCTGGGCCTCGGCGAGCCCGAGCAGCGCCTCCATCGCCCCGGCATCCAGCTTCTCTCGGCTGAGATCGAGGGTGATCCCGGCGGCGGTGCGTTGCAGCGCCTGGCATCGCGCGCCATCCGCGATGAGCGCCCGCAGATGCACGGCCTTCAGGCGCGCCGCCTCGGCCTTGACCCGGTCCCATGCCGCAGAGCTCATGGGCGTCCCTCTCCGGCCGCGTAGCACACGGTGGCGCCGCCGGGCGCATCGAGGAGCACACGGACGGGGGCGGCCTCGGCCCCGTCCGCGGCCCCGGCCCGCTCAAGAGCCGCGCGCTTTGCCGGACCGTGGATCAGCAGATAGCGCCGCGAGGCCTGGCGGAGCACCGGAGCCGACAGCGTGATCCGAGGCTCCATCGCTCCCGGCGCGGTGATGGCGACCACGGGAGGCGCCGCATCCGACAGCGCCTCGGCAAGGCCAACGGCCCCTGGGAACAGCGAGGCGGTGTGCATATCCGCGCCCATCCCCGCCACCACCACATCGAGCGGCAGCGCGATGTGGCCAAGCGCGGCGGCGATCGCATCGAGGCTCTGCGCCGGCTCGGCCGTCGCACCATAGAGCGGCACAAACTCAGCCCCAGCCGCCGGGCCACTGAAGAGCGTGTCAGCCAGCAGGCCTTGGTTCGAGCGGGGATCGCTGACCGGAACCCAGCGCTCATCGGTGAGGGTGACGGCCACCCGCTCCCAATCGAGATCGGCCGCACCGAGTGCGCGCAGGAAGGGCGCGGGCGTGGTGCCCCCGGGCACGGCAAGACGGGCCCGGCCGCCCGCCGATATCGCGGCGCGCAGATCGGCGGCGACCCGATCCGCCAGGACGGCCCCAAGCCGCTGGGGATCCCGCTCCTCGATCATGCCTCGATCTCCCGCCAACGCCGGCCGTCCCTGTGGAGCAGCATCAGCGCATCTTCGGGCCCAGACGAGCCGATGTCATAGGGACGCGGAGGCCCTGCCGCCTCGAACCCGGCGATGATCGGATCGACCCAGGCCCAGGCCGCCTCGACCTCATCGCCCCGCATGAACAGCGTCTGATCCCCGCGGATCACATCCATCACCAGGCGCTCATAGGCATCGGGCATGCGCAAGCCGAGCGGACCAAGCGTCTCGGCAAAGGTCATGTCGAGATCGGTGGCCGAGAGCCGCAAGCCCCCCGGCCCCGGGTCCTTGATCGCCATGGAGAGCGTGATCCCCTCATCCGGTTGCAGGCGGATCGCCAGAACGTTCGGCACCGGCGGCGCAATGGGCCCGAAGATCGAATGCGGCACGTCGCGAAAGCGGATCGCGATCTCCGACACCCGCGCCCGCAGCCGCTTGCCGGTGCGCAGATAGAACGGCACGCCGGACCAGCGCCAGTTCCCGATCTCCGCCCGCAGCGCCACAAAGCTCTCGGTCCGGCTGTCGGGACTGTCGGCCTCATCGGCATAAGAGGCCTGGCCGTTCGAAGCGCGCCATTGTCCCCGCACGATGTCCTCGGGCCCGGCGAGGGGCGCGAGTGCGCGCAGCACCTTGAGCTTCTCATCGCGCACCGCATCGGGCTCGAACCGCGCCGGCGGCTCCATCGCGGTCAGGCACAAGAGCTGGAGCAGATGGTTCTGCACCATGTCCCGCATCGCGCCGGTCTGGTCGTAATAGGCCGCCCGCCCATCGATGCCGACACTCTCGGCCACGGTGATCTGCACATGGTCGATATGGCTCGCACTCCACAGCGGCTCGAACAACGTGTTGGCAAAGCGGAGCGCCATCAGGTTCTGCACCGTCTCTTTGCCGAGATAGTGGTCGATGCGGTAGATCTGACGCTCGTGAAAGCGTTCGCACAGCGCTTGGTTCAAGGCGTGGGCGGAGGCGCGGTCATGCCCGAGCGGCTTCTCGACAACGATGCGCGAGGCGGGATCGGCCAGCCCCTGCTCGCGGATCCGGGTGGCCAAGGGGCCAAAGAACCGCGGCGCAACCGAGAGATAAAACGCCCTGCATCGCTCAGTCGCGCTGAGACGGTCGGCGAGCTGGTCCCACCCGCTCTCGGACAGAGCATCGACGGACGCATAGTCGAGGCTGTTCAGGAAGGTTGCACAGGTCTCGGGCTCGAGGGCCCCGGGATCGACGAAATCCCGCAGCGCCTCCTCGGCCATGCGGCGAAAACCGTCCCGATCGATCTCGGACCGGGCTGCGCCCAGCACCCGCGCGCCCTCGGGCATTTGGCCGTCATGCAACCGGTGATAGAGCGCTGGGATCAGCTTGCGGCGCGCCAGATCTCCGGTCGCACCGAACACCACAAGATCGAATGGCTCGACGGGAACGACACGGGCGACCATGGGCGGGCTCCTTCGCTGGGACGCGGCCGGACCCTATCAAGGCGCTCGCGACAGGCGAAGGGATTTCTCGGGGCCGGGGGCAGCCCTGGCTTCGGGGCGCTGGATATGCCATCGATAGGGCGAGCCCGCACCTTGCTGGAACACCGACGGACCATGCCCATGACCTGTGTCTTCATCCAACTCCGCTGCCATCCGGGCAAAACCTATGAGGTGGCGGACGTGATCTACAACCGCGAGATCATCTCGGAAATGTACTCGACCAGCGGCGAGTTCGATTTGCTGATTAAGATCTATATCCCGGACGGCCAGGATGTCGGCAAGTTCATCCATGCCAATGTGCTGGATATCGAGGGCATACAGCACTCGCTGACGACCCTGACCTTCCAGGCATTCTGAGGGCCGAGGCCCCGCGCCGAGGCTCCGCCCTGGCGCTGGCCGCGGTTCCGATGCTTCGCGCCAAGCCCTAGGAGACGGCGACCACATCGCCCTCGATATCGCTTGCCATGCGCGTGAGATCGGATCCTCCTCTGGCCGGATGGACAGGGTGAGAGTATATGGCAGCCATGGACCGTGCTCCCACATCCGACCGCCCGCTTGCGTTTCGCAAGATGCACGGGATCGGCAACGACTTTGTCGTCATCGACGCGCGTGGCGGCGTCGATCCGGTCACGCCCGGCTTGGCGCGTGCGCTGGGGGATCGCCACCGGGGCGTTGGCTTTGATCAACTCGCAGTCATCGCCGAGGATGCGGGTGGCGCGGCTACGGCGCGGCTGACATTTTGGAACGCTGACGGCTCGGTCGCCGGTGCGTGTGGGAATGCGACGCGCTGTGTGGCTGCGCTGCTGATGGCCGAGGGCGTGGCGGCGCCGGTGCTGCGGACGGAGAACGGTCTGCTGGCCACGCACCGCGCTGCGGATGGGCGCATCACGGTGGATATGGGGCTGGCGCGGTTGGGCTGGCGGGATATCCCCCTGGCCGAAGCGGTCGATACGCTGGCTTTGCCGCTGGAGGGTGCGCCCTTGGGCGTCAGCATGGGCAACCCGCACGCCGTGCACTTTGTCGAGGACCTCTCAGGCATCGATCTCGCCGTCCGCGGGGCGGCCGTCGAGACCGATCCGCTGTTCCCCGAGCGGACCAATGTGCAGTTCGTTCAGGTGCTCGACCGTGCGCATGTGCGTGCTCTGGTGTGGGAACGCGGCGTCGGCCGGACGCTGGCCTCGGGCTCGTCGGCCTGTGCCATTGCGGTGGCCGGTGTGCGCCGCGGTCTGACCGAACGCAAGCTGACGGTCGATTTGGAGGGCGGGCGCCTCGATATGGCTTACCGCGAAGATGGCCATGTGGAGATGACAGGGCCCGTGGCGCATGTCTTCGACGGCACTCTGTCGGCATCGTATCTTGCGGAGGTCGGACCGTGAGCGTGCCGGTCTTCGAAACCTTTGGCTGCCGGTTGAACGCCTATGAGACCGAGGCGATGACCGATTTGGCCCGTGCGGCCGGTCTGGGCGACGCGGTGGTGGTCAACACCTGTGCGGTGACGGCCGAGGCAGTGCGCCAGGCGCGCCAGCGCATCCGCAAGATCGCGCGTGAACACCCGGGCGTCCCGGTCATCGTGACCGGCTGTGCCGCGCAAACCGAGACCGACAC
The DNA here is from genome assembly GCA_039187815.1 of Pseudomonadota bacterium. GTDB lineage: Bacteria > Pseudomonadota > Alphaproteobacteria > Rhodobacterales > Rhodobacteraceae > Thermohalobaculum. The sequence goes on along the minus strand of JBCCZI010000070.1, from coordinate 13,447 downwards.
CTTCGCCGCCATGCCCGAGGTCACCCATGTGATCGGCAATATCGAAAAGATGGAGCCGGCCACCTGGGCACGCTTGGCCACCGGCGAGACGCCGCGGATCGAGGTCACCGACGTCTTTGCTGCGCACGAGACCGCTGGCCATCTGATCGACGGCTTTGGCACCCGCGCCCGCGCTTATGTCCAAGTGCAAAATGGCTGCGATCACCGCTGCACCTTTTGCATCATCCCGTTTGGCCGAGGAAACTCCCGCTCGGTACCGGCTGGTGTGGTGGTCGAGCAGATCCGCCGCCTGGTGGATCGCGGCTACAATGAGGTGGTGTTGACCGGGGTCGATCTGACCTCTTGGGGCGGAGATTTGCCCGGTCGCCCGCCACTTGGCAATCTGGTGCAGCGGATCCTGCGGCTGGTGCCCGATCTGCCGCGCCTGCGGCTCTCCTCGATCGACAGCGTCGAGGCTGATCCCGCGCTGATCGAGGCGATCGGCGGTGAGCGACGCTTGATGCCGCATCTGCATCTGAGCCTGCAGGCGGGGGACGATCTGGTCCTCAAGCGCATGAAGCGGCGCCATTTGCGCGATGACGCCATCGCCTTTTGCCAGAACATGCGGGCAGCGCGGCCCGAGATCGTCTTTGGTGCCGATCTGATCGCCGGCTTTCCCACAGAGACCGAGGCGATGTTCGAGAACACCGTGCAGCTGGTCGAGGAGTGCGGGCTCACTTGGCTGCACGTCTTTCCCTTCAGCCCGCGTAAGGGCACACCCGCCGCGCGGATGCCTGCCGTCGCGCGCGCCGACGTCAAAGCGCGGGCCGCAGAGCTGCGCCGCGTCGGCGAGGCGCGGGTCGTGGCGCACCTCACGACGCAGGTTGGCGCATTGCATGCGGTGCTGCTTGAGCGCCCACGGCTCGGCCGAACCGAGCAGTTCACCGAGGTTCGGCTGGATGCCGATCACACGATAGGCTCGGTCGTTCAGGCCCAGATCGCCGGCACCGGTGGCCATTGGCTCGAGGGGCGCGCGGCGCTGTAGAACCTTCCCGGATCCGTCGGCAAGCCCGTGGCGCTTTTCACAGCGGAAGCGACGCGCTAGATGAGCAGACCACGGTCAAGAGGCTGGCATGTCGTTCTTCTCAAAACTCAGAGCACGCCTCACACGCAGCTCGTCCAAGTTGCGCGACGGGTTGGACGCCATCGTCGACGAGGCACCCGCGCCCGCCGACCCGGCTCCCGATCCGGCCACTGCAGAGGCCCCGCCGGCCCCGCAGGAGGCGCGCAAACCCGGACTGCTCGGCCGGCTCATGGGGAGCAGTGCGGCGCCGCGGCGTGTGCTGGACGATGCCATGTTGGAGAGCCTCGAGGAGCTGCTGATCACCGCCGATATGGGGGTGGAGACAGCGCTCAAGATCTCGGCGCGCTTGGCCGAGGGGCGGTTTGGGCAGCGGTTCTCGGCCGAGGAGATCTCGGCGCTTCTGGCCGCCGAGATCACCCGTGTGCTCGAGCCGGTGGCGCGCCCCTTGCCGCTGTTTCCAAAGACGCCGCAGGTCGTGCTGGTTGTCGGCGTGAACGGCTCGGGCAAGACCACGACGATCGGCAAGCTGGCGAGCCAGTTCCGCGCGGCGGGCAAACGGGTGGTCATCGCGGCCGGCGATACGTTCCGCGCCGCGGCGGTCGAGCAGTTGCAGGTCTGGGGCGAGCGCGCGGGCGTGCCGGTGATGACGGCGGCCCAAGGCTCTGATCCGGCCTCGCTCGCCTTCGATGCCATGGCGCGGGCCGAGGCCGACGGCGCCGATTTGCTGTTGATCGACACAGCCGGTCGTCTGCAGAACCGCGATGACCTGATGGACGAGTTGGCCAAGATCGTCCGCGTCATCGCCAAGCGCGATCCGGATGCGCCGCACAACACAGTGTTGGTGCTGGATGCGACGACGGGGCAGAACGCGCTCAGCCAAGTGGAGATCTTTGCCAAGATCGCCGATGTCTCGGGGCTGGTGATGACCAAGCTCGACGGCACGGCCAAGGGCGGCGTGCTGGTGGCGCTGGCGGATCGGTTCGGCTTGCCGATCCATGCGATTGGCGTCGGTGAGGGGATCGACGATCTCTCGGCCTTCGATCCAGCGGAGTTTGCGGCGGCCCTGACAGGCGGCGCTGCCGAGGACTAAAGGCCCCAGCCCGCCCTTCCCAAGCCGGTGACACGGCGCTAGAGCGGGGTGCGTCCCGTTCCGGGGCGAAGAGGGATCCCGATGCTGACCGATTGGGTGCTGGCCATCGAGGGGACCGAGGCCGGACACCGCGCCGCGATGGTCCTGGCTCTGGTCTCGGCCGCAGCGCATGCCTCGTTCGGGGCGCTGCAAAAGGGCCGGCACGATCCCTGGATCACACGCTCGGCGGTGGATTTTTGCTATCTGGTCGTGGCGCTCGCCGTGGCGCTCTTTATCATGCCATGGCCCGAGCCCGCGATCTGGCCGATCCTGGTTGGCGTCTTCTTGATCCACACCCTCTACAAATGGTTGATGGCTATGGCCTATTCGCGAGGCGCGTTTACGGCCGTCTACCCGGTCGTGAGGGGGACAGGGCCGCTTGGGACCGTGGTCTTCGCGTGGATCGTGTTCGGAGAGACCTTTGCGCCCTTTCAATGGGTGGGCATTGCCCTGTTGTCGGGGGGGATCCTGGCGCTCGCTGCGGTCAACGTCGCGGTGATGGAGGCGATCGGTCGAAGGACCCTTACGATCGCACTATGGATCGCCTTTGCCACGGGGCTGACGACGGCGGCCTACACCACCTATGACGCCTATGGCATCCGCCTGGCGCAGGACCCGTTCGTCTTCCTGACCTGGTTCTTCGTGGTAGACGGGCTCTTGTTCCCGGTGCTTGGCGTCTTCTGGTATCGCCGGATGGCTGATCCGCCCCCGCTAGGGCCGCTGATGTTGCGTGGCGCGATCGGGGCTGTGACGGCCACGGTCAGCTTTGGCGCGGTGATGTTGGCCACACGGCTCGACAAAGTGGGCGAGGCTGCCGCTTTGCGGGAAACCTCGGTGGTCTTCGCCGCGCTGATCGGCTGGTTCTTTCTCGGAGAACGCATCGGACCGGTGCGCGCGGCCTTGATGGTCCTGATCGGTTTCGGGGCGGTCTTGGTCGAGTTCGGCTGATGCGGGGTGACAGGGCGGGGCCGAGCGGATAGATGCCATGCATGGCTGATCAGACCCAACCCGCTCCGAACCCGTGGTTGAAGCTTGCGCTCGAGATCGGGCCGCTCGCCGTGTTCTTCCTGTCCTTTCGCTTTGCTGACCGGGTCTTGACCTGGCCCGCCGTGCGCGGCCCGCTCGAGATGCTGACGGGACCGCAGGCGCTGGATGGCCAGACCGGGCCCATGTTTGTGGCGACGGGCACGTTCATGGTCGCGATTGCCGTCTCGCTCTCGGTCTCGTGGGTGGTCACACGGTCGCTGCCGCGGATGGCCGTCGTCACGGCGATCGTCGTTGCGGTGTTTGGCACGCTGACCCTGCTGTTGGCCGACGAGACCTTCATCAAGATGAAGCCGACGGTTGTGAACGGGCTGTTTGCGTTGATCCTGCTCGTGGGGCTGCTGCAGGGGCGATCTTACATCAGATATCTGCTGGGCGAGAGCCTCAGCCTCGATGACCGAGGCTGGATGATCTTCACCTGGCGTTGGGTAGGTTTTTTCGTCTTTCTCGGCATCGTGAATGAGGTCGTCTGGCGCACCCAAACGGATGCGTTTTGGGTCAGCTTCAAGACCTTCGCCAATCTGCCGCTGACCTTCGGCTTCATGATCGCGCAGATCCCCCTTATCCAGCGCCATATGGTCGAGACGAACGAAGACGGTGCAGATGGCGAGGGCGCGGGCTAGGGCCGTCCACCCTTGCTGAGGCGCTGCAGGGCCCGGATGGCGGCCCTGACCTCCCAATCCTGCATGGCTAGCGACGGCATGGCCGTCCCGGGCACGGCCTTGGCAGGATCGTTCAGGTAGTTGCGCAGATTGTCAGCCGTCCAGACCTCGTCGATCCGAGCCAGCGCTGCCGAATAGGCATAGCCCGGATACCCGGCCACCGCACGCTGCCAGACATCGCCGAGGGGCGGCCCGGACAGACCGGCCTGCTGCGGTCCGCGGTCCAGTTGGTGGCACGAGACGCACATGACCAGAGGCCCTGCATCCTCCTGCTGTTGTTCGGCGCTGGCGCGCAGCCGCAAGACCCGCGGTTCCTCATCGACTTTGACCAACAGGCTGCCATCCTCATCGACGGCCACATCGCGCAGACGGGTGCCAAGCCCGATGGGCTCGACCAACACCACGCGGCCCTGCTCGAGACGAACGCGCAACAGCTGTCGCGACGCGAGCGTGGTGATCAGGAGATCGCCCTCCCACAACGAGAACATCTCACCGCGCGCCAGGGCCATGCCGCTTGGCGCCACCGAGGGGACCCAGGCAAAGACCGGCTTCTCGAACGCGCTGTGGTTCACGCGTGGATCGGCCGGCTGGACGAACTTGCCATAGAGCGTCCCATAGCTCGCATCCGGCCAGCCGAAATCCGAGCCTGGGACGATGCGGTTCAGCTCGTCTCCGCCGCGAGGTCCATGCTCGACGGCCCAAAGAGTGCCCGCAAGATCCACGGCCAGCCCGTCCTGATTTCGGTGGCCTATGGAGAGGATCCGAGTCTCGCCCGACATCGGATCGATCGATAGGACTTTCCCAAACTGGGTGTCCGGCTTGCGGCTGAGGGCCGTGTCGCGCCGGCGGCCATCGAAGCCGAGCCCCAGAGAGCCGACGGTCATCGCGATGCGCCCGTCTGGCAACGCGGCAAGCGCCCCACCCGATTCGAAGGCGATCAAACCCTCTTGCATGGGGACGCACCGGTCGGTGCTGAACAAAATGCGCCAGGCCGGCTGGGATGGCGCAGAGCTGGGCTCCAGCGCGTCGCGCGCAACCGTCGTCGTGGCCAAACGGACCTCGAAGCACGCCTCTGCCGGATCGTAGTGGCTATAGGAGACAAACAACGCGGCGGTGTCCGGGCCGGCCTCACGGATCAGCAGATCGCGCGCTCCCACCCATTGGGCGAACCGCTCAGAGGGATCCACGGTGTTCTCAAAGGGAGGAGGTAGGGCGAGGGCTTGGTACCCCGCCTCGTCCTCCTCAAGCCGATAGAGCGCCCCGGTGCGCGTGACCAAGAGCGACGGCCCCTCCAGCACCGCGACCGCGCCGCCGTTGCCGGGATCGAAGGGAGCAGACACAGACCTCACCGAGATGGGGTAGAGCGCCGACACGATATGCGTTGGCACCGGATCCATGGGGGGTGGCGGAGCAGGGGGCGAGCCGAGCGTGATGGGCGCAAACTCGATGACCGCGATCAGGCATATCTCTGCGATCAGCGCGCCGGCGAGGAAGGCCCGGAGTTGGGACTGTGACGGCCAAGCCAAACTGCACCTCCTCGTCTTGCTCCGGCCGCGCCGGCATAGGGGCTAGTTTGGGCCGGATGCGGCCTCGATCGCCGGCAGGATCTTGCCCGAGATATCACCCGCTTGGATCGGGCCCACATGGCGGTATCGGATGTGTCCCTTTGCATCGACGACGAAGGTCTCCGGCACCCCGTAGACGCCCCAGTCGATCCCTGTGCGCCCCGAGGCGTCCACGCCGATCCGCGCATAAGGGTTCCCAAGCTCGTCCAAAAAGGCCGCAGCCCCCTCGGCGGTGTCCTTGTAGTTGATGCCGGTGACGATGTGCCCTTCCTTTGCAAGAGCCTCGATCCAAGGGTGCTCGTGACGGCAAGGGATGCACCAGCTCGCCCAGATGTTCACCAGCTTGACGCCGGGTTCTTGCAGATCGGCGGTGGACAGGCCCGGCGTATCGCCGAGGCCGCCAAGAGCAAACTCGGGCACCGGACGGTCGATCAGGGCCGAGGGCAACGCGTCGCCCTCTTTGGTCAAGAGCTCGATCCCCAGGGTCGAGAGGACGGCGAAGGCGCCGAGGAACGGGATAAGCATCCAGGGGCGGAACCCGCCCTTGGTGGTCGGCTCCAGATCAGCGGGCGTCTCGGTCATCGCTTGCCTCGTCTCTCTGCCTCTTCGAGCTCGGTGCGGATGCGGGTGTTGGTGCGCAAAGTCGCCCAGATCAGCGAGCCCAGGATCGCGGCGGTCGCGCCGTAGGCGCCGAGCACATAGATGGCATAGGGATCGCTCATGCCATCACCTCGCGCATCCGCAGGGCCCGCGCCCGCCGTGCCCGGATTTCGGTCCGCGCCCGCACCAGGAGGAGCGCGAAAAACAGCACGTAGAACGCCACCATCATCCAATAGAGCGGCAATCGGAAAGCGTCGTCCACCCGCTGTCCCTCGGCCACCGACAGCGAGGCGCCCTGGTGCAAGGTCGCCCAAAAATTCACGGCATAGCGGGCGAAGAAGGCAAAGACGACGCCGACCAGACAGAGCACGCCCGAAAGCTCGGCCGCTTTGTCCGGGTCCTCGACCGCCTCCCACAGCGCCATATAGCCGAGATAGAAGAAGAACATCACCAGCACCGAGGTCAGCCGTGCATCCCAAACCCACCAAGTGCCCCACATCGGTTGTCCCCACACCGCGCCCGTCACCAGCGACACCAGGGTGAAGGCGGCCCCTATGGGGGCTGCGGCCTTGGCGACCAGAAACGAAACCGGATGACGCCGCACCAGCCCGATCACCGAGGCGATGGCCATGACCGCATAGGTGTTGATCGCCAGCATCGAGGCCGGCACATGGATGAACAGGATCTTGACCGTCGAGCCTTGCTGATAATCGTCCGGCGTCCAGAACAGCGCCCATGCCAAGCCGATCGCCAGCATCACCGCCGCCGCGCCCCAGAACACGGGGACCAGCTTGGCTGTGAGCCGCATGAACTCGGCCGGGTTTGCAAAGCGCCAGATCGACATGGCCCAAACCTAGGGGAGGTGCCATTTATCGGCAACATACTCGGCCTGCGGCGTCACGCCCCCGGCGCTGAGTCCCGTGCCGAGACATCATGCCGACAGGTCTGGGTCACGGGTGTCAGTCCGTCGAAGCCGGTCAGGCTCAGCCGCCCGTCGGCCGAGGCCGTAACCGCCAATCGCGTGAGCGCATTCAACATCGGCGGGGCGAGGGCGGTGTGGCCGGGCGGGGCATCCATTGCCTCGACCTGGGCGAGACGACCGGCGCTGTCGATGCCGCGCGCGCGCCAGGATCCGCCCGCCTCGGAAAATCCGTTGGTCGCGGACGGGGCGCGTCGGATATGGCCGGCATTCTCCGTGCGCTCGATTGAGACCGCCTCGCCATCCGAGAGCCCGGCCAGCGTGAAGATGCCTGGCGCGGCCACGGGCGCATCCCGCAGCATTGCCAGGGCGCTCGGGAAATCTGGGCAGGTCTCAAAGACCCGCCGCAGCAGATGGGTGGGCGGCAATCCTTGGGCGCGCCAGAATCGGCGCTTGCCTGCGAGCCAGTCGATCGGGCGGCCAAAGCCGGTCCGCCGTTCCGGCGCTTGGTTGAGGGCCGCGGCAAACCGTCCGGGCGCCATACCCTGGATCACGCCAACCACGCCGGGCCAAGTGGCCGTCGACCAAGGCCCGGCCGGCCCGGACAGATGGACGAGCTCGACAAGCTCTCCTAGCCCGCGAAACGGCCAATCGAGGGTGCGCATCAGGACGCGGGGTGCGCCCGAAAACACGCGCGCTGTGCAGCCAAACTCGTAGGAGAGCGAGAAGGCGACGGGACCCGGACGCGCAAGCGATCGCCGGATGGCCAGGATGTCGTCGAGATAGGGATCGCCCACGCGCCTCAGCCAAGCCTCGGCCAGGCGATCAGCTGGTGCGAGCATGGGGCGCACCAGATGGCCCGCCACCCCCATTCCGCCGAGCACGGTGTCCATCACGTGGCCTGCGGCCCGAACGTTGCGCATGGCATGACCGAGCAGCCCGTCGTCTCGGTGGTCGCGCTCTGGGATGATCGGCAGATCTGTCATCGCAGGCTGATCCTGATTGCCATGGATGCGGCAAAAGGTGCCACCGCGGCGGCGAACAGCGATAGGGCGGCCGTGATGCCAAGCGTTGGCCAGGGATCGAGCCCGAGGGCTGCGTTCGACACCGTCCGCCCAGCGAACACCAGGCTGGGGATATAGAGCGGCAGCACGAGGATCGAGAGCAACAGCCCGCCCCGGCGCACGCCGAGGGTGATCGCCGCGCCGACCGCACCGATCGCGCTGAGCGCCGGGGTGCCGAGCAGGGCGGATACCGCCAGCATGCCCGAGGCCTCGATCGGCAATTGCAGCATGATCCCCAACAGCGGTGCGGCGAGCGTCATGGGCAGGCCGGTTGCCAGCCAATGGGCCAGGATCTTGACCGCCACGATCTGCTCGAGCGCAAGGGGGCATAGGATGAGCTGATCGAGGCTGCCATCTTCATGGTCTGCTTGAAAAATCCGGTCGAGGCTGAGCAGCGTGGCCAACAGCGCGGCAATCCAGACGATACCGCCCGCGATCCGGGCCAAAAGCTCGGGCTCGCGCCCAATGCCGAGCGGGGCGAGCACGACGGTGAGCACAAAGAACCCGACCGCGATGCCGGTGCTGCCGCCGCTGCGCAAGGACAGGGCAAGCTCGCGCCTGAGCAAAGCAGCCACAGGCCCCCTCACCACTGACCCTCGAGAAACGGATCCGTGTCGGGCGCCGTGCGTGCGGTGGCGGGCTCGGGATCCAGACACAATTCGGGGCCCGCGCCGAGCCCAAGATCGATATGGCTGGCCACCAGGGTCAGGCCTCCCTTGGCCGCGTGCTCTCGGATCAGGTCCGCGACAAGAGCGCTGGAGGCCGCATCGAGCGACACGGTCGGCTCGTCCAACAGCCAAAGTGGCCGCTCCGTCAACAACAGCCGCGCAATCCCGAGCCGGCGCCGCTGTCCCGCCGAGCACTCCGCAGCCGGGCGCTGTGCGATCGCAGAGAGGCCGAACCGCTCCAGCGCGCTGTCAGCAACAGGCTTGTCCTTGGTCCCATGAAGCGATGACCAGAAGGCGAGGTTTTCGGTCACCGTCAGCGCGGGCTTCACCGCATCGAGATGGCCAGCATAGAGAACCAGGTCCTGCATATCCTGTGAGCTCTTCGCCAGCGAGGCCTGCCCGAGCCTAGCGTCCCCTGCGCTGATCGGCAGGAATCCAGCCAGCGTGCGGAGCAAAGTGGATTTGCCGGCCCCGTTCGGCCCTCGTAGTGTCATAGGCTCGCCGGGCACGACGGCAAAGCTCAGCCCGGTGAACACATGGCGGCCACCGCGGCGGCAGGCGAGGTTCTCGACGCTCAACTCCATGCTGCCGAATACCCGAGGCGTGCCAGATCGGCAATTGCTCGGCGCAATCCACGGGCTGGTCGGGCCTGGCTGCGACCAACGAACTTCTTGCGCCAGCCACACGCGTTTTCTAGGACCAGGGCAGTCACCCCGCAGCCCGACCCGCCCGGACACCTGGCATGGCCGGAGCGTAGCCACTGGGAGAGCCCGATGACCGTGACCGTTGGACAGGACAGCGCTCAGGCGCGCCGAGACTTGCAGGACGGCGTTGCCTACTATTCCATCGCAGCGGCCGAGGCGGCGGGGTTGGGAGCCTTTGCGCGCTTACCCGCGGTACTGAAGGTGCTGCTCGAGAACCTGCTGCGCTTTGAAGACGGCAAGACCGTCACGCTCGACGACATTCGCGCCTTCGGCGCTTGGGGCGAGGCTGGCGGCAAATCGGACCGCGAGATCGCTTATCGCCCCGCGCGCGTGCTGATGCAGGATTTCACCGGTGTGCCAGCGGTGGTGGACCTGGCGGCGATGCGCGATGCCATGGTCACGCTCGGTGGTGACCCGGAGAAGATCAACCCGCTGAACCCTGTGGATCTGGTCATCGACCATTCGGTGATGGTGGACGAATTTGGCAACCCGCGCGCCTTCCAACTGAACGTCGACCGCGAATATCAGAGGAATGGCGAGCGCTACACGTTCCTCAAATGGGGCCAGGAGGCGTTCGAGAACTTTCGCGTGGTCCCGCCCGGGACCGGCATCTGCCACCAGGTGAACCTCGAGTATCTCAGCCAGACCGTCTGGACCGACAAGGATCAGACGGGTGCCGAGGTCGCCTATCCCGACACGCTAGTGGGCACGGACAGCCACACGACCATGGTCAACGGCCTGGCGGTGCTCGGCTGGGGCGTCGGCGGGATCGAGGCCGAGGCCGCGATGCTCGGCCAGCCCGTCTCGATGCTGATCCCGGAGGTCATCGGCTTTGAGCTGACGGGGGCGCTGCGCGAGGGGATGACGGCGACCGATCTCGTCCTGACGGTCACCCAGATGCTGCGCGCCAAGGGCGTGGTCGGCAAGTTTGTCGAGTTCTATGGCGCGGGCCTCGATGCCCTGCCGCTAGCGGACCGCGCGACAATCGCCAATATGGCGCCCGAGTATGGCGCAACCTGCGGCTTCTTCCCGGTCGACGACGAAACCCTGCGCTATCTGCGCACAACAGGCCGGGACGAGTCCCGCATCGCCTTGGTCGAGGCCTATGCCAAGGCCCAGGGCATGTGGCGCGACGCGGACTATGCGCCGATCTACACCGACACGCTCAGTCTTGACATGGGCACGGTCGAGCCCTCGATCTCGGGACCGAAGCGTCCACAGGACAAGATCCTCCTCTCCGAGGCCGCCCCCGCCTTTGTCAAGGCTATGGAGACCGAGTTCAAGCGCCCCATGGATAAAGCAGTGCCGGTCGACGGCGCGGACTACAGCGTGAAGTCTGGCTCGGTCGTGATCGCCGCGATCACGTCGTGCACGAACACCTCAAACCCCTATGTGATGATCGGGGCAGGCCTGGTGGCACGCAAGGCCCGCGCATTGGGGTTGACGTCGAAGCCGTGGGTGAAAACCTCGCTCGCGCCAGGCAGCCAGGTGGTCAGCGACTATCTCGAAAAGGCCAACCTCCAGGAGGATCTGGACGCGCTCGGATTCAACCTGGTTGGCTATGGCTGCACGACCTGCATCGGCAACTCGGGCCCGCTGCCAGAGCCGATTTCGAAGGCGGTGAACGACGGGGACCTGGTGGCCTGCTCGGTGCTGTCGGGCAACCGTAACTTCGAGGGCCGCGTGAACCCAGATGTGCGGGCGAACTACCTCGCTTCACCGCCGCTCTGCGTCGTCTATGCGATCGCCGGGGATATGACCATCGACGTGACCAAGGACCCGATCGGCTTTGGCTCGGACGGCCAACCGGTCTATATGAAAGACATCTGGCCCACCCAGAAGGAGGTCGCCGATCTGGTGGCCGAGACCGTGACCCGCGAGGGCTTCCAGTCGAAATACGCCGATGTCTTCAAGGGTGACTCCAAATGGCAGGGCATCGCGACCACCGAGAGCCTGACCTATGACTGGCCCTCGACCAGTACCTATGTGCAGAACCCGCCCTACTTCGAAAGCATGGGACATGAGGTGGGCAGCATCGAGGACATCTCGGACGCGCGTATCTTGGCCATGCTGGGCGACTCGGTCACCACTGATCACATCTCGCCGGCCGGCTCGTTCAAAGAGGCCACCCCCGCCGGCCGCTATCTGGTCGACCATCAGGTGCCGGCGCGGGAGTTCAACTCCTATGGCTCGCGCCGCGGCAACCACCAGGTGATGATGCGCGGCACCTTCGCCAACATCCGCATCAAGAACGAGATGCTAGAGGGCGTCGAAGGCGGCTTCACCAAGGGTCCTGATGGCGATCAGGTGCCGATCTATGACGCCGCCATGGCGCACAAGGCGGCCGGCACTCCGCTGGTGGTGATCGCGGGCAAGGAGTACGGCACCGGCTCCTCACGCGATTGGGCGGCCAAGGGCACGGCGCTGTTGGGGGTCAAGGCTGTGATCGCCGAGAGTTTTGAGCGCATCCACCGCTCGAACTTGGTCGGCATGGGCGTGATCCCGCTCGAGTTCACGAACGGCGACTCGCGTCAGTCATTGGGGATCACGGGGGCAGAGACGCTGTCAATCTTGGGGCTGTCGGGCGATCTGAAACCCCGCCAACTGGTTCCCGGGACCCTCACCTATCCCGACGGACAGACGCGCGAGATCGAGCTTTTGTGCCGAATCGATACGGAAGTTGAGATCGCCTATGTCGAGAACGGTGGCGTTCTGCACTATGTCTTGCGAAATCTTGCCGCCGCCTGAGGCCGCGTTTGAGGGTGTGGCCCGATCACGATCTTTGAGGTCGGGCCAGCCGCTTACTTAACGGATCAGATGAGTTTGAGAATGATTTTTTTCATGGGCTTGAAGTCGATATTGATTGTCCCTTCTGAAGAAGTCTCGCAAATTTTCTTTTTTTGTTCGCAGGGTCAAATTCTTAATAATTTTCGTACAAAAATCCGGCATCTTTTTTGCTAATCCCGGATTGCATTCCGAGACTTGATATTCTTTTTTCGAAAAAATCAATTGTATCTATTATTACAGCCCTTTTTTCGTGATTTAATTTGAAAAATTTTTTTTATCTCGCTTTATTACTAGCATTTTAAGGTTTTGGAGAGATATTCTAGGATTTATTTATCATACACCATTTCTATATCTCCAAAAAGTGTTAGTTGGCATATGCTTCGGGCCTTTGGGCAGCGACGTGAAACGCCACGCCAGAAACTGTAACTTGCTCGGTGAGGGGACCGAGGCGCCGTCAAAGCTGCGCCGGCGGAGTATACTCCTGGGAAAAAACTTTTCAAATCTACCAATTTGAAACTGCTGGTCGGCATAGTGATAGGACCGCTGGGTCCGGGTCTGTGCTGCGATGCGCGCCGAGCCCTAGGCGCAAAAAAGACGGCAAACACAGGCATTGACCCATGACACGGTCCCCCTCCGAGCTTGATCGGCAGCTCGCCGGCTACGCCCTAGCGACGGCCGAGATCCTCTATCACATGCCCGACGCCCGCTCGGTGCTCCAGAGCTTCGTCTGGCAGGACTATGACATCGCGCCGACGTTTCCGCGGCTGACCGGGTTTCTCAACTTTTGGACCCGAGAGCTTGACGGCCCTATCCACTCCGTTCGCCTCTGCCATGCTAGCCTCATCGGCCCGCGCGAGTTCCGATACGGCACCCAGGAGTTCGTGATCCACTAGGGCAGGGATTGGTTGTCGCGAGGCTCGACCTGGACCGCGCCGAGATCCGTTGGCGCCACTGTCTGATCCGATTGGGACGTAACCGGCACCGCAACCCAAGGCGGGGCATAGGCCATGGCGCCGATCATACGGGCCATCGGCCTAGCTTGCGCGCCGACCAAGACAGCATCCAACCACTGCCTGCACCATCCGGAGGTTCCTCCGGATCAGCTGAGGGCCTCGAGATACCTCGCGGTGTTGATGGTTGGCTGATTCAATCGCTGTGCAGGATCGGCTGAGGAGATCGGCGTGGCGCGGCAGCCCGGGTTTTTCGACTTCGACGACCGGATGCGGCGGCTGAGCGATCTCG
>JBCCZI010000069.1:0-22838 GCA_039187815.1 Pseudomonadota bacterium | reverse complement strand
CTCGGCTTTTTTCGCTCAGTGGGCGGCGAAACCATGAGGGCCAAGCTCCACGCGTCGCGCGCGCCGCGTCGCGTCGCGACGTTGTCACCGCCCAGGCAGGTGCGCATTCGATCCGTTTTCTGTGCCGGGTCCTTGGCGCCCCACAGAGCCGAGCGCGCTGCCAGGCGTGCGGAGTGGGTGGAGAAGATCCGGGCGATCTTTGAGGTGAGCCAAGCGCCGCTAGGTGGCGGCCACGCCCAGATTGAAGAGCGAGGCCAGCCCGAGTAGCATGAGCACCTCGCGCCGGCCGAACATTCGCAATTGGTTGAGGAGTGTCACCTCACTCGCTACCGGTCCGTGGCCTCGGTCGAGCCATGCGGCCAAGATCGAAACCACCGCCCCCATGGACCAAACGTGGATCGCGCCCAACGTCACCTACCATCAGTGATAGCCAGCACGCCCGCGCCCATCAAGACCCCAGCCGCGGCATAGGCAACCGCCATGACCGAAATGCCCTTCGCACGCGCCTCCGGCGCGAGATGGGTGAATGATGGCGAACAACGCGAAAAACCCAAGGCGCTCGCGGACGCAAACGGAGCTATTGTATGTCCGTCCATCAGATACTCGGATCGCGGTCAACCAGCCCGGCGTGCAGGCCGCGCGCCGTCTAGATGCCCTCGGCAATCAAGAGCGGCCCGGCCCGGTGGGCGAGCCGTACGATGCCGCGCGTAGGGGCCGAGCATCATCCTCATCAAATCGAAGTCCGCCTTGCGCCTCAGCTCTGCGAGCCAGGACGGGTGAATCGCGACAGGCTTGACCTCGCCCTCGAGCACTACCACCGTCAGCACCGGAGGGCACCGTGTCGCCGTGGGACCGTTCCCTTCGTAACTCCGCCATAGCCGCCGCTACCAGAAGCCCGCGCGTTGCGATAGCGGTGTTTCGATAAACTGCCAGCCCTTGCACTGTCCGTTCACCATCTGTTAACGGATACCTGTTGACCACGCGAGCAGATCGCAAGCCAGGTGTTTCGACCGACGTTCGGGGGAACTGTTGTGGCAGGCGAATCGACTGCACCAGAGGATTGGCGCGGGTCAAAAGGTGAGGCGGCACTGGAGTGCCTCACCTCATTGTTCCAGGAAATGTTGCAGCATGACGGCTTTGGCGAGATGCGCGTCGAAGTGCGCATCCTCAAACGCGGACAGAAGGAGGTCATCGTCCATTTCGGCAAGCAACACAGGTTTGTCGTCGATGCGGACTAGACGCTCTCATCCCTCGCATATGTTTATCGCGGCCATGGTTTTGGCCTCGCCGCTCGTGCAGGTTGCCGCCCAGGCTCAAGAGACCCCGCGTTTTGAAGAGCTTAGGCGGGTGCTTGGCCTCACGCGAGGGGCGCCAGCCGAGGCGCAAACCGGCACCGCTGAACCCGCCTGGCGCCGCGATCTGACGGAGCGATACGGTTCCCCGTCAGCCGTGGGCTCGGACGCCCCCGCCGCGACCACTGCGATACGCGGAGCAACCGAACCCGCCCCCCGGCCCGATCCGTTCTCTCGAGACACGATCAGCGATTTCGCGGAGCAACAGCCGGGCCAACGGCCCTTCATTCCGGCCGCAACGCTGCCGAACAATATTCCGCGGCTAACGCTTTTGGGGTTGGCCAAGACCTCGGCTTCGGGCCCTGTGACAGCGTTACTGAATGTCGAGGGGCTCGGGTCTTTCGTGATCCGCGAGGGCGAGACGATCTCGCTCCAGCGCACCAGCCGGTTGAGCCGAACTGGTGCCCCCGTCGACGATGTGTTGCGGATCAAGACCATCTCGGAGTTGAGCGTCACCGTTGAGGTTGGGACATTTGGCGAAGTGATCGTCGTCCGATGAGTGCGCGGTGCCCTATGCCCGAGACCCTATGGCATCGCATACGCCGACAGGCCCTGCTGGGGTTGGCGCTTGCCACTTTGGCAGCGATGGCTGCGGATGCGCAGCAGCGTCCGATCTCACCGGGCCGGGTTGAGAGGCTGGAGTTCCGCGAGTCGCGCGTCGGCGAAGCGGTGCGCCTTATCTCCGAGGTCAGCGGCATCAACGTCTTTGCTTCGAACCAGGCCGCGAACGTTCCGATCGATATAACCATCCGGGATACGACGGTGGCTGCGGCCGTTGCCGCCATCGCGCGGGTGGCCGGCCTGTCGCAGACCTTTGATCGAAGCGCCAATGCCTTCATCCTGTTGACGCCCGAAGAGTTCGCGGAAGAGATCGTGGTGCTGCGCGATGGCCAGACACGGATCTTCACCTTGCGCCATCAGAACGTGGTTACCGCAGCACGGGTTATCGAGAACCTCTATGGCGAGAGGGTCGAGCTCGATCTGGACACCGAGGATCCAGAGGCGCTGATCGTGGCCACTGGCACCATCCAGGAAAGCCGTGCGCTCGGCGGACGCAGTCGCAGCTCGTTCGATGACGACAATGACGATGATGACAACGACAACACCGCCAGCGATATCCCAAGCGTCGATACGGCTCGATTGACCGCGGCCGAGTTGCGACGCCTGCAAAGCATCGTCGGCACCGGGCCCGAGGATGGCGGCGGCGTCGGCATCTCGCTCTTGGTCGACGAGTTGGACCTCGCCCCGCCCATTTTCGTGACGATCAGTCGGGATCACAACCTGCTTTATGTGCGCACGGCCGATCTCGATGCGCTGTCCGAGATCCAAAAGATCATCGCGGCGACAGACAGGCCCTCGCTTCAGGTCCTGCTCGAGATGAAGATACTCGCGGTGAACCGAGACGAGACCTTCCGCTCAATCTTCAACTTTGGTCTCTCGGACAATCAGCGCACGTTCACCGGTCTGCAGGGACAGGATGTCTCGGGCGGCTCGGGCTTCAACCTCGTCAATGTGCCGGTGAATGGCGCCGGCTCGTTCTTCTTCCAGTTCCTCAGCGAGAACATTCTGGCGCAGATCGAACTGCTTGAGCAGGACAATCGGGTGCGCACGCTCTCGACTCCGCTTCTGGTGGCCACCAACAACTCGCCCGCCGAGCTGTTTGTCGGAGACGAGGTGGTTTTGACTCGCGGCGTCGACACCGATGTGGTGACCGGGAGCACGGGCGCGACCTCAACCTTCTCGACGACCGAAACCGAGCTTCGCGACGTCGGACAGACACTCGAGATTATTCCGCGCGTGAACGCAGACCGCACGGTCTCGTTGGCGATCCGGCAAGAGAGTTCGACCGTGGTCGATGGCGGAGACAGCATCCCCTTCGTCTCAGCCACGGGCAATGTGGAACTGGTGCCGATCGACACCGTCACAACCGCACGGATCTCGGGGACGGTCGCGGCCCGCGACGGGGCGACGATCGCCTTTGGCGGTTTGCTCACCGCGTCCGACTCGGCCTTCGAGCAAAAGGTGCCGGTGCTTGGCGATGTCCCGATCCTTGGCACCCTCTTCCGCGGTGACGATGAGACCGGCGAGCGCACCGAGTTGATTTTGCTGGTGACCCCACATGTGTACTCGACCGGCGCCGAGGGAGAGCGCATCGCCCGCGAACGGCTGGCCGAGCTCTCGCGCAACGACCAGCTGGACAGCGAAGGCTTCTCTGGCTCGCGCAATGGCGCCCCGCCGGTCACCGCGCTCGGGCAGGAACAGAGCTACTTGCCGTTGATCCGCTTTGCCTCGCAGCGCGCCAACGGCGTGTTTGCCGAGCTTGCTCGTACGGTCCGCACCGCTGTCTCCGGCGCGCCGGTGAATGTCGACCCCACGGGTGTTCTGCCAGCGGAGCCCGTGGCCGCCTGGCGGCGCGACAACCTGTATGTGACAACTCTGGTTGTCGAGAACATGGCCGAAACCGCCACCACGGTCGAGCTCAGCCGTCTGCGCGGCGATTGGCTGGCTGCGGCCAGCGAGACCACGGCTCTCGCCCCGCGCGGGCGGGTTGGCTCGCGGGCGCATCTGCACCTCGTCTCGAACCGTCCGTTCGCCGATGTGGTGCGCACTCTGCCCGTTGGGGGGCTGCTATGACCTTGCTGCGACGTTTACCCTCTTTTCTGCTGCTCGTTCTCTCGGCATGTTCGGGCATCAAAGGGGCGTCGGACTATTCCGAGCGCACCGCGTTCGAGACGACTTTCGAGCCGGTCTCGCTGGTGGAGCAGAACGAGGACCCGAACCGGATCCTAACGGTTTTCGTGTTCTCGGGCCCGCCGACGCAGGACGGCAAAGCGCGGCCCGGTTACGAAGTGAAGATCACCGCAGGGCCGGTTCAGGCACGGTAGCGCCGCTTGGCCGCCAAGAGTGGCGCCGCCGAACATGAACAGCCCCGGCAGGGGCGACAATCCAAAGGAACGATGCGCCGGTGGGCGGCGATCGGTCCAATCCGAAAGGAAGGGGCCAGTATGTCTTCGTCTACAGATACGTCGCACACATTTGCGCCCGCGAGTGCCGAACAAGGCTCGGGCGTTCGATTGAAGTTGCTGGTCGGTGTTCTCGTCCTTTGCCTCGCGGTTTTCGGCTGGAAACTCCACGGGCATGTTATGGTCTCGGCCTATGGCGATGCCCCAGAGGAAATGGTTATCTTTGAGCAGGTCGATCCGCGTAGTCTGTCCGCTGGGGATCTGACAACCTATCGCTTTGACCACAACGGATTTTCCCAGGAGGTCGCCAATCTCGACTGGAAGGTGCGTCTGTTGTTCGACGAGGGTGACGGTCATTTCGAGCGGCCCTACAAGATTGCAACCGCCTCCTCCCAGGGCAGCGATGCCGATGGCCTTGGGCCAATCTACAATGCTGCCTCGTGCGAGACCTGCCACCAGACAGACGGGCGGACGGAACCGATCCCCGGGCAGGGTCTCTTGGTGCGCGTCTCGGTGCCTGGCACGAACGCGGTCGGAGGACCGAAGCCACACCCGGTCTACGGCGGACAGTTCGGCGATGTGGGCATTCCAGGTGTGCCGGCCGAGGGCCAGGTTGAGGTCAGCTACAGCGAGATCGAAGGCAAGTACGGTGATGGCACGCCTTACACGCTGTTCAAGCCGGAGGTGCAGTTGTTGGACCTCGCCTATGGCCCCCTTGGGCCGGGAACAATGCTCTCGGCGCGCGCGCCGCTGTCGATGTTCGGCCTCGGCCTAGTCGAAGCGCTCGACGACGAGACGCTGCTTGCCATGGCTGATCCCGAGGATGCGGATGGAGACGGGATCTCAGGCCGGCCGAACATGGTCTGGAACCACGAAGCCAAGGAGGTTGCCATCGGCCGCTTCGGCTGGAAGGCCGAGCAACCGACCATCCGCACACAGTCGGCCGACGCCGCCCACAACGACATGGGAGTCAGCAGCCCGATCTTCCCCTCGCAGACCTGCATGAATGCGCAGAACGCCTGCCGAACGGCGATGCATGGCGACAATATCGACACGCAGGAATTCAGCGACAAGCAGCTGGAGGAGATGCGCGCCTATCTCGCCTTTTTGGCGGTGCCCGGGCGCGGCCATTTGAACCATCCTGCAGTGATGCGGGGCGAAGAACTCTTTGCCAGCATTGGCTGCGCATCCTGCCATGTGACCGAGATGGTGACCGGAGGCGATCACAAATGGAGACGGCTGCGCCACAAAACCATCCGACCCTACACCGATTTCTTACTGCATGACATGGGCCCTGGACTGGCCGACAACCGCCCCAGCTTCACCGCCGACGGCCAGGAATGGCGGACGGCACCGCTATGGGGGATCGGATTGCTCGAAACGGTGAACGGCCATACGCGCCTCCTCCACGACGGACGGGCCAGGACCTTTGAGGAGGCGATCCTCTGGCATGGTGGTGAGGCCGAGCGAGCAAAGGAGGCCTTCCGCCTGGCACCCAAATCTGACCGGGATGCCATCGTGACCTTCCTGAAATCGCTCTGATCGGCAGCTTAGGGGTTGAGCCGCACCGCAATCAGGACGCCAGGATGACCGAGATCGAAACCCGCGCTCCTGGTGCATCGGCGCTCGGCTTTCTTGAGCGCCTCACCCAACGCGTGGGGCAGTTTGGGCTCTCGCGACGAATGGGAAGCGGAGAGGTTCGCCCGGAGCCGGCCATCAGTGCAAAAGCAAAGGCCGAGGCGGTCCCGACCACATCGGGCCAAGGGCGCATCGCCCCATCGCTGCTCGAGCCCCTTCGCCCCGAGGTTGCAGCCATCGCCGAGGATGTCGGACGATGTGTCCTCGGCCGCTCGCGGGAGATCCGACTTGCGCTCGCCTGCCATCTCGCGGGGGGGCATCTGCTCCTCGACGGCTTGCCGGGAATGGGTAAGACAACCTTGGCCACAGCCCTTGGCGCAGCCCTGGGCCTAAGCCTCCAACGTGTCCAGTTCACCGCCGATTTGATGCCAAGCGATGTCCTTGGCGTCTCTATCCCGGATAGCGAGACGGGCGCCTTCCATTTCCACCCAGGCCCCATCTTCGCGCCGATGATCTTGGCCGACGAGATCAACCGAGCACCGCCGCGCGCCCAGTCGGCCCTGCTCGAAGCCATGGAGGAGCGGCGCGTCACCGTCGATGGCACCACCCATCCGCTGCCTGCACCCTTCTTTGTCGTGGCCACCCAGAACCCTGTCGGCCAGATCGGCGCCTTTCCGCTGCCTGAGAGCCAGCTCGACCGCTTTTTGATGCGCATCCGTTTCGACCATTTGGCGCGCCCGGCTGAGCGCGAGGTTTTGGCGGCAGGCGATCTGCGCATGGCCGCCGGTGGGCTTGCGGCAAGCCTCGCGACAGAGACGATGGATCGCGAGGCCATCGCCGCGATACCCGTGTCCGATCCGGTGATCGCCTACGTGCAAGATCTGCTGGAAGCATCACGAGATCCGGCGCGCTTTGCCGTCGGTCTCTCCTTGCGCGCGGGGCTTGGCCTTCTGGGTGCTGCGCGGGCCTGGGCCTGGATGCATGACCAAAGCGCCGTCGAGCCCGAGGATGTGCAAGCGGTGTTTGGCGCCGTTGCGGCCCATCGGCTGGAAGGCTTGGGCGGCATGACGGCAGACGCCCTCTGCCGCGAGACCGCCATCCGATGACCGAGGCCGAACCGCCGGCGCTTCGCCGAGCGCCAACGCCCATCGGCTGGGCACTGCTGCTGGTCGCGCCCGCCTTCTTTCTGCTGGCGGTCAACTATGGATCGAACCTCCTCTTCGCTCTGTTCTTTCTGATCCTCTCGCTGTGCGTGAACGCTGCGATTTCGGTGTGGTCTGCCCTCTCGCGGGTCGAGGCCAGCCTCGCCCCGGTCGCATCAGTCTTCAGGGGTGAGCCACTGGTGCTAACCGTCCGCTTGGCTGGGCCGCCGTCGCGCCTTAGCAGCATCTGCCTGCGCGCCGAAGGCCGTTGCGGTTTGCCCTCAAACAGCGCCGGAATTGCGCGGATCGTGCTGCTGGCGCTGGGGCGCGGGTCTCTCGAGCTCGACCCGCCGGATCTCGAAATCCGCGATGCGCTCGGGCTCTTTCGGGTGCGCCGCGAGGTCGTGCCAACGGATGGGGCCGGCGCTATCAGGGCCACTGTCTGGCCACGGCCCGATTGGTCGGCCCCGGCCAAAGGAACGGATGTCGGCCATGCGGCGGGGCGCGCCTCAAGCCGCGATGAGTGGTCGGGCCTGCGCCCCTGGCGGCGAGGCGATGGGCTCGGCGATATCGCATGGAAAGCGACAGCTCGCCAAGGCGTCGCCATCGTGCGAGAGCACGAGGCGGGCCAGCAGCAAGGAGCGCGGATATTCCATTGGCAAGGGAAGGCCGGCGCCGATGCAGAGACATCTCTTTCCCGTCTTGCGGCCGGGGTGCTGGTTGCCGCAAGGGAAGGCTGTGCGGCGGGCGTGGCGCTGCCCGGATGCCGGATCGAACCAGGTGCCGGCGCGGCCCATGTCGAGGCCTGCCTCGATGCGCTCGCGGGTTTCGGGGGCGCTGAAGGACGCGTTCGGTGAGCTTAGGGACAACCGCGTACGCCCTTCCCAAGGCGGCCATTTTGCCTGCCTTCGCCCTCCTGCTCCTTGGCACTTTGCTCAACGCCTTGCACTGGCCTGCTGTGGCCATCGGCGTTGCGATGGCCTCGGCCCCCGTGACGTTGATCGCAGGTCGGATTCGCTGGCTAGGCCCTGCCATCGGAGCGGTCCTGGCCAGCGCGCTTTTGGCGGTCGAGCCTTGGCAAAGCGGGGACACACTCACCGCCCTGATGGCGATCGTCAGCTGGCTCAAGCTCGCCGAGGCCCGGCGTGCGGCCGATCTGGTCTGGGTGCTCTTGGGCGGGCTTTGGCTTGTTGCGCTTGGCTGTCTTTGGACGCCCACTGGCGCCAAGGCCGGGATGCTGGTGGGATCGGTTGTGCTGCTAGTCTGGGCATTGGCTAGGCTCGAGGGGCGCGTTGCCCTTCCGGGGGCACTGAGAGCCCTCGGGCTGGCCGTACCCATGGCCGCAATCCTTTTCGTCTTCACGCCGCGTATAACTGGGGATCTCGGCGTTCTCGCCTTTGCCCTCGGCCTGCCGTTGGTCATCGAGACCGAGGTCGAGAAGAACCGCGAACCCATGGACAATGCCCTGACCCTCGGCGAGACCGCGGGGCGGGCCAACACCGATGCCCGAGTCCTCTCGGCCACGTTCTATCGCGGGTCGGGTAAGTTCTACGACGGGGTCCCGCCGCTGGGCGATCTCTACTGGAGGGGCCCGGTCTTCTGGACCTATGAGAATGGCACCTGGCAGGGCCGAAAGGGTTGGGAGAGCCGCAACACTCGGATGAAGGGCCGGATCCGCATGCGCGCGCTGCCGGGCCATCTGCGAGAGCAAGGCAGGCTCGCATTCTACGATGTTTCGCTGTTCCCGCACCGCTCGCACTGGCTCTATGCGCTCGAGTTTCCCGCCGCAGTGCCGCCCTCCTCTTTCGTCTCGCGCGACTGGCAGCTCCAAAACCTTAACCCTGTGCGCGAGGTGCTGCACTATCCCATGATGTCCTGGGTCGACTACAAGGCCGGCACCACGCTCGATCCGGAAGACCGGGCCCTGGCTCTTGCGCTGCCGGCGGAGGCCGAACCGCGGGCGCGCGCCCTGGCAGGGGAACTGGCCGCAGCGGGTGACCCGCTCGTCATCGCCCGGGCCGGCATCGCGCATTTCGAAACCGGCTACCGCTATGACAAGGACATCCGAGACAGGGGCGGGAAGAACCCGGTCGACCGCTTCCTATTCGATGAGAAACGCGGCTTTGCGGGTCATTTCGCATCGGCCTATGTGGTGCTAATGCGTGCGGCGGGGATCCCTGCGCGCCTGGTTGCCGGGTACCGAGGCGGCGTCCATCTGGGTCTGACCAACCGGGTCTTCGTGATGGAGAAGGATGCCTATGTCTGGAGCGAGATCTGGCTCGACAGCCATGGCTGGGTTCGTGTGGATGCGGCGCGCACTCTGTCGCAGCCGGATGCGAACGAGGCCGAGATCGACGGCTTTGGTCTTTTCGACGGTGTCGAGGAAGACGACAGACCCGAAGACCCCTTACCTGAGGCCTCGGATGAGGCGCCGCTGGTCCGTGTCGAGCTTGACCGTGGCACCCAGGTGCGCACCGGCCCCGCCGAGGCCTCTGATTCGCCGTCGCTGACAGCCTGGTTGCTCGATTTTGATGCCGCGCGCCAAGTGGCTCTGTTGCGCGCCGTCGCGCTCCGCCCAAACTGGCAGGGCCTGGTCGTTCTCGCGGTTGTCGCCCTTGCAGCGCTCGGCGGCCTGGCCTTGGTCTTTGCCGCGGCCCGGCGCTGGCTTGCCCATCGCGCGCTGTCCCCGGAGCGGCGTCTCCAAAGCCGGATCGAGCGACGTCTCCGCCGGCATGGTCTTCGCCGCCATCCCGCTGAAGGGTTGCGGAGCTTTTTCTCCCGCGCCGCGTGGGCCCTGCCGGATGCTGAGCGCGAGGAGCTGCTGCAGATCGGGCCAGCTCTGCGCCAGGCGATCTATGGCAAGGATGTGCGCGCACTTGACGCAACCTAGTTGCAATAAAAATCCGATGATTTTGGTTGGTTGCCTCTTCAAATCGGCGCGCTAGGTGCTAACGTCTTTTCAGCCAAGAGGGCAACAGACGCCCTTCTCGCCGCCAAACTTCCGATCGATCTGGACCGACTGCGCGCCCTCTGCGTGCGTCGAACAACGGAGAGGGTGAGCGGCCCTTCTAGTTCAGTTCAATCGCATGCGTTGGCGCGCCACGCGCTAGATGGCCAATGCGCCATCACCCCGGCTGTGAGTTTCCGCGGCGGAAATCCGGTTGGTTCGACATAAAGGTCAACAAAGGATGTACGCTATGACCACCCGTCATATACGCCGCGAACAAGGCGGCTTTACCCTGCTTGAGTTGCTTGTCGTCGTCGGCATCATGGCCGCGATCGCCGGCACCGCCACGGTCGCTCTGCAGGACACCACAGCCCGCGCTTCGGCCGCCGCCCATGTTCTGATGATGGACGAGCTGAACGAAGGGATCATGACCTACCGCGTGCTGCGCGGGAACGCTTATCCCGATAACTTTGACTCGCTGCTCGAGACCGCGACAGCTGGCAGTGCTCTAGCCGCCGATACGGCGCCCTATTCCCAGCTTGGCGCATCTGTGAGCGACGGTGTGGACGTCGGTGACCTTTCGGTGGCGGCGATCCCTGCGGGTGTCACGGCGCTTCTGAACGATGTCGGCATCCAGAACTACCGCATCGTGGACACCACGCTGACCGGTGCGGCTGCTCCGGAAGACTCGGCCGGTCTCGACTGCAGCGACGCGCAGGCCCTAATCAACTCTCGTTCTAACGCTGTTGTCTCGGGCAACATCTATCTCAGCCCGGCGGCCAATGGTTGCGGCTTCTCGGCCGCCATTGCGGATGGCCAGGAAGCGGTCTTCTGGTCGGGCACAAACGAGCGTGTGCTCGGTTCCAATGCGGACGAGCCTGCGTTCAACGTTGACGGCACCTTCGATCTCGCCAACACGGCCGAGGGCGCAAAGTTGCTGATGGTGCTTGGCGCTGGCCCGTCGTCGGATCTTTTCGACGCGAGCGAACTGGGCGGCCTGACCTCGGTCCCTGTCTACCGCCATGTCGCGCAGGATGAATATCAGCGCTTCTTCATCCTGTTCCACGTTGCCACCGCCACCGACACAGACGCCGTGCCGGACGGTGTGCCGGATGCCTACCTGGCCGTCGACCAGGTCAACATCGCGGGCGTTGTGGACAGCGCTGGCGACACCAAGGAAGAAGAGCTGGGCGAGTGGGACGGCACCCGCAACACGATCTGATCGTGAGCTGACGCTCGATGCCCTCGGCCCCATGGTCGGGGGCTGGCGGGAGGGGGCCGCCCTCTCCCGCATCCGCTTTGGCGCCCGCCAGAGCCAACGTCTTCAGAGGAACTGATGCGTCGTCCCCCGCAATCGCGCGCTCTTCGCCGGGCACCGCTTCGACTTGACCAGGCGGGCATCACGCTGATCGAGCTCCTTGTGGCGCTCGGCATCATCGCGGCTGTGGCGGGCCTCGGCATCCAGGTGCTGACGGATGTGGAGCGCGATACCGAAGCGCGCCTCGCTCGCGCTGAGATGCGCACCGTCGCCAGCGCGCTGCGCCGTTTCCGCGCCGACACGGGGTACTGGCCAAAGCAAGGGATCTTCGGCAGCGATACCGGCACCCAGGCGCTGCACCCCGCCAACTTCTCGCAATTGTTCACGCAGCCCGCCAACGGCTCGGGCGCGATCCTTCCCTTTAACCAGGCAAGTGGCACGGGCTGGAACGGGCCGTATCTGAGCGAGCTCGACGCCGCGACCGTCACCGTGGGCGCCATGAACCCGGACGGCACAGGCGATCCCGGCACAGGAGCAGTCTTCGAGTTCCGCGGGATCGGCGACACCTATGCCGAACCCAGCGACGGCACGTTCTTTCTGTGGCGCGACGGCAATGACGATCCGCTGACGCTTGGCCGGCCCATGCTGTACATCCCCGCGCCCGATGCGACGGTCGCGTGCACCGATGCCTGCCTGATCGGGCTTGGCCCCAACGGCACCTATGACTTGGGCGGCGGCGACGACCACGTGGTCGAGCTCGGCCGCCTCAACTGAGGATCTCCCCATGGCGCGAAGAGCCAGAAAAGCCCCCTCGATGAACCCCTTGAAGCGCAGCATCCTGCTGGTGGTTCTGGTCGCGACGTTCTCGTATGCCGGCTATCAGTTTTACACGGCTTGGCGCTTGCAGGATCCCGAGTATCAGCGGCTGCGCACAATCGACCGCACCGGCGCTCTGGCGCCCGGGCTGTGGGCGCCGGCTGCGGATGAGCGGCGCCTCGTCAACCTCGACCGATTTGTCGAGACCACAAGGCCGCGCCACGAAGGCACGCGCGAGATCCTGGCGCCCGCGGGGGTCCGCTTTAGGGCCGAGATCAAGCGCTCGCCTGAGAAGATACAGACCCGCTATCTCTATGAAGCGCTCTCGGTGATGCAGATCCAGCCGTTGCCGGCCGTGAACCATCGCATGTTCGTCGAGAGCGACGGCGGCGCGATCCTGCCGGTTTATGTTCACGACGCTGCCGTCCCGATGCTGAGCGAGCGCCCGCTCGAGACACCGATCGAGCTCGCCGGCTTCCACGTCTACACCTATGCCAAAGGGCCGGCGATCGTGGTAGACGGCTGGGTTCCGAGCGACCGCTCGGTGTGGTGAGCCGATGAGACGCCGCTTTCATCGCCGAAACCAAGCGGGCTTCTCGTTGATCGAGCTGCTTGTGGTCGTCGCCGTGCTCTCGACCGCGGCCTATGTCGCGCTCGATACGGTCGATACGGACACGGCGGCACTCCGGCGCGAAGCAACGGTGTCGCGCCTCGAGACGCTGCGCCGCGCGATTGTGGGGCGCACAGACTTGGCACAGAACGGTGCGCCAGCGGTGTCAGGCTATGTGGCCGATGTGGGGCGTCTGCCGCCTTGCGTGGCGGCATTGCTTGAGCGCGCGCCCTCTTGCGATTGGGATGGGGACGGCGCGGCCGAGACCCTGGATGTGCCGGTCTATGGCCAACTTGGCGACCTCGTCGATCCGGATCGCTCTGATTTCGATGGCCGTGTGCTTGATTTGCTCGCCTATGGTTGGCGAGGGCCCTATGTCACGGCGACACCTGACGGCTTTGTTGACGCTTTCGGCAATGCGGGCGCAGCGCCCGACTACGGCTGGGATCTGGCCTTCACGCCCGCCACGGGCACGCCGAACGAACTCGAGATCCGCTCGCTCGGCCGGGACCGCGCGGCGGAAGAGACGGTCGATGAGCCGTCCGAAGAGGGATACGACCCCGAAGGCTATGGCGCCGACGTCTACATGGCCCCTATCGTAGAGACTGATTTCCGCGTCGATCTCGGCGGCACGATGATTGAGACCGAGACCTTCGTGAACACCGGGCCCGCAGTCCGTGTCTGTCTCGCCCTGCTCGAGCCTGATCCGGACGATCCAACGGCAGATCCGGCCGTGACGATCCTCGAGGCCACACCGCCGCCGGTGCCTGACCCCGGCGGTCGCGCGGCCGAGATCCCCGACGGCACTGTAACGCCGCAGACCCTGACCGTCCGGGCGACCATCGGGACAGGTGAGGCCCTCAGCATCGGGCGGCGCCTGATAGTGCTTTATGACGCCACGGCTGCTGGGGATGCAAATGATTGCTCGCTTGTGAGCGGCGCGACGGCCATTGACACACTCGAGGCAGCCGGCGTGCTGCAGGCCTCGGTCCCGATCCTGGTCTCTGCCCGCATGAGCACGGCCACCGTGACCGTCCCAGTCCCAAACTTCTGACCGGAGACCTTCAAGCCACCCATGTCCGTGCTGCCCTTTGTATCGCCAAGCCGTCTTCTCGTGCTCTATGACGACGGCGTCAAGCTGTGGGGCGCGGTGGCGGTGCGCCGGGGCGATGGGATCGAGCTTGCTGCCGTCGCCCGCGCCCCCATGCCGGACCCAGGTTCTGCGCTCCAGGCCGTGCTGAGCACCTTGCGTGAGAACGGCAGCGTGCCGCGCCGGGTCTATGTGGCGCTCGATCGCTCAGTCCTGGCCCGTGTCGATTTTCCAATCTCTCCCGATCGCCCGCGCTCCTATACCGAGATGCGAGAGCTTGCCAGGTGGGAGGCCGAACCCGTCTTCTCGGACCTGCCGCGTCAGGGTCCCTCCGAGGTTTTGGCCGCCCTCGGGCGCATCGGCCCCAACGAGATCCGCGCAATCGAAGCCGAGATCGCCGATCGTCCTCAGGCCCCAGGGGCCCCGCAGCCGCGGTTGCTGGACGTTGCGATCGAGATGGGCCTGATCGACCGTCCGACCCGCGAGGCGGCGATGGAGCTGGTGGAGCGCCTCGGAACGCCGCCGCAAGAGACCGCTTGCGCCTGGGAGCCGCTGCCCGTCGATCCGGAAATCCATCCCGAGGGGGCGCCGTTTCCTTGGCTGATCTCAGCCATTCCAGAGGCGACGCGGGCACAATGGCGAGTGCTGTGCAAACGCGCGGGCTTGCGCCTGGAGGCGTTGCTGCCCGGATGGGGGCTCGGCATGGCGAGCGCCGGCGCGCTTTTGGCCGATTCAGAGCCCGGCGAGCGGTTCCTGCTGCTCGAGCGGCACGCCAGCGCCATCTTCGCTATTGACGTCTCGGCCGAGGATGTGGGCGGAATTCGGCTGATCGATCTCTCCCGAATGAACGAGACGGATGCGCTGGCACGGCTTTTGGAGGGCCAGCCTTCCATGCGCACCCTGGCCTTGGGGTTTGAGGAACCGGCCTCTGCGGCGATCTCGTTCTGGATGCCGGGCGCCATCAAACGCCCAACCTGGCCCCGTGAGGCCCTTGAGGGTCTTGGATTGCTGGCGTTCGGTCAGGTTGGCGAAATCGGTCCGCCCTTTGTCGGACCAGCCGAGCCGGGACCGCCCGTCTATCGCAATCCGATAGCGCATCGGGTCGCTCTGGTCGCCGCCTTACTGCTCGGGATCGGCGGCTATGAAGGATGGAACCACTACCGTCTCGACCAGGCCAAGGCGCGACTTGCCGACCTCGACACCGAATTCGAGCGCAAACGCGCCCTGGCCAATCGGATGCGGACCAACATCGCCGCGGCGAAGACCTTGGCCGCCGAGGCTACAGCGCGCGAGACCGAAGTGGCCGAACTGCAGGGAGTCCTAGCCCAGATGCGCTATCTCCAAGAGCGGCGCGCCGGTCTGGCGGTGCTGTTCCTCGACTCGATCCGGGCCGCGGCCCATTCGGGGCTCGTGCTGCTGGGCATCGAGGAGGTCGAGGCGCTGCCCGAGGTCTTCGTTGTGGCCGCCTGGGCGGTCGATGAGACGGGCGCCGAGCGCTTCATCTCCGAGTTCAACGCAAATCTCTCGCGCATCGGGCTGGGTGTCGCCGACGAGTCGATCCGCCTTCAGCGCGGGCCCCAGGGCCGTAATGGCTATGCCATCCGTCTGAGGGTGGCGCCGCTCGAGTCTGGGGCTCTCGACAGCGGCCCAGCATCGCTGATCGAATTTGCCCTGAAACGGGACAGCCTGCGGTAACCCGATGACCGAACGCGACAAAAACCTTTACACGATCCTGGCCGCGGCCGTGATCATGGCGGTCTATATGCTTGGAATCATGCCGATCACCCGGGCGGACATCCAGCACACCGAGAACATGATCTCGCGGCGTATGAATCGTATCGAGGCGCGGGCCCAGTTGCCTGTCGATGATGCGCAGCCGGTTGGCATGTCGCAACTGGTGCTCGAGAAAGCCAACCAGCGGTTTGCCTATCTGGATGCCGAGCGGCGGCAACGAGAGGCGCTGTTCGCGCCGCTCAACTCGGTTGATGGCGTGAAACAGCTCCGGCTCGAGATCTCGCACCTGGCCGATTGGGCCGGGTTCTCGATCAAGAAGATGGGGGATCTGTCGGGCAAGGCGCCAGTGGACACCCTCGTTGCGCTCGAGCGCTCGACTCAGAACCGCTATGGCCGCCCGGTCCTGCGGATCGAGGCCGAAGGCGATTTCACCGCGCTCATGACGTTTCTGCTAGGCCTTGGGGAGTTGAGCGGATCGGTCTCGGTGGTGCGCATGAAAATCGAGGCGCCGGAGCTGACGGACAGTGCCACCCGCAACAACCCCTACCCGCTGCTGACGGCACACCTGGAGTTGACCCTGTGACATTGGCCCGCCCCCAGGAGATGTCGGCCCTCGATGGCGGTCTCGACGGCATGTTGCGCGAGATGTTGCGCCGCAGCGCATCCGATTTGCACCTGGCCACCAACGCGCTTCCCGCGTTCCGCGTGCGCGGCCGGCTGCACCGGGACGAGGCCATGGGCCCGACCGATGCTGCCTGGATCGCGGCGGCGATGGATGCCATGGGCGATACCTTTGACCGCGGCGCCTATGTCCGGCTGATGGCGGCGGATTTTGGGATCACGCGCCATGGCATGCGCTTTCGGATCAACCTCTTCCGCCACGAGCGGGGCGATGCCCTGGCGATCCGCTCGTTGGGGGAAGGGGCGCTGGACTTCTCGCAACTCGGCCTGCCGCCGGCAATCGAGGCGCTGACTGGCACACGCACTGGTCTCGTCCTGGTGTGCGGCGCAACCGGGTCGGGCAAATCAACCACTCTCTCGGCGATGATCAATCGGATCAACCGCACGCGGCCGGACCACATCCTGACCATCGAGGACCCGGTCGAGACACTGCATGACGATCAGATGGGCATCGTCCGCCAGCGCGAGTTGCTGACCCATGCGCCCGATTTCGCGTCCGCCATCCGCTCGGCCTTGCGTGAGGATCCAGATGTCATCCTGGTGGGCGAGATGCGCGATCTCGAGACCATGCGCGCTGCGTTGACGGCGGCCGAGACCGGGCACTTGGTGTTCTCGACGCTGCATACGGGCGATGCAGCAGGCGCCGTGCGACGGCTGATCGGGGCCTTCCCTGGCTCCGAGCAGGAGGCGATGCGACTCCGGCTCTCGCAGTCCCTGCGCGCGGTGATCGCACAGCACCTGCTGCCGACCAGCGACGGGCGCGGCCGCATCCCGGCCATCGAGCTCATGCTCTGCACAGCGGCGATCGGCCATATGATCCGAGCGAACAAGATCGAGCAGATCTACTCGGCGATCGAAGGCGGGCGCGGGCTCGGCATGCAAACGCTTGAACAATCGCTGGCGACGTTGTTGCACGAGGGATGGATCGCGCGCGAGACGGCCGAGAGCTATGCTCGCGATCCCGAGGCGCTGGCCAGGCTCGCCCGATGATGAGGCAGAGATCCACCCATGGCTGCCACTGAGGCCGATCTGATGGAAGCCGCGGTAGAAACCGGGCTGTTGTCGGCACCGCAGCTGGACGACATACGGCGCGAGGCGCGCAAACGCCGGCTCGCTCTATCCGAGGCGGTGGTGAAGCTGGGCCGCGTGCCCTCGGGCGCGCTCTATCAGGCGCTGGCACAGAGACGGCGGATGGCGTTTCTGCAACCCTCGCAACTGGTGCCCGAGCCGGCTGACTTGGACCGGCTGCCGCAGGGTTTCGTCATTCGGCAGCAATGCCTGCCCATTCGCGACCCGAGAGGCGCCCTGCTGGTCGCGGTCTCAAACCCGGACAACCAGGCATTGACCGAGCGGGTCGGCCAGGCTTTGGGCGAATCCGCCTCAGCGGCCCTCGCGCATCCCCAGGCCCTTGCCGGAGCCGTGGCGCGTGCCGCCGGAGAAGCCGCTCTCGCCAGCAGCGCAGCCGATGTGGACCCGCAAGTGCTGATGCATGAGATCGTCCTCGACGCCGTGCTGGGGAAGGCCTCCGACATTCACCTCGAGCCCAACGAGACCCATATGCGCGTGCGCCTGCGCATCGATGGCCGCCTGCAGGACTGGCGCCGCGATCTCAGCCCCGGCGAGCGGGATGGTCTGGTAAACCGGATCAAGGCGCTTGCACAGCTGGACATCGCCGAGAGCCGCGCGCCCCAAGACGGCTCGCTGCTCTATGGAATTGACGACTTGGACATGGACCGCCTCGAGCTCCGGATCTCGACCTTGCCCGTACGATGGGGGGAGCGGGTGACCTTGCGCCTGCTCGGTCAGATCGGGCATACTCTGAGCCTGGGAGCGCTCGGCTTCCCGCCCACAATCTACCGGGGATTCAGCGAGGCCATCCAGAAACCCCACGGCGTGATCCTGGTCACAGGGCCAACCGGCTCGGGCAAGTCGACCACGCTCTACTCGGCGCTCCGTGAGATCGACCGCGCTTCGCTGAACGTGATGACCGTCGAGGATCCGATCGAAGAGGTCATAGACCGCACCGCCCAGGTGCAAGTCAGCGTAAAGGTTAGCTTTGCCCAAGCGCTGCGGGCCTTCCTGCGCCAAGATCCGGATGTGCTGTTGGTGGGTGAGATCCGCGACCACGAGACCGCATCGATCGCGCTCCGCGCCGCGCAGACCGGGCATCTTGTGCTCTCGACTTTGCATACCAATACGGCAATCGGCGCGATCACCCGCTTGACTGATCTGGGGCTCAACCGCGCGCAAATCGGCTCGGCGCTCGAGGGCATGATGGCTCAGCGTCTGGTGCGACGGCTCTGCCCCCATTGCGCCGCCACGCGGGCGGCGACGGTGGCCGAAAAGCGCATGCTCGGCTGCGCGCCCGAGGCCGAGATCCGACTCGGCGTGCCGGTTGGCTGTCCGCACTGCCTCGGCTCGGGCTATCGCGGCCGCGTCGGGGTCTTTGAGGCGATCTGGTGCGACGACGCCTTGCGGGCCCTGATCGCCGACGGCGCCTCCGAGGCCGCTCTGCTCGCGGCCGTGCCGAGCCGCCAGCCGCTCGAGGTGGATCTAAGAGCCAAGGTTCTGGACCGCACGACCAGCATTGAAGAAGCGGTGCGTCTTGGCCTCGGACGTGGCCAGACGGAGGCCGTTTGATGCCTGCCTTCCGGTATGTCGCTCTGGCCCAGGACGGCCGCGAGGTGAAGGGCGGCCTCGATGCCACCGACCTGGCCGAGGCGCGCGCGCAACTGCGTGCCATGGCGCTCTTGCCGCTCTCGCTCGAGATCGGCGCTCTGCCCCTGTCGGGCGGAACCTGGCTTACAAACCCCATGCGCCGGCTGTGGGTGCGCCCTGCCCACAAGCTCTTCTTTCTGCGCCAGATTGCGCTGATGGTTCGCTCCGGACACCGCATTGTCCAGGCCCTCGAGATCTCGGCCGAGTTGGTCGAGCGCGATGCTCTGTCCAATGCGATCCGGCGCATGACGCGGCGCATCGAGGGCGGTGCGCCCTTCTCGGAGGCCATCGGCCAAGAGGGCCGATTGTTCCCGCCCATTGTGTCCGCGCTGATCTATGCAGGCGAGCAATCGGGCACACTCGACCGCGCGCTCGAGCGCACCGCCGAGGCGATGGAGCAAGCCGTGTCGCTCCGCAAACGCTTGATCGCCGCGCTGACCTACCCGCTGATCGTGCTGATCGTCGCCTGCTTCGTCATCTATGGTCTTCTCGGGTTCTTCGTGCCGCGGCTGACGGCCTTTCTCGAATCCAACCGCTCCGACATCCACTGGTCCATGCAGATGCTGATCGACTTCACCGACTGGATGGGCGCCTATGGGCTTTGGATCTTGGGCGGGATCGGTGGCTTCGTATTCCTTGTCCTCTTGATCTCGACCCAGCCACGCGGGCGGCTGGCGGTCGATCGGGCTCTCATAGCCCTACCGCTCTTCGGCCGGACGCTCCTGTTGGGCGAGGCCTCGCGCTTTGGCACGATCGGCGCGGTGCTCCTGCAATCGGGTTTGCGCCAGGTTGAGGTGCTGCGGATACTGGCCCGGGCGACTGAAAACCATGCCTATAAGCAGCTCTACCAAGGGGCGGCCGATCGCATCCTCGGCGGCAGCCGGATGGCCGAGGCGTTGCACTCACCGTTGATGCCAAAGCTCGCGAACCACATGATCTCGGTCGGCGAGGAGACCGGCATATTGGACGAAGTTATGGAGAAGACTGGCCGCTTCTATGAAGAGAGCCTTCGTGCGAGGGTCGATCAGCTCATTGCCATGCTCGTGCCGGCCGTGACGATCACGCTTGGCGTGCTCGTGCTCATCATCTACTTCTCGATGTTCTCGACAATCTTGAACGCGGTCAACTCGGTGCGATGATCGAGTCTAGCGATATATGGCTCTTGGCAGGTGGTGCTGTCGTCGCGGCTAGCGTTCCCATTCTGCACAGAGTCGCCGGGTGGATGCTAGCAGGCATGGACACCGATTGGGCCAGCAGCGCTCGGGATTGGGCGGCCTTGGCTGGGGCTGGCCCAAAAATATTGTCTGCGCTAGAGCCGCTGAGCCTGCCGGCTCCCCAGCCGCTTACACCGAGGCATCAAGCATGCGTTGGCGTCGCAGCTGCATCAGCTTCGAGCGTCGCGCTATGGAATGTGACCGGCTTCGCAGCCGCCGCAGTCTTGGCGCTTGCCTTGGGGTTAACCCTCGCTTCAATCTGCGATCTGCGCGGACGGCTGATCCCCGATGCGCTGATTTTGCCGCTGGCTGCTCTGGGACTTGTCCTCGCGACCCTGGGCTACAGCGTTCCTGTTGAGGCATCCGCCATTGGTCTGGTGGCGGGATGGGGGAGCCTCTGGTTGCTCTCCGTCTTGTACACGCTTGTCACGAGGCGCCATGGACTGGGTTTGGGAGACGCCAAGCTCTTAGGGCTTGCTGGCGCTTGGGCAGGCTGGCAGTTGCTTCCCTCGATCGCTTTGGTGGCAGTGCTTTTAGCCATAATGGCGGCCATACTGATTGCCAAAGGCCGCCCATCCACCAAAATGGCAGTTCCGCTCGGCCCTTCCCTGGCGTTCGCCACTCTCCTGGCCTTAGGGACGTTAGGCCGACTGCCTGGAGGTTTACTCTGATCGCTTGTCTCTAACACTGGGGTTTGCCACGATCGCGGCTCGCCGTGTAGGTCGCATGATTTCCGGAGCGAGATCAGCGGGCTCGGCATCCCATCCTCCCCCGCCTTCCTCCGCGCGCCCGAAGGCAACGGAGGCGCCGAAAGGGTCATCCGCACGCTCAAGGAGACCCGGCTCCGGGTCCGGACCGTCGAGACCGTAGAGGCGCGCCGCCCGGCGCTGCTCCCGTTCCGGGAGATCTCCAACCAGCCGTGGCCGATCGAGCGCCACCGCCACCGCTCCCCAGCCCGCTGCAGGCGCGACCAGCAAGACACCCAACCCATGGCCACGTAGCCGCAAATGAGCGTCCCATGAACCGCGGGCGGTACAGACATCATCACCCGCTTCAGTGTGCCCGTCTCGGTCAGCCGGTTCCTGAAATGCCGTATGGTGTTCTCGTCCGGTGTCGGCGCGCCAAGGTCGAAGCCGAGAAACCGCATCCACGAGAGCCGGTCGCGGATCTGCTGGCCGACAGGCAATCGCGCGGCAAATGCCGACAGTCATGAACTCCCTCCGTAAGCGTGTGGTGAGGGTGCTCAGGCTGTCTCAGCGATGTTCCAGGGGAGCAGAGCTTCGATGCGGTTTATCGGGTGGTCTGCGATGCGGGTGAGGACGTCGCGGATGTAGGACTCGGGATCGAGGCCGTTCAATTTCGCGGTCTCGATGAGCGAGAGGATGCCGGCGGCGCGCTCGCCGCCCTGGTCGGAGCCAGTGAACAGCCCGTTCTTTCGGCCGAGGACCAGTTCCCGTTCATTCTGCCCATGTCGGGCAGGTATTCCGTGTTCACTATCGCTGGCACGCCTATTTCGGCTCGGAGGTGAGGGTTTTCCGCTCCCTTCAGCGGGGTGACGGCCAGTATGTGGCTCTGGAGCGTGACCCCGGGGTTGCGATCATGTCGCCGGCCTGGGTGCTCGATGCTGCCGCGTGTTCGGCGATGACATTGGGCTCCCCGGTGGTTTCGGCGGCCGCTCTTGCCGATCTGCACGCGTTTCTCGGTTCGCTGGGGTTCCGGCGAGGCTTTGTCGATGAAGAATCATCCAAGGAGGCCGAGCATGACCCTTCGACAACGCATAGATGCGGCGCAACGGCCGTTGCCCTTTCACCCGAGCCCGATTGCGCGACTGTCCGAGGAGGACCGGACGGTCACGCTGACGGTGTTGGCCCAGTTTCTGCTGGCGGCCGTTGGGGCCGATCCGGAGGAGGCGGAAGATGAACGTTGAACATGGCACCCTGTTGCCGCCGACCCTTCTGCAGCGCCGCGCCATCGTCTATGTGCGCCAGTCGACCCAGACCCAGGTCATGGTCAACCTCGAGAGCCAGCGGCGGCAGGACGATCTGGTCGAGACGGCGCGCGGCTACGGCTTCGCTTCCGTCGATGTCATCGACGACGATCTCGGCATCTCGGCCAGCGGCTGCATGGAGCGCCCCGGGTTCGAGCGCCTGGCCCGAAACGGGCGCGATTGGCATCACGTGTTGGAGCTGTGCGGGTTGGTCGAGGCGCGCGTCACCGATCATGACGGGCTCTCACGACCCCCGGCACCCCAATGACCGGCTGCTTTTGGGCATGAAGGGCAGCATCAGCGAGTTCGAGCTCGGCGTGTTGCGAACCCGCATGCTGGAGGCGGCCAGGGCGAAGGCGGCACGTGGCGAGCTGCGTTACACGCCTCCACTCGGCTACATCTGGGACCGTGGCGCCGGGGTGTTGTTCGACCCTGACCGGCGGATCCGAGGCAAGTGATCCGGCAGGTCTTCTCCCGGTTCCGGGATCTGGGCAGCGCCCGGCAGGTGCGGCTTTCGATGGCGGATGAGGGCGTCCACTTCCCGCGGCCCTCGGATGGCATCCGGCTGACCTCGTTCGAGTGGCGGCCGATCCGCTACTGCAATGCGATCGGCGTGCTGAAGAACATGTGTCTCACGCCGGGGTCTATCGCACCATGACCGAGGCGGCCAAGGAACTCGGGGTGATCAATCATGTGATCAGAAGGTTGATCAAGGACGGAACACTGCCGGCAAACCGGCTCGTCGAGG
>JBCCZI010000068.1:0-22971 GCA_039187815.1 Pseudomonadota bacterium | reverse complement strand
GTCGTCTCGGCGCATGTGGAGATCGGTGATCTGGGCCAGCAGCATGGCGGCGCTCGGGTCAGAGGGGCGGTGCCGCCCGGGAGGAACGGCCCGGAGCCTGGCTCCGGACCGCAGGGATCGCGAGGGATCAGAATTTCGGCGCGGTCTCGCCGACATAGGGCTGAAGGATCGTGTCGGCATTGTCCTGGGCGTGGGCCGCAGCTTCGTCAATGGTCAGCTCCGGGTCCGACAGCAGGACTTGCATCTCATCCCCAACCGCCATGCGCACGGCAACGGTTTTGTAGGTGGCGATCCAGGGGCCGGCGTGTTCCAGCCGCTCTACCGCGCACAGGGCGTCGGGGTTGTTGGCGACGAACTCTGTCATCTCCGGAAGCTCATAGGCGGTCATGCGCGGCGAGCAATAGCCCGTGAAGCACGACCAGTGACCCAGCGTCTCGGCCGAGGTCAGCCACGAGACGAAGTCCCAGGCAGCGGCCTTCTGCTCGGGCGCGGTGCCCTGAAGCTGACCAGCGAGGCGCCGCCGATCGGCACCGAGGTGTGCACATTCGACGGCATGAAGGCGATGTCATAGTCGAACTCGGCATTGTCGCGGGCGAAGGACAGGGCGCGGGTCGACAGCACGATCATCGAGGACTTGCCGGCGAAGAATGCAGTCGACACGGCCTTAGAGTTGTTGACACCCGTCGGCATCGCCTTGTGCGCGGGGGCCATGTCGCGCCAGAATTTCAGCGCCGCCTTGGTCGAGGCGTGGTCATAGAAGATCTCGCCCGGATAGGCGGTGTTGTAGAACGAGCCGGCCGAGACCATCGAGAGTGGCTGCTCCAGCCAGCCGTTGTGATCGTAGTTCGAGGGCATCATCATGCACCAGCGGTCTTCCTCGGGCTTCGAGAGCGTCTTGGCCGCCTCGATCCAGTCGGCCCAGATCACCGGCGCCTCGGCGAAATGCTCTTTGTTATAGAGAATGATCAGCGTCGAGTTCTGGAACGGCACCGCGTAGAGCTGGCTGTTCAACAGCGCGTTCGGGCGCACCGCAGGCCCGAACTCGTCCGGGAACCCATCGCGATCGGTGCCCTCAGGCGCGACATCGGCGATCGACACGATCAGGTTGTTCATGGCGAACTCGGCGGCAGAGTTCGCTGACATCAGCACGACCGCCGGGGGGCTTGCCCGCTTCGACCGCAGCTTGGGACGTGATCTTTGTGTCATCGTACGTGCCGGTGAAGACGCCAACCATCGCGACCTTGTCTTGGGAGGCGTTCTACTCTTTCATCATCTTCTGCGTTTCGCGGGCGAGCTTGCCCGGCAGCGGTGCCGGGAACATGAACTCGATGCGCTCGGCAGCCATGGCGGCCCCGGCAAAGGCGGCGATGGCCGCCGCACTGACGAGGGTCTTCATGAAGGTTGTGATGGATCTCCCCCTTCGATCCCGGTCGACATGAAGCTGTTGACGAACTGCCGCTGGAACGCGACGAATTCGGTCGCCAGCGGCACCACCACCAGAAGCGTGCCGGCGGTGATCAGCCCCCAGCCCGACGCTCCCTCCGCGCCCAGCGCGAAGCGCACCACGCCCACCGTTAGCACCATTTTACCAGGATCGGGCAACACCATGAGGGGCTCGAGACACTCGTTCCAGTGGAACACCACCGAGACGTTAGAAAGGTCGATGAGGCCCGGCCGCGCCAAAGGCAGCAGAAGGTACCATAGGATCTGTCCCTAGAAGGCGCCGTGCATCAGCGCGGCCTCCTCGAAATCTGGCAGGATCGAGTGGAAGGTCTGGCGCATCAGCAAAGTCCCGAAGGCCGAGCTCCGATAGGGCGCGACCACCCCGATCAGCGTGTCGTAGAGCCCGAACTGCACCGGCGTCGTCAGAGTCGGTACGATCAGCACCAGCGGCGCCAGCATCAGCTGGAGCAGGAAGACATAGAACAGCACCGTCTTGCCGGGGAACTCTAGCCGCGCAAAGGAATAGCCGGCCAGGCTGATTGTGACCAACTGCACCATCAGCCTGCCGCTGACCAGGGCCAAGGTGCTCAGGAACAAAACCACCCATTCGCCGTCTTCGATGGCATCGTGGAATTGGTCTGTCGTCGGCATCGTGTCGGGCAGCAGCGAGGCCATGTCGAGGCTGCCAAAGCTCTTGGGTTCCAGAATGGCCATCAGCATCCACAGGATCGGTGCCGACCACAGGAAGACGACGCCGCTATAGCCTGCGAGCGCGAGGGTTGGCCAGAACCAGCGCATCATTCAGCTCGCGTAGTGTGCCCGGCGCTCCACTATGCGCAGGTTCAGCAGCGAGAGCGCAAGAAGGAGGGCCAGGGTAACGACCATCGCGGCGGTTGCCTTGCCGATGTCATAGGACTCATGTGCCTGCTGGAAGATGTCATAGAGCAGCGGGTTCGTGGCGTTGTCCGGCCCGCCTTGGGTCATTGCGATCACTTGGGCGATCTGGAGACGGCGTTGATTAGTCCGATCACCGGCACAAAGGCGAAGGTCGGGCCCAGCATGGGCATCACGACGAACCACTTGCGCTGCCACCAGCTTGCGCCCTCGATCAAGGTGGGCTCCACGACCTTCTCCGGCAGCGATTGCAGTCCCTCCAGGAAGAAAAGCACGAAGTACCCCGCGTTCTTCCACACCGTGAGCAGGATCAGCGAGGCCAGCGCGAGGTCCGGATTGCCGAGCCAGTTGACCGAGCGGGCGCCCAGCTTGGCGAGGCAATAATCGAGCAGCTCCAGCGTTGGCAGGGAGATGAACAGCGCCGAGGCCGCCACCAGCAGCATAAGCGTCGGCAAAAACAGGATCGCTCGGCAAAACCCCGCCAAGGCCCTGGACTGCCGGAGCGCCACCGCGAACAGATAGCCGAGCACGATCGAGGGCACCTCCGTGCGCGCCGTGAACACCCCCGTGTTGATCAGCGCGCCGCTCAAGTCTGCGTCATCAACCAGCCGAGCATAGCTCTTGGCGCCCACATAGGCGCCCTCGGCCCCGATCGTCCGCCGCGCATAGAGCGAGGCGATCAGCACCTGCAGCATCGGCCAATAGGTGAAGGCAATGAGGAACACCACGGCGGGCAGCAACAGCAGATACGGCCGGCTCCAGGTCAGGCGCAGTGCCTGCGGGGGGCTGACCCGTCGGTCGGACGGTTTCCTCTGAGGCTACCTGGCTCTTAGGGTGCATTCACCCTGGGATTGCGACGGGCATGTCTCGCGCGCTCGTCACATCCGCGAAGTTCGCTGTGCGGTTCCATGGCGTTAGAGGTGCCGCGGGTCGACCCAGACCGGTGCCTGTGCCCCCTTGGTGGTGAAATCCAGAGGCGTTGTTTCACTATGAAACAAAGAGAAGGAATATTATTTTAAGACTTTGCCGTAGGGCATGAGGGAAAGGTTGCAACCCCGTCATCTCTCCGTCATCCTGATTTTGCGACGAATTAAAATTACCGCCGGATCGGGTTCGCGCAGTTGGTTACGCACTGGGCAAAGCATTCCCCGAGCGGTCGAAAAGCGGGATCGGACCCGCAGCAAGGAGGAAGCTCATATGGCCGACGCCGACATACCCAGCAGCGCCGGTTCGGGAGAGGGACAGTTCTCGACCGACTACAAGATGGGGCAGGACAACATCCGCCCGATGGGCCTGGATATTCACAATCCGGTCTTCGTGATCTCGAGCCTCGTGATCATTGGCTTCGTGCTTCTGGCCCTGGCGAACCAGCAGGCCTCGGCAGAGTTCTTCGGCTGGCTGCGGCCCTGGCTGACCAGCACCTTTGACTGGTTCCTGGTGGGCTCGGTCAACATCATCACGCTGTTCTGCCTTGTGCTGATCGTGCTGCCTGTTGGATCCATCCGCATCGGTGGCAAGGACGCCAAGCCCGACTATTCCTATGCCGGCTGGATCGCGATGATGTTCGCTGCCGGCATCGGCATCGGTCTGCTGTTCTTCGGCGTGCTCGAGCCGACCTATTACAACTTCTCCGAAGGGGGCGGGGCGCGGCCGCTCGGCATCGATCCCAGCATCCCGGGCAACGAGTATATCGGCGTCGTGGGCACCATCCACCATTGGGGGCTCGAGGGCTGGTCGGTCTATGCGATCGTGGGCCTCACGCTGGCGATCTTTGCCTATAACAAAGGTCTCCCGATGACGCTGCGCTCGGCCTTCTATCCGCTCCTGGGCGAGCGGGTCTGGGGCTGGCCAGGCCACCTGATCGACACGCTCGCGGTCTTTGCGACGCTGTTTGGCCTGACGACCTCGCTCGGCCTGGGCGCCCAGCAGATCGCGGCTGGCCTCAATGAGGTGGCGGGCATCGAGCCCACCAACACCGTCACGGTGCTGCTGATCATCGGCATCACGGTCATCGCGCTTGGCTCGGTCTTGATGGGCATGGACAAGGGCGTGAAACGGCTCTCCGAGATCAACATGATCATGGCCGTGGCGCTCTTTGTCTTCGTCATCGCGATGACCGGTGTGGTCGATGCCTTCACCCGCTATGGCCAGGTGATGGTCGACTATGTGATGCTGCTGCCTGCGCTCTCGAACCCGTTCGGGCGTGAGGACACCAGCTTCTTCCACGGCTGGACGACGTTCTACTGGGCCTGGTGGATTGCGTGGTCGCCCTTTGTCGGCATGTTCATCGCCCGCATCTCCAAGGGCCGGACCGTGCGGGAGTTCGTGCTCTGCGCCCTGATCGCCCCCACTTGCGTCTGCGCCCTCTGGATGTCGACCTTCGGTGGTGCGGCCATCGATATGCTGAACGCTGGCGGGGCCGAGGGCGTGAGAGCCACCGTGATCGACAGCTACAAGCCCGAGGGCGCGCTCTTCGGCTTCCTCAAGGAGCTGCCGCTCTACAGCATCATCGCACCGATCTCGCTGGTGCTGATCGTGATCTTCTTCGTCACCTCGTCCGACAGCGGCAGCCTGGTGATCGACACGATCACGGCCGGTGGCAAGATGGATGCGCCGGTGGTTCAGCGTGTGTTCTGGTGCACGCTCGAAGGGCTGGTGGCCATCGCGCTGCTGCTCGGCGGCGGGCTCTCGGCGCTGCAAGGCGCTGCGGTTTCGACCGGCATCCCGTTCACGCTGGTGGTGCTGGCCATGTGCTGGTGCGTCTATGTGGCCTTGAAGAGCGAGCCGCGCTGAGCGCGATCTTCCAACCATGATCCGGGGGCCTGCGGAGACGCGGGCCCCTCTTCTATTTGAGGCGCGGTCAGGGAACCGGCGTCAGTGGCGCAAAAAACGGCAAACCCTGGAGCGGCGGCAGCAGCCAGACGGCCCACTGGTGGTTGACGAACTGCGCGACAAAAACCTGCGCCACGAGGCCGAAGACGAGGGCAAGGCAGAGGAGCGTGCGCAGCAGGCCGCCGAGCCTCGCCAAGGGGCCCGGCAGAGGCCCGCTCTCGAGCCGCAGCTCGGCCCGCGCATGCAGCCGCGCCGCCGCCCGGCGCAGGCGCAGCAGCACCAACA
Organism: Pseudomonadota bacterium; assembly: GCA_039187815.1. Taxonomy (GTDB): domain Bacteria; phylum Pseudomonadota; class Alphaproteobacteria; order Rhodobacterales; family Rhodobacteraceae; genus Thermohalobaculum. The sequence continues at coordinate 17,517 of JBCCZI010000068.1, read as the reverse complement.
CCAAATAGGCCGTCGCCCCCAGCCGATAGGCAGAGATGAAGGCGTTGACCTCGTCGGGATTGCGCTCGATGAACCCAGGGCTCCACGCCTCCACAAAGACCGGCGCGCCTTGCAGCACAAAGAGCGGCAGAGCGGCCAAGACCGTCAGCGCGATAAGCCCGACATAGCGCCAGCCCGCCGCCCGGATCCGCCGGGCCACCGCGGCGCGGGCGAAAAAGGCGCTCATCCGCCCCTTGGACGCCTGGTGCGCCAACGCCATCGGCAGACGGATCATCAGCGGCAAGGCCACCGCCACGCCAACCAGCGCCACCGTCGGCCCGACCCAGGATTGCTCATACCCCTTGTTGAACGAGTTCTCCCATCCGCCCCACCACGAGAGCAGCCAGAGCAGAGTGAAGGGAAGAGTGCTGGCGGCCAAGGTGAGCAGACTGGCAAGCCCCCAGCGCAGCGTCTCCCACAGTCCGCCCAGACGGCGCGCCAGCCAGCGCCGTGCGCCTGTCGGCCCGGCGATCCAGCGGGGCAGGGGCGCGCGGCGCGGGCCAGCCCCGCTCGCCAGTCGTGCCCGGGAGATCGCCGCCTCGTCCCGCATCAACCGCAGCATCCAGCCGAGCACCAAGACAGCGCCCAACGGATGGAGCGCCAGCAACACCGCGAGCCCCAGCCGCAGCCAGCCGCCGAGCCCCCGCACCGCGCCGAACAGCCCCCGGTCCGACCCTCCGAGCGGCAGCCCCTCCGCCAATGTCATGTGAAGACATCCAGCGGCGCGCCTTCGGCCCGGACCGCATGGAAGCCCATGGCCGCCGCGATGGTCGGCGCGATCACGATCTGGTCAACCGGCCGGTCGAGGACCTTCCCCCGTGCGATCCCCGGCCCGAAGATCAGCGCAAAGATCTCATGCGCCGAGCGTGAGTTGAAATGGTGCTGGAACGGCACGCTCATCAGCGGATTGGCGTCGCGCCCGCAATCGGGGACAATGCAGAAGATCGTGCGCCCGGCATAGGCCGGATCGGCCGCGACCGTGTCGACCAGCCGTTCGATCCCCCGGTCGATCCGCGCAATAGCCCGGGTGTAGTGCGAGGCATTGCCCCAGTGCACGTAATCCGTATCCTGGTAGTTGATCATCATCAGCTGCGGGCGCAGATGTCGGATCGCCCAGACGCCGAGCTCGGTCAGCGCCGCATCTCCGCGGGGGTTCTTGAGCCCGCTTGTGCCATAGACCTCGCGCCAACGTCGCCACATAGCCTCGATCTCGGGGGCCTGGCGAGGCGCGGTGCCGCGCATGCCCTTGGCCTCAAGTTCGGCAAGCGCCTTGGTCTGCTCGATGCGGTCGGCCTCGATGCCCTCGCCCTCGGCCAAGGCGGTGCGCAGCGCCCACAACTTGAAGCGATAGAGGCTCAGCACCTCGCTGCGATAGCGCACGCCGTGGCTGGGATGGACGCCATAGGAGAGGAACTCTTCCTGCAGCCGGTCCTCGCCATTGATCAACAGCGCCCTGTGCCGCGGCACCGCATAGGTGCTCCGGAAATACTCGAACAGCGTCGGCTCGATCGGCTCGAGGCGGTCGATCTCCGTTCCGGTGGCCAGGTTGCGATAGGCGTGGTAGCGGCCCGTCAGGAGGTTGACCGTACCCTCGGAATGGCTGGTGTCCACGCCGTCGAGCTGGGCGATCTGTAGCGTCGGCAGCAAGACGCCTTGGGGGGCAAGCGTGTTCAGCAGGACGGGCGCAAAGCTGGTTGCAGGCTCGATGGTCTCGCGCCGCCGGACCCCGCCGCCAAAGCGGATCAGAATAACGTTTGGGCCGGAATAGGCAGGCCCGGCCGACTGCGAAGAAGAGCGAGCCGGAATGGGCGTGACAAGCGCCGAGGAGGCGAGCGCCCCGGCGACAAAGCGCCTGCGGTCTAGGGTCATGGGCGCATCATAACCGCTCGCGGCCGCGGTTTGAAGTCATGCGGTTTGGCGTCATGCGGAGACGGCTTTTGGCTGCGGTCGGACCGCTGGTCATCGCCGCCCGCCCCGACCGCCGGGGCCCCCTGAGCCGCCTCGCCCGCCTGGGCCGCCGTTCGCACCGGGGCCGCCGCTCGCACCGGGGCCGCCGTTCGCACCGGGGCCGCCGCGCCCGCCAGGGCCGCTTGCCCCGCCATCGCCCTCGGCGCTGCCGGCGTCGCTTGATCCACCGGCGTCGCTTGCCCCGTCAGAGTCTGCCGCACTGTCGGTCCCGTCCGAGCCATCAGCGCCACCTGCATCAGCGGAGCCGCCCGCGGCATCGTCCGCACCGCCGCGGCCGCCGACCCCCCCGCCCAAGCCTCCACCGAGGCCGGCGCGTCCGCCAAAGCCCGCGCGGCCGCCGAAACCGGCCGGGCCTGCAGACCCTTCGCCGGCTGTTCCATCGGCCGCGGCCGTGTCGCCCGCCGGTCCGGCATTGGTGCCGACGGCGCCGGGTCCGGCGCGGTCCGCACCGCCCAAGGCCTCTCCGGCGCGATCGGCAACGGCCCCTGCGAGCCCGCCCGGCCCGACCCGCCCGGCGATGTCGGCCGCACGGTCCCGGCCGCTGAACTCCGCGTCCGCTGGAGCGCCTGCGAAGCCCGCGTCTACCGTGCCCGCGATCTCACCAAGCGAGCCCGTGGGACGCCCACCGACGCTGCCGACCTCGGTGCTGCGCGCCGCCGTCACGGCGCCGCGCACTGCATTGCCGAGGGCATCCCGGACCGCCCCTGGCGAGACCACATCGTTGGCGATGGCGTCGCGCACAGCTGTGGTCTGGCTCACATCCCGGATGTCGGTCAGGCCGTCGATCCGGTTGGCCAGCCCGAGCCGGCTGGCCGCCTCTCCCAGAGCCGCTGTGCTGGGAACGCCAAGACCACGCATGGACGGAGCCGCTGGTCCGGGGCTCGCATCCGCGGAGCCGAAGACCTCTCCGACAAAGACCGACCGTTGGCCGGGTGTGGCCTGGTCGAGCGCGATCGCCGGCTGGCCCGAGACGACGACCCGCCCCGCGCGCGCGACACCAAAGCCTTCGATGGAAAAGCGCCTCGTCCCGGCATCGATCGGCGAGGCCAAGGAGGCATCGATGCGCCGGGCGATCAGGCGCCCGTTCTCAAAGCGCCCGATGGCGGCCAGGGCGATCGGCGATGCGGGCAGCGTCTCGAGTCCCTCGACCGGTACGGCGCCGATGCCGACCTGACCGCCGCTCGCCTCGCGGAGCGGTCCGGTCAGGCTATGCGCCACATCCCCGGTGACGCGGCGAATGTGGCGCGCCACGACGCGCCGATCGTCCCACAACCCCGAAACGGCAACCGTTTGGCCGGGGGCCAGCGTGTCGAACCAGCCGCGCGCGCCCGTCTCATCCAAGATCACGCCGTCGGGAGCCAGATCGACGCGGGTGCCCATCACTTGCAGGCTCCCTGTGGCGCGATCGATACGCTCGATCGGGCCAACCACAGGCAGATAGCGCGCGATCCGTTGGGCACATAGCCCGTCTGGCCGGTCGACCGCGCTGGCTAGCACCACCTCGCCGCGGCGGAGTGCTGAGACCGGCACCGAGCCGAGCACCGAGTCGACCCGGGCATCGGGCGCATGGCCGAGCCGCAAGCCGTTCACCTCGAGCCGCCCGACCGTCGTGACGGTGCCAAGGATGCCCGTTCCGCCGAGCCCACCATCGGTCTCGTCATCGCCGCCCACAGGGATCACACAGACATCGGGGCGTTGGCCTGGGCCAGGCTCAGGCGATTGCGGCGCGCAGGCCGCGAGCGCGATGATCAGGGTGAGGCCAAGCCATCGCAGGCAATGGAACCGGCTCATGACGTCTCCTCGTCGTCCCGCTTGCGAAAGATGAAGGCGCCGGCGCGAAACCGCTCCTTTGCCTCTGGATGGCCGGCATCGTCCCGCTGGTGTTTCAGCGCCTCGGCGTTCAACACGCGCAACAGGGCCATCTGGCGCTCCCGAGCGTCGGCCTCGAGCGCGTCGACCGAGGCCGGGCGCAGTTTGTTGTAGTGTACGGCCCGCTCGAAGAACGCGCCGGGTTCGGGCGCGGCCAAGAGGTTGGCGGCGGCCGCCTCGGCATGATCGCCGAGGTTCGATGCATAATAGGTGACCAGCATGGTCTCGTCGCGGCTCGGCAGCAGGCTGTCGGCGCCGAGCGTGATGCGGTCCTCGGGGTCGATCGCGGCGAGGTCGAGGCGCACCATTTCGTCGAGGATGGTGCGCGGGTGCACATCGCGTCCGATCTCGGCAACCATAGTGTCGAAGGCGGGGCCGTCCTCGGCGCTGCGGGGAAGCGCGATCGGCTCGCCCGTCGCATCTGAGAACCGCGGATCGCTGCGCCAAAGGGCGACCACCCGTGGGATCGGACCCAGCGAGCGCGGCACCGGCTCCTCGTCTTCGGAGGCGGTGCGATGCGCCTTGACGTCGCGCCGCTGCAGCCCGGTCAGCACGCTGATCCGGCTGTCGGTCATGCGTTTGTCGGCGAGGCCGAAGGAGCGCACCGCCTCATCGATGAACAGCTCCTTCATGACGTCCGCCAGCTGCGGATAGGTCAGCCCGCGCCCGATCATCGCCCGCACCAGCGGACGCAGGATGCGCTTCATCGCTCCGCGGAACAGCGGCGTGGACACGCGTTACTCTCCGTTCTTCATAAATGTGCATATAGCCCATTTTTCGGTTGACCGCAAGCCGAAGGGGTGGCAGAGAAAATGGGCAAAATGCACATTTGATAATCTGAGCGAGGGCGAGCATGAACTGGCACCGCGACACCGAAGACAGCGACGACGTGGCCGGTCCGCAGCGGTCAGAGACCCCCCCGCGCGATGCGCAGGAGGCCGGTGGACAGGGGGCGTTCGATCCGTCCCAACTCGACTTGCCCGAGGGCGCATCTGCTGTGCTGGCCGAAGGGCGCATGGGATGGATGGATCTGTTTGGGCTCGGCGGCAGTGGTGCGCCGCTCGACTTTGCGCCGTCGGATCTGGACGGGCCATCCCTGCCGCCGCCGAGCTTCGACGCGGCCCCGGCCTTTCGCTGGAGCGAGGCGCCGTTCGCGGCCGATGTGACGGACTGGGACCCTAGCCAGGCCGTGGCGGCGCTGCGCTGGCCGTTCCGCGATTTGCTGCAGCAGCGGAGCACCGAGCAGGCGGCCCCGGCCGAAGCGACATCCGGCTATACCGGCGCCGGCCAGACGGTGGTGGTGATCGATACGGGCTACTCGACCCTATACGACCAGTCGAACACTGCGCTGTCTTATGACTTCTATCTACGCGGCGATGCGGATGCGAGCACGACCGGGTACTACAGCCACGGCTCCTGGGTTGCCGAGACGGTGCTGAGCGTCGCGCCGGACACCCAGATCATCCACCTCAAGGTCTTCGATGACGGCGGCGAGACGGCCTTCATGCGCGATATCGAGCAGGCGCTCGACTACGTCATCGAGCTTGCCGAGACGACCTCGATCGCCGCGGTCAATCTCAGCCTCGGCTTTGACAATGCCACAGTCCAAACCACCACGCGCCTGAGCGATGAGTTTGCGGAGCTCGATGCACTCGGCGTCATGTCCATCGTGGCCGCCGGCAATATGGGCGAGACCTATGACGACGGGGTCAATGTCCTGGCGGCGGATCCCAACGTCATCGCGGTCTCGGCGGTGGATGAGAGCGGCGCCTTTGCCGATTTCTCCCAAACCGATGCCGAGCTCACCGATATCGCGGCGCTCGGTGTCGATGTGGAGGTCTCGGCCATGGACGGCACAACCTTCGAGGTCGACGGCACCAGCTTTGCAGCCCCCGAGATCGCCGGCATGGCCGCGCTGATGCAAGAGGCCTCGCTGGATCTGACCGGTGAGACGCTGAGCGACGACGCGTTCCTCGAGCTGCTGCAAGGCTCGGGCGAGAGCGTCGCCGGCTATGAGGGCACGGATATTGACGGCTACCGCATCGCCGATGCCGACGCCGCACTCGACGCGTTGATCGAGAGCACTGACGGCACCGACGGCTTTCTCGTGTGATGCGGCCGCCGCTTCCCCAGACAGAAAGGACAGGACCCATGGACAGAGACGTGATCCGAAGCGAGCTGCCCACCCGCGATTTTCGCGGGCCGCGGCTGAACTCCGAATTGTCGCAATACCGGTTGTCGGCGACCAGCGCCTTCAGCCACAGCACCCTGATCGTCGGCAGCTTTTTGCTCGGCATCAACCCCGAGGTGACGGCGGATGGCGTGGTGCTGACCAATGTCGCCGATACCAGCCATACCGCGCTGCTCAGTGGCGAGGACTTCACCTATGACGCCGGCACCGAGACCTATAGCGGCACGCTGAACGAGGTGAGCTTCCTGACCGATGGGGTCGAGACGGCGACGCTCAACGGCCTCGAGATCTCGGGCGAGGAGCTGACCGACATCCTGGACGCCGGCACCTTCGAGGAGCTCACTGAGGCGGTCCAGCTGGTCGCCCGCACGTCGGACGAGGCGGACGAGGTCGAAGGCACCGAGAACGCGGATGTGCTCGCGCTTGGCGGCGGCAATGACACGGCCAACGGCGGCGATGGCGACGACCGGATCGTCGGCGGCTCGGGGGATGATTTCATCACCGGTGGCGCAGGCAATGACGATTTGCGCGGCAATGAGGGCAACGACACGCTGATCGGCGGCGATGGCGATGACCGGCTGATCGGCCATGCGGGCGACGACTCGCTGATCGGTGGCTCGGGAAACGACGTGCTCCGCGGCTTCGCCGACAACGACACGCTCGAGGGCGGCGATGGCGATGACCGCTTGGCCGGCCACACCGGCGAAGACGACATCTCGGGCGGCGCCGGCAATGACGTGCTTCGCGGCGGCAACGATGCCGATGGCCTGCGCGGCGGCGAGGGCGATGACCGCGTGGTCGGCGGCGCAGGGGCGGATGATCTGTCCGGTGGCGCGGGCGCTGACACACTGCGCGGTGGCCTGGACGATGACTATCTCGACGGTGGCCAAGGCGACGACCTGCTGATCGGCGGGGCCGGGCTCGACACCTTCTTCTTCGAGGTCGGGGACGGTGACGACCGGATCTTCGCCTTCAACGTCGAGGAATGCGAAATCATCCTCGATCTCTCCGCGCTGGCCCCCGAGGACCGGCTCGTCTCGCTCGAAGAGCAGGCCGAAACTGGCGCCATGTTGTTCTATGGCGCCGACAGCATCGACATCATCGGCCGCGGGTTCGGCGAGCTCACACTGGATGATCTGCTTCTCACCATCATCGAGTGATCGTCGAGGGCCCGGTCGCTTGCGCCGGGCCCAAACCGCGCCGTGTTACACGCCGCCCGCGCCGCGGCGCTTGATGCGCACCGGCGTGCCGCGTAGCCTCCCCACATCACTGCATCGCCAAGGAGCGGAGATTTGGGTCATTACTTGCTGCGTGTCTGCGTTTGTTTTCTTCTGATTTCGGGATTTGCGCAGGCCGAAGAGCACATTGGCATCGTCAAGAGCGCAACCGGCCGGGTCTCCATATCGGCCGAAGGGAATTGGAGCCCAGCCATGGTGGGCGATGCGATCCCTCTTGGTGCGGTGGTCGAGACGGGCCCGAACGGGCGCTTTGGCGCCATGCTCGACGATGGCACGACCGTCGCCTTGGGCGAGAACGGGCGCATCGAGTTCACCCGCTACCGATTCGAACCGGGCCCTGGCCTCTATGACTTTCTGCTGCGCGTGCTCCAGGGGCGTGTGATCTATGGCTCGGGGCGCATTGGCGAGGCGGCGCCCGAGCGGGTGCGCATCGAGGCGCCCGAGCTTTCGATCGGCACCCGTGGCACCCGCTTTGCGGTGATCGCGCCATGAGGCGTCTCGCCCTAATGGTGGCGGGACTGGCGGGTCTTGCAGGCTGTGCGTATACCCCGGCGCCGATCCCGGAGGATCTTGCGGGGTTCGACCGTCAGCTTGCCAGCGAATACGACCGCCTGGCGCTTGCCGAGTTCGACGAGAACGATTGGAGCGACGGGCGCCTCTTTGCCGCCAAGGCGGAGGCGGCGCGGGCCGGCCAGACGCCCGCCCCCGACGATCTGGCCGAGCGCGCCTATCCCGCCGCTCTGCGCGCCGAGCTCGAGGCCGGGCGCGATCGGCTGACGGCTGTGCTCGGCGGCACCGCGCGGCTGACCGCGCCGGGCGCTCTGGCCCGCGCCCAGGGCGCCTTTGATTGCCTGGCGCAAGAGGCCGAAGAGCGCCTGCAACCCCAGGAAATTGCCCAATGTCGCGAGGCATTTGAGCAGTTCCTGGCCGAAGCCGAGGCCGCTGGCGCACAGGTCATCGTCGTGCTGCTCGAGCCGGATGAGGACACCGCGGTCGTCGTCCGCCAAGCGGCCTCCGAGGTCATGCTCGACACCGCCTTTGAGGGGATCGCCGGCACTTCCGGTTCCGCGACCGCCTTTGCCGAGGCCGATGTGTTGCGCGAGATCGAGGGCGCGCTGGCCGTCGAACCCGAGCGGCAGCGGAGCTACCTCGTCAACTTCGACACCGGTGCCGTCGCCATAACCGAGGCGAGCCGCCCGGCCTTTGACGCTGCCTTGGCCGACGCCGCCGAGACCGAGGCGGTGGCCGTCACCGTCTTTGGCCATACCGACCGCCAAGGGCCGGCACGGGTCAATGTCCGCATCGCGCGCGAGCGGGCCGAGACCGTGCGCGATCTGCTGATCGAGGCGGGGCTCGACCCGCTCCGCGTCGAGGCCGATAGCTTTGGCGAGAGCTTCCCCCTTGTGCCCACCCCGGATGGCGCGGCAGAACCACGCAACCGCCGCGTCGAGATCGTGGTAAGATAAGCCCTCGGGGTTGGTGTCGCGGCAGCAGTAGGGTCGAATTTTATGCAGCACGGGCGGTGGTGGAGCTGGCCTATCGCGGCGGCCCTGCTGGCTGTGGCGATCCTGCTGCTGTGCATCATCGCGCTGCGACCGCCCCAGGTGATCGCCATCCAATCCATCGGGTTCGATGCTTATCAGGGCTCGGGCACACCGCCGCAGACGCCAAGCCCAGTCGCCGTCGTGCTGATCCGTGAGCAGAGCCTGACAGAGATCGGCCCTTGGCCTTGGCCGCGTCGGCGCACAGCCGCGCTGATCGAGCAGGTGGCAGAGGCCGGGGCGAGCCGCATCGTCCTGCCGATCGTATTCGATGCCGAGGCCCGCGATGGCGAGGCCCAGGATGCGCGGCTGATGGCCGCCATCGAGCGCGTGCCGACAGTGATCGGCACGCTGGTGGTCAACGGCTACGCGCCCTCGCGGCCCGCCGATGCGCCGATGGCGCGGCTTGCGCTCGAGGGCATGGCTGAGATCGGCAGCGCGGATTTCGGCGGGCTGATCACCGCTGCCCCGGACTTGCGTGCAGCGAGCGTCGGCGAGGGGGCGGTCAACCTCGTCCCCGAAGCCGATATGGTGGTGCGCCGGGTGCCCACGGCTTTTTTCGTCGATGCGCAGGCCCATCCTTCGCTGGCCCTGGCGGCGCTGATGGGGCCGGATACCGAGACGGCGGCCTTGGCCTCGTTCGCGCGGATGACGGGTGTGCGCATCGGGGACCGGCTGGTGCCGACTGATGGGCTCGGGCGCATCTGGATCGAGTTCTCGGACCGCGCGGCCATCCCGGTGCTTGAGGCGTCGATGCTCGACACCGCTGCGGCCTCGGTCCTGGACGGACGGATCGTGGTGATCGGCGTCGATGCGGCGGGTGTCACACCCAGCTGGCGCCTGGCCGATGGCGGGCTGGCGAGTGGGCCCGAGATCCTGGCCAGCGCCATCGATGCGCTCGCGCGCGGCACGACGCTGGTGCGCCCCGAATACATGCCCGAGCTCGAATTCGGGGTGATGGCGGCGATCTCGCTCGGCCTGGTCGTGGTGTGGCTCGGGCTCTCGCCGCCCTCGGCGATCGTGCTGACCATGGCCGCCTGTGTCGGGTGGATCTCGCTGGTGCTGGCGCTTCGGATCGGCAGCGGCTTGGTGATCGATGCGGCCTTGCCAGTCAGCGTCTGGGCGGTGCTGGGGGCGACCGCTGCGGCGACCCGGGCCGTCGCCCATTGGCGCTCACGCGGGGATCTGATCTCGAGCCTGCGCGACACCGCAGATGCGCTGGCCAAGTCGAATGATGAGCTTGAGGCCGAGGCCTCGGCGCGCCGCCGGGCCGAGCAGTGGCTGGAGCAGGCGAGCCATCTGGCCGGGCTTGGTTACGCGCTCTGCGATGTGCGCTCCGGCCGCTGCGAGATCTGCTCCGAGGAGCATGCCTCCGCCTATGGCCTCACACCGGATGTCTATATCGAGCGGCTCGGGACCCGGGCGCTGCAGGCCCCGCTGGTGATCCCGGAGGACCGCGGCTGGGTGCTGGCAAAGCAGCGCGAGCTCGTGAATGGCAAGACCACGCAATGCGAGTACCGCGTCGTCGGACCCGATGGCCACCGGCGCCTGCGCGAGGTGGCCAAGCCGCTCACCGGCCCGAGCGGCATGGTCGAGAAGATCCTGATCACCACCCTCGATGTCACCGAGCTGCGCGTGAACCAAGAGAAGCTCGCCCATGCGCAAAAGATGGAATCCGTCGGCCGTCTGACAAGCGGCATTGCGCACGACTTTAACAACCTGCTGGCCGTGGTGCTCGGCAATCTCGAGCTGGTCAAGGCCGATCCCGGCTCCTCGCAAGCCGAGCGCTGCATCGATGAGGCCATAGCCGCCTCGTTCCGCGGCCGCGATCTCAGCCAAAAGCTGCTCAGTTTTGGCAGACGCGCCTATCTGCAGCCCCAGGCGACCGATGTGAACCAGGTCCTGCACGGTTTCCTGCCGATGCTCGCCCGCACACTGCCGGCCAAGATCGCCATTGAGACGCGGCTGAATCCGGGTCTTCCGACGGTGATGGCGGACCGCAACTCGCTCGAGAGCGCGATGCTCAACCTCGCCATCAATGCCCGCGATGCGATGATGGATGGCGGGCGGCTCACGATCTCGACCGAGGCCGTGCATTTTGAGTCCCTCTCGCTCGACGATCCGGCTTCGGCCCTGCCGCCGGGGGTCTATGTGTGCATCGCGTTTCGCGACTCAGGCCACGGGATCCCGCCCGAGCATCTCGACCGGGTGCGCGAGCCGTTCTTCAGCACCAAGGCGCCGGGGGCGGGCTCGGGCCTCGGGCTCTCGATGGTCGATGGCTTCATGAACCAGAGCGGCGGGGCTTTGCGGCTCGAGAGCGTGCTGGGCGAGGGCACCACCGCGCGCCTCCTGTTCCCGGCGACCGAGCGGCCCGCGGTGGTCGATGGTGCGGCCGAGCGGAGGGCACCGCTCGCCACCTTGCCACCGGGCCGTGTGCTGGTGGTCGAGGACGATGCTGCGGTCCGGGCCGTGACCGTTGCCACGCTTCAAAACCGCGGCTTGACCCTGTCGTCGGCCGAAGATGCAGACCGGGCTTTGGAGGTGGTTGCCGATGAGGGGCCGATCGATGTGCTCTTGGCCGATATTGTGCTGCCTGGGGGGCGCTCGGGCATCGATCTGGCGCGGGAGTTGCGCGAGCGGGACCCCGCCCTCGGCGTCATCTTGATCTCGGGCGACCCGGTCGAGGCGCTGCCGGCGGATCGCGAGTTTGTGCGGCTGATCAAGCCCGTTCCCGCCGAGGCCTTGGTGCGCACCGTCCACGACGTGCTGATGGCCCGCTCCCTGTCCAGCTAGGCGTCGCCGCAGAGCCTCGCATTTCCCCGGCCACCAGCGGGGGTTTTCGATCTATGCTGGGGCGTGGCGGCAGTTTGGAGGTCCCATGCTCGAGCGATTGCTGATCACCGGCGCGGCCGGTGGCCTCGGCGTCTTGCTGCGCGACCGGCTTGGCCATGTGGCGCGGCGGATCCGGCTCTCGGACATCGCACCGCTCGAGGATGCGGGCGGCGGTTTCGAGATTGTGCCCTGTGATCTGGCCGACCGCGCTGCAGTGTGCGCCTTGGTCGAGGGCTGCGACGGGGTGCTGCATCTCGGCGGCATCTCGGTCGAGGACAGTTTTGACGCGATCCTCGGGCCCAATATCATCGGGGTCTACAATCTCTATGAGGCGGCCCGAGCCCATGGCCGCCCGCGCATCCTGTTCGCCTCATCCAACCACGCGATCGGGTACTATCGCCAAGACCAGCATCTTACGGCCGAGATGCCGGTGCAGCCGGACGGGCTCTACGGTGTCTCGAAATGCTATGGCGAGGCGATGGCATCCTTGTATTTCAACAAGTTCGGGCAAGAGACGGCCATTGTGCGCATCGGCTCCTGCCGTCCCGAGCCGGCGGATTACCGGATGCTGGCGACCTGGATGAGCGTCGAGGATTTCGTCGCGCTGATCGAGCGGGTGTTCACGGTCCCGCGGCTCGGCTGTCCAATCATCTGGGGGGTTTCGGACAATGATCGCTGCTGGTGGGACAACAGCGCCGCCCGGTATCTCGGCTGGCGGCCCAAGGACAATGCCGAGCGGTTCGCGGCCGCCATGGATGCCCGCCTGCCTCTGCCCCCTCCGGATGCGGCGGTGTCGCTCTACCAGGGCGGGGTGTTCACCGAGGACCCCATCATCGGCGCCGAGGAGGAGTGAATGCTGACGGCTGAAGATAAACATTATTATTCAGAGTTCGGCTATCTGCTGGTAGAGAGTGTTGTCACGCCTGAGGAACTGGCCCGGCTGCAAGACATTACCTACAGGTTGATTGACGCCTCGCGCGCGGTGACCGAGAGCGATGAGGTCTATGATCTCGAGGAGGGTCACGGCCCTGACACCCCGCGCCTCACCCGCATCAAGCTGCCGCACAAACAGGATGCCTATTTCTGGGAGATCCTGCGCAATTCCGGCGTCACGCGCGTGCTGAACGCCTTGCTGGGGCCGGACACAACGCTGCTCACGGCCAAGCTGAACACCAAGGCCCCGGGCGGCGGGCGGGCGGTGGAGTGGCACCAGGATTGGGCATTTTACCCCCACACCAACGATAATCTTCTGGCCTTCGGCCTTATGCTCGAGGATGTGGATGCGGAGAACGGACCGTTGATGGTCATCCCGGGCTCGCACAAAGGGCCCATCCTCAGCCACAGCGCGAACGGGGTTTTTGCCGGTGCGATCGACCCGGCCGACCCGTTGTTCAAGGCGGACGAGGCGGTGACCCTGACGGGCCGCGCAGGCAGCATGACGGTGCACCACGCGCGCATCCTGCATGGCTCGGCGCCAAACCTCAGCACGCGCAACCGTTTGATCTTGTTCTATGAATGCGCGCGGTCCGATGCCTGGCCGCTGCTCGGCTCGGGCTCGTATTTCCACGCGTTGGGGCAGCGGCTCTTCTGGGAGGACCTACAGGAGCGCATGATCACCGGCAAACCCTGCCTGACTCCCCGGCTCGAGCCCGTTCCGGTGACCATGCCGCTGCCGCCGGCGCCCGACACCTCCTCGATCTTCAAGACCCAAGAGAGCGCGGGCGCCCGAAGCGCCTTTGCCTCGGCGGGCGACTAGGCTTTCAGATTGCGGCTTAGATAGTCGACCATTTCGGGCACCATCTGGTCGGCAAAGCCGTTGTCCCGCGCCTCGGTCAGCGCGCCATTGGCCGCCCCCGACATGCGCGAGCGGGCGCCCAGCCCCTCAGCCATCTCGCGATAATAACCCACATCCTTGGCCGCATTGGCCACCGAGAAGGCGAGGTCGATCTTGCCTTCTGTCGCATAGTTGCGAATGAACTCCATCATGCCCGAGCGGAGCGGCCCCGCCGACATCACCGCAAAGAGCTGGTCGCGCGGCACCTCGGCCAGATCGGCCATGGCAAAGGCCTCGGACATCGCGCAAGCGGTTGTCATGGCAAAGAAATTGTTAATCAGCTTGATCTTGTGGCCGGTGCCGAGAGGGCCAAGATGGAAGACGTTCTCGCCCAAAACCTCGAGCACGGGGCGCACCTGCTCAAAGGCCGCCGCATCGCCCGCGCACATGATGTTCAGCAAGCCGTCCTTGGCATGGGCGGGCGTGCGGCCGAGTGGTGCGTCCAGATAGGTGGCGCCCTCGGCCGCCACATCCGCCCCGATCGTTTGCGTGGACCCCGGCAACGAGGTGCCGAAATCGATGACGATCTGACCTGTGCGTAGGCCGGCCAGCACGCCGTCCTTTCCGTAAACCCGGCTCTCCACATGGGCCGAGGTGCCCATGCAGAACATCACGATGTCGCTCGCCTCGGTCACGGCGCGGGCCGAGGGCGCCTCGGTCGCGCCGCGGGCCAGCGCCGCCTCGATGCCGGTGCGGTCGCGGTTGCCGAGCACGGTGAGCGAGTAGCCCTTGTCCTGCAGGCGGCCGACCATGGCCGAGCCCATCAGGCCGAGGCCGATAAAGCCGATCTTCTGAGTGGTCATCGGGGATCCTCCGGAGTGGTTGGCAAAGCGGTTGGGCCACCATAGCCGCCGGGCACACCGCCGCGCGCGACGGGGCGCCCGGTCTCGGCGGCCAGATGGGTGGCCAGGGTCATTTCGAGGGTCGCTCGGCCCTCGGCTCCGTCGGCGAGGCCCGGGTCTTCGCCGCCCGCGGCCACGACGGCAAAGCGCGCAAGCTGGGCGGCCAGCGGGTCTATCCTCGCCAAGGTCGGGCCCGGACGATGGGCCAGCGGATGGCTCCAATCCGCGCCCTCGGGGCGGTCCGCATACCAGAGCCGCAGCGAGGGAAAGGCCAGCGAGGCGCGCGTCCCGATCAGGCGCAAACAGTCCTCTCCCGACCAGGCGATGTGGGGGTTCTCGCCGCTCGCCGCCTCAAAGGCCCAAGGGGAGGCGCCGGCATCCGAGATGACGAACGCGCCGAGCGCGCCCGAGGCCATCTCGAAGGTCAGCGCTGCGGTGTCCTCGATCGCCATCCCGCGCGCGGCCGAAGATGTCATGGTCGCGACCCGTGCAATGTCCCCAGCGAGACAGCGCACGAGGTCGATATCATGGTTGAGGTTCGTCATGATCGGCCCCGCTCCGGGCTGGCGGCGCCAGGCGGGGACAAAATAGTCCTCCGGTTTGCGAAGCGACCACAGGCCCTGAAGCGCCACCAGCGGTCCCAACTCGGCGAGCACGCCCTGTGCCGCGGTAACAAAGGGATGGCAGCGCCGATGATGGCCGGTCAACAGCGGGACGCCGCGCGCCTCGGCGGCGGTGCAAAGTGCATCGGCCTGGTCCAGACAGGCAGCGATCGGCTTCTCGACCAGCACCGCCCAACCGCGTCCAATCGCTGCCAGGCCGGTCGCGGCGTGGTCCGGCGTCGGTGTGGCGACAATGGCAGCCTCGGCGCCTGTGACCGCGTCGAGATCTGACACGGCCGGCAGACCCTGATCGGCCAGAGCCGCACGGCGGACGGGATCGGTCTCGACCACCGCCACCAGCGCGACGTGTGGGTGCTCTGCCGCCAAGCGCGCATGCCTCAGCCCCACCAGGCCGCCACCGACCACGCAGAGCGGCAGGGCCGCGCTCACATCACCGCCCCGATCTGCCAGGGCACGAACTCATAATCGCCGAGCCCCTGGGCCTCGGATTTCGTCTGTTTGCCCGAGGCGACCTCGAGAAACATGGTGTAGATCTCGCGCCCCACCGCCTCGATGCCGAGCCCGCCCGAGAGGATCCGCCCCGCATCGATGTCCATGTCGTCCGTCATGCGCGCATACATCTCGGAGTTCGTGGCCACCTTGATGCAAGGCGCGGGCTTCGAGCCAAAGGCCGAGCCCCGCCCCGTGGTGAAGCACACCAGATTGCAGCCCGAGGCGATCTGGCCCGTGACCGAGGCCGGATCATAGCCGGGGCTGTCCATAAAGACAAAACCGCGGCTGCGCACCGGCTCGCCATAGCGATAGACCCCCGTCAGCGGGCTGGTGCCGCCCTTGGCCACCGCGCCAAGGGATTTCTCCAGGATTGTGGTCAGACCACCCTTCTTGTTCCCGGGGCTTGGGTTGTTGTCCATGCTGCCGCGGTTGCGGGCGGTGTAATCCTCCCACCAGCGGATGCGCTCGAGCAGCCGTTCGCCGATCTCGCGGTCAATGGCGCGGGCGGTCAGGAGATGCTCGGCGCCGTAGATCTCGGGCGTCTCGGCCAGCACCCCGGTGCCGCCCTGGGCCACCAACAGATCGCAGGCATGCCCAAGCGCGGGGTTCGCCGTGATCCCCGACCAGGCATCCGAGCCTCCGCATTGGAGTGCGACCATGAGCTCCGAGGCCGGGCAGGGCGTGCGCCGGGCCTGGTTCACCAGAGGCAGCATGGCCTCGATGCGCGCGATCCCGGTCTCGATGGTGCGCCGCAGCCCGCCCATGTCCTGGATGTTCATGGTCTGAAAGCACGGACCGGGGGTGAGGCCCATGGCCTCGATCAGCCAATCGATCTGGTTCGCCTCACAGCCGAGCCCGGCCATCAGCACGCCGCCCACATTGGGGTTGCGCGCATAGCCCCACATGACCCGCTGCAGGGCGTCGAAGCCTTCGCCATCCACCGCCATGCCGCAGCCGGTGCCGTGGACATAGGCCGTGACGCCGTCGACATGGGCGTAGGGCGCGAGCCGCTCGGGCGTGAAGTGCTCGGCGATCTTGCGCGCCGCGGTGGCCGAGCAGTTCACCGAGGTGAGCACCGAGATGGTGTTGCGGGTGCCGACGCGCCCGCTCGCGCGGCGATAGCCGAGAAAGCAGTCATGCACCATCGGTTGGGGTACCGTGCGGAGATCAGTTGCAAAGGCGTAGTCCGTGTCGACCGCGCGGAAATCCAGGTTGTGGTCGTGCACATGGGCGCCCAAGGGGATCGCCTGGCTGGCATAGCCGATCAGCTGGCCGTATTTGCGCACGGGTGCTCCGGCGGCAATCGGCGCGAGGGCAAGTTTGTGGCCGCGGGGGATGCGCTCGGTGGCACCGGCAGTTCCGGGCATCAGGGACTCGAGCGCGGTGGCAACCGGGTCCTCGGGTGCGAGCCGGAGCACCGGGCGCACGGCGCTCACGCGCGGATCCCCTCGAGCTTGTCCCAATCGAAAGCGACGCCGTGGCCCGGGCGTTCGGGCGCCCGGGCATGGCCCTCGTGGATGCGGAGGGGCGTCTCGACAAAGGCATCCAGCCCGAAGCCATGGGCCTCGAGATAGCTGCGGTTCGGACAGGCGGCCAAAAGCTGCACGGTGATGTCATGGGCGCCGTGGGACGTCACGGGCAGATGGTGCGCCTCGGCCAGATGCGCGATCTTCATAAAGGGCGTGACCCCGCCGCAATTGGTGACATCGGGTTCGAGAAAGCTGACCCCACCCGTATCGACCAGCGTCTTGAAGTCCCAGAGGCTGCGGAGGTTCTCTCCGGTCGCGACCGGTATGCCCCCTTCGCGAAGGACGCGGCCGTGCCCGGCAGGATCGTCGGGCGGGATCGGCTCCTCGAACCAGGTGAGGTCGAACTCGGAGAGCGCGCGCGCCGCCCGGATCGCACCGTCGACCGTGTAGGCCATGTTCGCATCGACCATGAGCGGCATGTCGGGGCCGAACTCGGCGCGCATGGCGGCGACCTTGGCCACGTCCTCCGAGAGGCGGGGGCGGCCGATCTTCATCTTGATCGCGCGGTGGCCGGCGGCG
>JBCCZI010000067.1:0-23045 GCA_039187815.1 Pseudomonadota bacterium | reverse complement strand
TGCTCGAGCAGCGCCTCGACCCGCTCATCCGGCGCGCCTGTGATCTCGACCTCGTAGGCGACGGCCGTCTCGGGCGCACTGAAACCGGGAAAGCTGTCGTCATCGCCATTGGCACAGCCCGCAAGCGCCATAAGCGCCAACAGCGATGCGAGCGCCCACGCGACAGAGCGCGTGTGGCGACGCGCCCGGTCCGCCATGACTCCCGTTCTCATGCCTTAACGTCCCGCCTCATCCCCTGCGGTGGTCGCCCGTGGGCTCGATTGAGTCAAGCCTGCGCGGCCCCAGTGGGATCAACTATGCCCGGTATGCCGCGTAAGCTTATGAAAAGACGAAATAATAGTTGTCATTAAATCGTCGCTTTAGTGTTGCTCATCCGAGATACTTCTGCCCTACCGAATGCCGCTGGTTGGCCGGACCAGGCCGGCAGTGTTGGTGCCAGCCGTTCATTTGCGCCCGCACGGCGCACGACGGACTGCCTGAGACCGAAGAACCCGGCAAGGGCGTCCGCCCGGCCGCACAAAGGAACAGGGGACAAGAACGCTATGTTCACGCTTCAGATCTTGCATGCATCGGATCTCGAGGGTGGCGTCGACGCCATCGCGAACGCGCCGAACTTTGCAGCCGTCGTGGATGCGCTGGAGACCGAGGCCGAGACCGATGGCATCGGATCGGTGCTGCTCTCGGCCGGTGACAATTACATCCCCGGACCGTTTTTCAACGCCTCGCAGTTCGTTGGCGATCAGGTCTTCACCGATGTCTACAACGACTTTTTCGCGGATGAGCTCGGCGATGAGCCGCTGACCCGTGTCGGCGACGGCCGCGGCTATGCCGATATCGCGATCATGAACGTGATTGGCTTCGACGCTTCGGCCGTCGGCAACCACGAGTTCGACAGCGGTCCCGACACCTTTGAGAGCATCATCGAGGAAGCCCTCGACGACAACACCACCGATGATGTGTTCGGCGAGAGCCTCGCCGATATCGAGCATTTCGGTGCGCAGTTCCCCTATCTCTCGGCCAACCTCGACTTCTCGGGCAGCTTGGATCTGGGCAACCTCTTCACAGACGAGATCTTGCTCTCGACCGACTACCAGACCCCGCCTGCCAGCCTGCTGCAGGGCGGCGGTGCCAACCCGTTCAAGCTTGCCGCCTCGACCATCGTCGAGACGGAAGGCGAGCAGATCGGCGTGGTCGGCGCCACCACGCAGCGGGTCGGGTCGATCTCGTCCACCGGCGATGTGGTCAGCACCGCCGGCAACACCGATGACATGGCGGCCCTGGCCGCCGTGCTGCAGCCCGAAGTCGACCGCCTGATCGCCGAGGGCCTGAACAAGGTCGTCCTGGCCAGCCACCTGCAGGACATCAACCTCGAGACCGAGCTTGCGGGTCTGCTCTCGGGCGTCGACGTGATCATCGCCGGCGGCTCGGACACGCGCCTTGCCGACGACACCGATCGTCTGCGCGAGGGCGACACGGCCGATGACACCTATCCGGTGCTGGCGACCGATGCCGACGACAACCCGATCGCGATCGTCTCGACCGATGGCGAGTACTCTTATGTCGGACGCCTGGTCATCGACTTTGACGAGAACGGCAATATCGTCCCCGACAGCATCGACGCCGACCAGTCGGGTGCGTTCGCCACCGACGACCAGGGCGTGATCGACGTGACAGGTGCGGCAACCGCTGAGGAGGCCATCGCCGCTTCGCAGAGTGCCACGCTCGTCCAGACGCTGACCGACGCCGTCGCCACCGAGGTGAACGAGAGCGACGGCACGGTCTTTGGCGAGACGGATGTGTTCCTGGACGGCCGGCGCGAGTCGGTGCGGACCGAGGAGACCAATCTCGGCAACCTGACCGCCGATGCGAACCTCGCCGCAGCTCAGGGCATCGACCCGGACGTGGTGGTCTCGCTCAAGAACGGTGGCGGTATCCGCGCCCAGATCGGTGAGATCGACGGCGAGACCGGTGAGCTGCTGCCGCCCCAGGAGAACCCGGCCTCGGGCAAGCTCGAGGGTCAGGTCTCCGAGCTCGACATTCAGAACGCGCTGCGCTTCGACAACGGCCTGGTGATTGTGGATCTTTCGGCCGAAGATCTGAAGATCGTTCTCGAGCATGCCGTGGCTGGCACCGGCCCGGGCTCGACCCCCGGCCAGTTCCCCCAGGTCGGTGGCGTACGATTCTCGTTCGACCCCGAGGGCACCGCTCAGGTGCTGGATGACGACGGCAACGTCACCACCGCCGGCACGCGTATCCAGTCGGTCTCGCTGGTCGACGGCGACGGCAACACCACCGAGGTGATCGTCGAGGACGGCGCCGTGGTCGACGGCGCGCCCGAGAGCATCAAGGTCGTGACGCTGGACTTCCTGGCCGGCGACGAAGGCGATCTGACCGGCGGCGACGGCTATCCCTACCGCGCCCTGTCGCCGACCGTGGTCGACACCGGCATCGGCGAGCAGGCCGCGCTGCAGGACTTCCTGGGCGAGACCGCTCCGATCGATGGCGGCTCGCCGTTCGACGCGGCCGAGGTGGCCCCGGCGCTCGACAGCCGCATCCAGATCCTCAGCGGGCGGTCGGACACCGCCGATGCACCCGCCATCCGCGATGAGCTGACCGCCACCCTGAACATCGTCTTCCAGGGCGACAGCGATCCCGAGGACGAGGACAGCCCCGAGGGCGCCTCGGAGGTCGTGGCCGTCGATGGCGGCGATCTCTATGTGACCAACGGCAGTCTCGACCGCATCGACGTCTTCGATCTGGGCGGCACCGAGGCCCTCCGCTTCATCGACCTGACCACGTTGCCCGGCTATGACGGCGTGCAGTCGGTGGCGGCGGGCGGCGGCCTGGTCGTTGCCGTGGTCGATGTGGAGCCGACCGACGGTGCGCCGAACAACGGCACCGCGGCGATCTACGATGCCTCGGATCTCTCGCTGATCACGACGGTCGAGACCGGCAACCTGCCCGACAGCGTCAGCATCTCGCCCGATGGCACCATCATCGCCATCGCGAACGAGGGCGAGTTCAACTCCGAGAGCGATCTCACGACCGATGCCCCCGGCACGGTCACGCTGATCGATGTGGAGGACCTGGACAACATCGACAGCGTCACGCTCGGCTTCGACGGTGTCGATACCAGCGCCCTGCGCACGCTGCCCGGGGTCGACGCCGCGCTCGATATCGAGCCGGAGTTCACGACCATCTCGCCCGACAGCTCGACCCTGTTCGTCTCGCTGCAGGAGAACAACGGCATCGCCGTGTTTGACCTGACGCCCGACACCGGCCCTGTGCTCTCGACGGTGCTGGATGCCGGAACGGTCGACCACTCGGTCGACGGCTTTGGCATCGACAGCACCGATGACGAAGTGATCGACATCGAGACCCGCGACGTGCTGGGCCTGCGCATGCCCGATGCGATCGCCACGGCCGAGATCGGCGGCTCGCTCTATCTCTTCGGCGCGAACGAGGGCGACGGCCGCGGCGACGGCTTTGACGGCGACGGCAATGTGGTGCCGAACGGCGACGAGGCCCGCGTTGGTGAGCTGGTCGAGCTCGGCCTGCTCGACGCCGATGCCTACACCCAGATCTTCTCGGGCACCGACATCGCCATCGAGGAGGCCCAGGAGGTCACCGACGGCGATCCGGTGGCCGACACCGCCTCGACCGGCAGCTTCACGGCGGTGCTCGAGCCCGACACCGGCGGCCTGGTCATCAGCGGCACCTTCAGCGAGCTGTCCGGGGCGCTCGCGCCGGTCGGCGGCGAGGACGCGTTCGGCAATGCCGAGAGCGCGGTCCACGTGCACCTCGGCGATGCGGGCACCAATGGCGGCATCGTCTTCAACCTCGATGTCACCGACAATGGCGACGGCACGGGCAGCTTCTCGGGCACCGAGCTTCTCAGCGAGGAGCAGGTGGCGGCGGCCCAGGCCGAGGGTCTCTATATCAACCTGCACACCGAGACCAATCCGGGCGGTGAGCTGCGCGGCCAGATCGTGCTCGACGAGGCCCAACTGGCGGATCCGGGTCTCGAGCGGCTGATCGTCTCGACCATCGACGGCGACACGGACGGCGACGGCGATATCGACCAGCTGCACAGCTTCGGCTCGCGGTCGTTCACCATCTGGGACGCTGCCGGCAATGTGATCTTCGACTCGGGCGACGAGATGGAGAGCATCATCGCCAGCATCGCGCCCGAGCGGTTCAACGACGATGACGGTGAGCTCGGCCAGAACCGCTCCGATGCCAAGGGCCCCGAGCCCGAGGCCATCGCGGTCGGGGAGATCGGTGAGCAGACCTATGCCTTCATCGGTGCCGAGCGGGACTCGGGCGTGTTCATCTACAACGTGACCACCCCCAGCGACGCCCGGTTCGTGACCTATCTCGACGGCTTTGACAGCGGCAATATCGGCCCGGAGACGATCGCCTTCATCGGTGAGGACGAGAGCGAGAGCGGCAGCGCCCAGATTGCTGTGGCCTATGAGATCTCGGGCACCACGGTGGTCTATGACCTCGCCCGCCTGGCGAGCGACGAGACGACCGAGGATTTCTACCAGGTGGCGCTCGGCCGCACGACCGATGTGGACGGCTATGATTTCTGGTCCGAGGTGCTGGAGATCTCGTCGGACGCGCTGCTGGCCGAGGCCTTCGAGGTGTCGAACGAGTTCCAAGCCTCGATCGCCGGTCTGTCGGATGAGGATGCGATCAACCTCGTGGTCAACAACGCCCTCGGCCGCGACGCCAGCGAGGCCGAGCAGACCGTAGCGGCCGATCTGATCGCCGAAGACGGCTTCTCGGCGCTGTTCCTCGAGCTGATCGACGGCAGCTTCGACACGGTCGCCTGATCCTGATCTGCAAACATGGACAAGGGCGCCTCCGGGCGCCCTTTTTCGTTGGGACTTACGGGTCAAACAAAAACGCCGGCCACGAGGGCCGGCGTTTCAGCGTCTGACGGGTGGATCAGCTGCCGAGGGTCTTCGCGACCTCAGCGGCGAAATCCTCCTCTTCCTTCTCGATACCCTCGCCGACCTCGAGCCGGACAAAGCCGGTGATCGTCGCGCCCGCATCCGCTGCGGCCTGGGCCACGGTCTTGTCCGGGTCCACCACAAAGGCCTGGTTCAGCAGGGTGATCTCCGCCAGGAACTTCTTCATACGGCCGACGATCATCTTCTCGATCACCGCCTCGGGCTTGCCGCTTTCACGCGCGATGTCCATCTGGACCTGCTTTTCCTTCTCGACCACCGCCGGGTCGAGATCGGCTTCCTCGAGCGCCTGGGGCCGCGGGTCGGCTGCGGCAACGTGCATGGCCACCTGACGGCCGAACGCAGCGTCACCGCCCTCCATGGCCACGAGCACGCCGATCTTGCCCATGCCGTCGGCGACCGCGTTGTGCACATAGGTCACGACCTGGACGCCTTCGAGCTTGGCCATCCGGCGCAAGGTCATGTTCTCACCGATGGTCGCGACCTTGTCGGTGATGATCTCAGCCACGGTCTTGCCGCCCATCGGGGCCGCCGAGAGCGCCGCGAAATCGCCCGCGCTGAGCCCGGTCTTGGCGATCTCGCCGACCATGCCCTGGAACTCGGCATTGCGGGCCACAAAGTCGGTCTCGGAGTTGACCTCGACCGCAACGCCGGTGCCGCCCTCGACCGCCACCGCGACCAGACCCTCGGCCGCCGTCCGGCCCGATTTCTTTGCCGCCTTGGCCAGGCCCTTGGTGCGCAGCCAGTCGACCGCCGCCTCCATGTCGCCGTCGTTCTCGGTCAGCGCCTTCTTGGCGTCCATCATCCCTGCGCCGGTCTTGTCGCGCAGCGCTTTCACCTGGCTTGCCGTGATCGCCATGGCTGATCTCCTCATTGTCCCGGGCACCGGCAAGACCGGTCCGGGCGTTCCGTATCTGAGTTCCGTGACAGGGGCGCGACAGGGCTGTCCCCGCCGCGAAAGCTCGTCGCCGAAGGTCAGGACGCGGCGGGCGCGTCGCCGCCGGTGGCCTCGGGTGCGGGATTGACCGCCGCGCCGGGGTCTTCCTCGAGCGCATACTCTTCCTCGGCCAGATCCTCGAGCGCGCCGATATCGATGCCGGCTGCACCCATCTGGCTCGCCATGCCGTCGATGATCGCCTGGGCCGCCAGATCGCAATAGAGCGCGATGGCCCGGGCCGCATCGTCATTGCCGGGGATCGGATAGCTCACGCCGTCCGGGTCCGAATTGCTGTCGAGGATGCCGACCACGGGGATGCCGAGCTTGCGCGCCTCGGCGATCGCCAGGTCCTCTTTGTTGGTGTCGATCACGAACAGCAGATCGGGCAGGCCGCCCATCTCGCGGATGCCGCCCAGCGAGAGCTGCAGCTTGGTGCGCTCGCGCTCGAGGTTCAGCCGCTCTTTCTTGGTGAAGCCCTCGGCGCCGCTGTCGAGCTGGTCATCGAGTTCCCGCAGGCGGTTGATCGAGTTCGACACGGTTTTCCAGTTGGTCAGCGTGCCGCCCAGCCAGCGGTGGTTCATAAAGTACTGGGCCGAGCGCGCCGCGGCGTCCGCCAGCGGCTGCTGCGCCTGGCGCTTGGTGCCGACGAACAGGATCCGCCCGCCCTTGGCCACCACGTCGCGCATAGCGGTCAGCGCCGCGTCCAGCAGCGGAACCGTCTGGGTCAGGTCGATGATGTGAATGCCGTTGCGGTCCCCATAGATGAACTCGGACATCTTGGGGTTCCAGCGGTGGGTCTGGTGACCGAAGTGAACGCCAGCTTCCAAGAGCTGACGCAAGCTGATCTCTGGCAGCGCCATGATTGGTCCTTTCCGGTTTCGCCTCGGCGGAGCAACAGGGGCTCTCGCCCCAACCGGTGGACTGTCCGAGGATGTCTCCCTCGACCGCCCGCGCCCCGCCTGTGGATTACGTCGAGCGGCGCTTAGCGCATGGTGCGGCCGAATGCAATCCCTATGGGCCATCTGGTCGACAGACTACGGATTTATGCAGGATTTCCACAGTCCGGCAACATCGGCTTAACCATGTTGGGCCAGCGTGGCGGCCTCTTGAGACAATCGCGAGTGCCGCCATGACCGAGATCACCGCTTTCGCCCCGCTCAACACCTATGATCTGTTTGGAGAGCGGTTTCCCTGGCTGAACGTCGAGCGCTTTGAGCCGGACGCCGTGTATCTCGAGGGCGACGGTGTCATGCTCAAGGTCACCGGCGATCTGGTCGGATCGCTCTCGGGGCGTGTGACGGGCCTGGTGGACAGCTTTGAGTTCTCGACCTTCGGCACGCCCACATTGTCCGTCGAGATCGATCCCGTCCAAGCCGATACCCTGCTTCCGCTGCTCAGCCGCGGAAACTTCTTGCCGTTCCTGGACGAGGTGCTGAGCGGCGACGACCGCATCACGGGCTCGCGCTTTACGGATGTGGTCGAGGCTGGCACCGGCGATGACCGCGTGCATTTGGGCAAAGGCGCCGATTTTTTCTACACCGGCTTCAACTGGCGCAACAGCGGCAACGACACCGTCCAGGGCGGCGATGACGACGCGATCGACACGGTCGTGTTCGGCCCGGTCGACATCGGGCGACGCAGCTTTGATGCGGTCGAGATCCGCGAGATCCTGGGCGGCGTCGAGGTGACCGATCTGGTGGACGGCACCGTCGACCGCCTGTTCGGCTTCGAGCGTTATGTGTTTGGCGATCGGGCCTATGAGCTCGACGAGATCCTCATTCCCAGTGGCCAGGAGGCCTGGGCGGCTGAGGAGGTCGGGCGTGTGATGGCGACGGTTTTGGATTACCGTGCCACCTGGTCGACCTATCGCGATCGGCTGAACGAGGACATCGACCGCCGGGCCGCGGGCACCGATCTGCTCGAGATCACCGAGGATCTGATGGCGGATTTCTTCGATGTCTCCCTGCGCTGGATCGAGCCTTGGGAGGATTTCGTGGGCCGGCTCTACATCAACGCCTTCAACCGCGGCGCGGACGAGGCCGGGCTCGCCCACTGGAGCGAGCAACTCAGCAGCGGCGCGATGACGCGCGCCGAGTTGTTGGTGGGCTTCACCTTCTCCGAGGAAGGCATCCTCAACAACCGGTCCATCGACACCCTGGTCGAAAGCGGTCCCAGCGACTGGGCGTTCGCCTAGGCGCCCAGGATCCGCTCCACGATCTCGCGGGTGTTCTTTGACAGCGTCTCGACACCGGCGATCCGCTTCAGCTCCGCTGTCATCTTGGCCTGGCGATCGGCGGTATAGCGCCGCCAGCTCTCGAAACAGCCGGCCAGGCGCGCGGTCGTCTGGGGGTTGAGCGGATCGAGCCTGAGCAGCCAGTCGGCGACAAAGCGGTAGCCCGATCCGTCGGCTGCGTGGAAGCGTACCGGATTGCCCATGGCAAAGGCGCCGATCAGGCTGCGGAACTTGTTGGGGTTCTTCCACTCAAATGCATCGTGCTCGGTCAGCCGCACCACCCGGGCCAGCGCGTCCTCGACCGGCGCCGTGGCCTGCAGCGCCAGCCATTTGTCGACCACCAGCGGGTCCGTGGCAAAGCGGGCATAGAACGCCGCCAGCCGCGGCTCGGCCCCGGGCGCGCCATGCATGACCAGGCTCCCAAGCCCCGCCATGCGGTCAGTCATGTTGTCCGCGCCGTCGAACAGGGCCTCGGCCGTCCTCTGCGCCTCGGCGGAGCCTGCGGCTATCAACAGCCCCAGACAGCGCGCCCTCAGCGCCCGGCGCCCCGCGCTCTCGGCCTTGGGGTCATAGGGCCCCGGCACCGCCATCTCCTCACAGATCCGGCTGAGCGGGGCCGCGAGGTCGGTGCCGAGCCGTGCGCGCATCGCCTTTAGCACCCCGTGGATCGCATCGGGATCCGCCTCGCGCCCACGGGCGGCGATCAGCCCGGCCATCTCGTCCTCGCCCGGCAGGCCGAGCGCGCGGGCCCGGAAGGCCGGATCGAGCGCCTCGTCCTCCAGCAAACGCCCGAGCGCGCCAACCCAAGCCTCGGGCACGGCGGCGTGCTCAAGCGCGCCCATCGCCACCTCGACCGCATAGGCGTGCCCGGCCTCCCAGCGCGCGACCGGGTCCGGGTCATGGGCCAGCAGGCGCGCGCGGTCGGCCTCGTCGATCTGGCGCTTGAGCACGACGGGGGCCGAGAAGCCCCGGTTCAGCGAGGCCGTGGGCTGCGCGGGCAAAGCCCAAGACCAGCTTTGCGTGGGCTCTGCAAGTTCCAGCACTTCGGTCGGCAACAGCGCCTCTCCCTCTGGCCCGATCAGACCGATGGCAAAGGGGATGACCAACGGCGCCTTGTCGTCCTGGCCCGGGGTCGGCGCCGTCTCTTGGGTCAGCGTGAGGGTGTAGCGCGCGCCGTCCCACGCCTCTCGCGCCGTCACCGTGGGCGTGCCGGCCTGGCTCCACCACCGCGCGAACTGGCCGAGGTCACGCCCGCACGCGTCCTCGAAACACGCGCGGAATTGCTCGATGGTGCAGGCTTGCCCGTCATGGCGCGCGAAATAGAGATCGCACGCCTTGCGATAGCCCTCGGCCCCCACGAGTCGGCGCAGCATGCCGATCACTTCGGCGCCCTTCTCATAGACCGTCGCCGTGTAGAAGTTGTTGATCTCGACATATTCCTCCGGCCGCACGGGATGGGCGAGCGGTCCCTGATCCTCCGGGAACTGCCGCGCCCGCAGCGCCAAGACATCGGCGATCCGCTGGACCGGGGCCGAGCGTTCGTCTCCCGAGAACTGCTGATCGCGGAACACCGTCAGGCCTTCCTTCAGGCAGAGCTGGAACCAATCGCGGCAGGTGATCCGATTGCCCGTCCAGTTGTGGAAGTACTCGTGCGCGACGATGCTCTCGATGCGCTCGTAGTCGAGATCGGTCGCCGTCTCGGGGCTCGCGAGGACGTATTTTGAGTTGAAGATGTTTAACCCCTTGTTCTCCATCGCCCCCATGTTGAAATCGTCCACCGCGACGATCTGGAAGAGGTCGAGGTCGTATTCGCGCCCGTAAGCCTTCTCGTCCCAACGCATGGACCGTTTCAGCGCATCCATGGCATAGGCGCATTTGTCCTCATCGCCCGGGCGGACCCACAGCGCGAGATCCACGGCCCGGCCACTCGCCGTGGCAAAGGCGTCGCGATGCGCCACCAGATCGCCGGCGACCAGGGCAAACAGATAGGCGGGCTTTGGCCAAGGATCGTCCCATTCGGCAAAGCGCCCGCCATCAGGCAGGGCATCCGTCTCGCCCGGATTGCCGTTCGAGAGCAGCACCGGCACGCCCTCGGGCGCCTCGATGCGCACCGAGAACGGCGCCATCACATCGGGGCGGTCGGGGTAATAGGTGATCTTGCGAAACCCTTCGGCCTCGCACTGGGTGCAATACATGCCCTTGGACATGTACAGGCCTTCGAGCGCGGTGTTCGCCTCGGGATCGATCTCGGTGATGCAGGTCCAGTCAAAGGCCTCGTTGGGCAGATGGGCGGCCGCGACCGACAGCCCCTCGGCGTCGAGCATCACGGCCTCGCCCGGCAGCGGCTGGCCATCGACCGCCGCCTCGACAAAGGTCAGCGCGCGCCCGTCGAGCCGCAGATCCGCCGGCCCCTCGCCCGCCCGCGCGGGGTTGCGGCGAAAGCGCACCGCCGCCTCAACCCGCGTCGCATGGGGCGCCAGGCGGAACACCAGGCGCACCCGCTCGACCAGCCAATCGGGCGGGCGATAATCGCTCAGGCGGGTTACGGTTTGGCTGGGGCTCTCATCGGTGCGCATGGCGCTCTCCTGCTGTTCCGAGTGCCATACCTAGCCCGACCGGCACCCACTTCCTAGGGCCCGCCGCTTGCCGTAAGAGAGGGCGGACGAACCGGAGGGGTCCCCGCATGGCCGAGGCCGCATCGCGCAAAGCGCCCAAGAAGGCGCGCAAGGGCCGTGCCCGCCCCGCGGCCAAGCGCGCGCGCTCAAAGGCGACGACACCGCCAGCGCGGCCCTGGGCGGCCTGGACCGTCGCGCTGTTGCTGGCGCTGTTGGCGCTGCGGCTCGGGATCAACGCGACCGGGTTCCTGCCGCCGCATTTCGACGAGGCGCAGTACTGGGCCTACGGGCTCGAGCTCGATTGGGGCTATTTCTCGAAACCGCCCGGCGTGGCGGCGCTGATTGCGCTGACCACGGCGCTTGGCGGCGATACGCTCTTTGCATTGCGGTTGGGCAGCCCGCTGGCCCATTTCGGCATCGCGGCGCTGATCTATCTGACCGCGGCGCGCATTTGGGACGGGCGCACGGGGTTCTGGGCGGCGGCCGGCTATTCGCTCGCGCCCGGGGTTGGGGTGTCGGCGCTGATCGTCTCGACCGATCCGCCGATGATGCTGGCCTGGGCGGTGGCGCTCTATGCCTTGGTGCGGGCCGGCGAGGAGGGCGCATCGCGGGCCTGGTGGGCCTTGCTCGGCGCGGCCATCGGGGTTGGGTTCCTCGCCAAGTACACCGCGCTCGCCTTTGTGGTTGGCGCGCTCGGCTACGGGCTCTTCTCGGCCCGCGGGCGCGATTTGCGCGGGGTCGGCATCGCTGCGCTGGCCGCGCTGCTGGTGATGGCGCCCAACCTGCTGTGGAATGCCGCCAACAGCTTTGCAACCGTCGCCCATGTGGCGGCCGATGCGGATCCCGGCCGCGGGTATGGCAATCCGGGCGGCCTGGCCGAGTTCCTGGGCGCCCAGCTCGGTGTCATCGGGCCGGTGTTCTTCCTGGCCATCCTTGCGGCGCTGGCCACGGTGCGGCAGTGGCGCGAGGACTTGGGCCTGCGCCTGATGGCCTGGCAGACGGTGGGGCTGCTCTTGCCTATCATCGTGCTGGCGTTTGTGACGCGGGCCCAGCCAAACTGGGCGGCGCCGGCCTATGTGGCGGGCTCGATCCTGGCGGCGCGCTGGCTGCTCACCCGCGACTGGCACAGCACGCTGCTGTGGGGCCAAGCGGTGCTGGGCGGCGCGCTCACGGCCCTGGTGATCGGGTTGGGGGCGGCCTATTCCGGTTGGGGCACCGAGCTGCCGCGCCTGGCCGATCCGTTCAAGAAGATGCGGATTGCCGAGCCCTTCTGCTCCCGCGCCTTGGCCGCGATGGATGAGGAGGGCGTCGAGGTGCTGCTCTCGGACGGGCGCCGGCGGCTGTCGGAGTGCATGTTTCTGGGCGGGCTCGGCTGGGACCGGGTGGCGGTCTGGAACCCCGATCGCCTCGCGGACAGCCATCACGAACTGGTGGCGACGCTCCAACCCGGAGACGCGCGGCCCATGGTGCTGGCGCTGTTGAACCCCGAGCGGGCCGCCGAGATCGCCCAGCGCTTTGAGCTGGCCGAAGAGATCGGGGTCGAGCGCTTCGCCACCCATGGAGACCGGAGCTATGCATTGGCGCTGTGGCGGCTCGAGGGGTTTCGCGGCTACGACACGGCCTATTGAGCAAGGCTCAGGGCGCGCTCCACGGGGTCGGGCGGCGATCGAAAAAGGCGGCGATGCCCTGCTCGGCCTCCTCGGTCTCCCACTGATCGGCAAGCGCCGTGATGCTGGTCTCGACCGCGGCCTCGGACACCGCAAGGCCCAAGCTGCGGAGCAAGCCCTTGGCCCGCCCCGCGGCGCCTGGAGCGACTTTGAGGCAGGGCGCGATCTCCGCCTCGACCGCCTCGTCCAGCGCCTCCGCGGCCACCACCCGTGAGACCAGGCCGAGCCGCACCCCCTCGGCCGCATCGAACGGCCGAGCCGAGGCAAAGACCGTGCGGATCCGCGGGCCCATCCGCGCGGCCACATAAGGGCCGATGGTCGCCGGGATCAGCCCCAGACGCGTCTCGGTGAAGCCGAGCATCACGCCCTCTGCGGCGATCACCACATCGGCGACCGCCATCAGGCCGAGCCCCCCGCCAAAGGCCTGGCCCTGGACCCGCGCGATCAGCGGCACGGGCACCGCATCGAGCCGCCCCAGCATGGCCGCCAACCGGCGCGCCTCGGCCATCCGGGTGGCGCGGTCTGCCTCCATCTGCGCCCGCATCCAGGCCAGATCGCCGCCGGCGGAGAAGCTGCGCCCCTCGGCAGCCAGAACCGCGGCGCGCGCGGGGCGGGTCGAGAGCTCCCCCGCCGCCCATGCAAGCTCATCGATCAGCTGCGCGTTCATGGCGTTGTGCTTGTCGGGCCGGGCCAGGGTGAGGGTGGCGACGCCCCGCGCGTCGATCTCGAGCCGCAGCATCTCAGGGTGCATCTTTGCCCTCCCGTATGGCTTTGCCCTCCCGTATGGCTTTGGCCTGCGCGCCGGCTGCGGCCAGGGCGGCGCGGTCGATGCCGGTTGCATACCCACCGGCCTCAAGATGCGCGACCAGCCATTCGGTGGCCAGATTGCCCGCCGCCCCCGGCGCATAGGGGCAGCCGCCGAGCCCGCCGATGGCGGCGTCAAAGACCCGCAACCCGGCTGTGAGCGCCACATCTACGCTCTCGAGCGCGCGGCCATTGGTGTCGTGGAAATGCCCCGCCAAGCGCCCGGCCGGAACCGCCGCGCGGACGGCGTCGAGCATGGCGGCGACCGTCTCGGGCGTGCCCTGGCCGGTCGTGTCGCCGAGCGAGACCTCATAGGCGCCGAGCGCGTCCATTTGCGCGGCCACCTCGGCCACCGCCTCAGGCTCTATCGCGCCCTCATAGGGGCAGTGCACGGCACAGGAGACATAGGCCCGCATCGGCATCCCGTGGGCCGCCGCGGCCTCGGCGAGCGGGGCAAACCGCGCCAGGCTCTCGGCGATCGAGGCGTTGATGTTGCGGGCCGAGAACGTCTCGGATGCCGCGCCAAAGATCGCGACCTCGTCGACCCCCGCGGCCAGCGCCGCCTCGAAACCCCGCATATTGGGCGTCAGCGCCGCATAGCGGGTGCCCGGCCGTCGCATGATCCCGGCCATCACCGCGGTGCCATCGGCCATTTGCGGAACCCAGCGGGGCGAGACGAAGCTGGCCGCCTCGATCCGCGCAAAACCGGCCGACGAGAGCGCGTCGACCAAGGCGATCTTCTCGGGTGTCGGGATCGGCCGCGGCTCGTTCTGGAGCCCGTCGCGCGGGCCGACCTCGACGATGGTGACATCGGCGCTCATGGCTCGCCCTCGGGCTCGAGGCGGATCAGGAGAGCGCCCTCGGCCACCTGATCGCCCGGCGCGGCGAGCACCTCGGCCACCCGCCCATCGCGCGGAGCGGTGAGCGCATGCTCCATCTTCATGGCTTCGAGCACCGCGAGAGCCACCCCTTTCGACACCGCCGCGCCTGCCGTCGTGTCGACCGTCTTGACCAGGCCCGGCAGCGGCGCGGTGATCGCATCGCCGCCCGGTCCCTCATCGCCGCTGCGGATCAGCGGATTGGCCAGGGCAAAGCGATGCCGCGCTCGGCCCCGCACCAGGGTGAGCCCCGCCGCATCCTGGTGGAGGTGGACCGGTGCGCCGTGTCCCTTGCCGTCCGAGAGCCTCCATTGCCGCTCTGCGACCGGTATCAGCGTTGCGCCGACGGCGCCGAGCGGGGTGTCGGCCTCGATCGACAGCCCAGCCCCAGAGCGCCGGACCGAGAGGGCGACCGTCGCCTCCTCTGATCCGTCGCCGCCATGGGTCAGCGCCACATAGGCCCGGCCCGGCCCCCAAGGGCGCCAGAACGCCGCGGGCGCCGGGTCGAGCGCCTCCACCAGCGCCGCAGCTGCCAGGGCCAGATCCGCGGCCTCGGGCGCAGGATCGGCCAGAACCGCTGCCCCTCGGCGCGCGATCAGTCCGGTGTCGATGCGGCCGGACAGCATTTCGGGATCGGTGGCAAGGCGGGCGAGGAACCCCAGATTGCTGGTCACCCCGGCCAAATGGGTTGCGGCGAGCGCGGCGCTGAGTGTTGCAAAGGCCGCGGCCCGGTCGGGTGCATGGGCGATCAGCTTGGCCAGCATCGGGTCATAATGCGGGGTCACCGGATCGCCCTCCGCCACGCCGGTGTCGACGCGCACGCCCTCGGGCCAGCGGAGCGCCGCAAGCCGGCCGGTCTGGGGCCGGAAGTCACGCGCTGGGTCCTCGGCATAGAGCCGCGCCTCGACCGCGTGGCCGAGCAGCGGGATCTGGTCCTGAGCAAGCGGCAGCGGCTCTCCGCGGGCGATGCGCAGTTGCCAGGCGACCAGATCGGTGCCCGTGACCGCCTCGGTCACCGGATGCTCGACCTGGAGCCGGGTGTTCATCTCCATGAAAAAGAACGCATCCGGCGCCATGCGCCCGCCATCCACGATAAACTCGACCGTGCCGGCGCCGACATAGCCGACCGCCTCGGCCGCGCGCATGGCGGCGCCGGTCATGGCGGCCCGCAGCGCCTCGGTCATGCCGGGGGCGGGGGCCTCCTCGATCACCTTCTGATGGCGCCGCTGGGCCGAGCAGTCGCGCTCATAGAGGTGGACCGTCTGGCCATGGCGGTCGGCGAAGACCTGCACCTCGATATGGCGTGGGCTGTCGATGAATTTCTCGATCAGCACCCGGTCATTGCCAAAGGCCGAGGCGGCCTCGGAGCGGGCCCGCGCCAGAGCGGCGGCAAAATCGCCCGGCGCCTCGACCAGCCGCATGCCCTTGCCGCCGCCGCCCGCCGCCGCCTTGATTAGCACGGGGTAGCCGATCTCACCCGCCCGCGCGGCCAGGAGGTCCGGGTCTTGCTCGGGCCCGTGATAGCCGGGAGTGACGGGCACGCCCGCCGCCTCCATCCGCCGCTTGGCCTCGTCCTTGAGGCCCATGGCGCGGATTGCCGCCGCCGGAGGGCCGACCCAGATCAGTCCCGCCGCCTCGACCGCCTCGGCGAAATCCGGGTTCTCCGACAAAAAGCCATAGCCCGGGTGGACCGCGTCGGCGCCGGTCGCCTTGGCGGCCTCGAGGATCGCCTCCGCGCGCAGATAGCTCTCGCCCACGGGTGCAGGGCCGATGCGGACGGCCTGGTCTGCGGCCCGGACATGGACCGCGCCAGCATCCGCATCGGAGTAGATCGCCACCGTTGCGATCCCCATCTTCCGTGCCGAGCGGGCGATGCGGGCGGCAATCTCCCCCCGGTTCGCGATCAGCAGCTTATGCATCCGGCACCCCCAAGCGCTCCAAAAGGCGGCGTTGCGCGTCACGACGATGGGCTTTGGCGCCGACGGACGCGGTCCGGCGCCGGCGTTGGGCCTCGATCCACCGGCCGAGCGGCAGATCCGGCGCCTTTTGCCAGCGGGCGCGCTGTGTTTGGACCAGCAGGGCGTCGGCGCGCTCGGGATCGACGGCCAAAGCGGCTTTGTCCCGCCGCCGAACGATCCGGTTGGCCATGGCCTTGCGCTTTGGGATCGCCTTGCGCGCGGCCTTCTGGTTCTCACCATAGGCGGGGCGATGGTCCCGCGCGCGTGCGAGGCGCTTTTTCTCGGACGGGGAGCGGCGCTTCTTTTGCGGCATTTCGATCACGACAGGCTGACGTTGGTGGAGGGGCATGGGGCGCCGGTAGCGGCGCTCTGCGAGAGGGTCAGGCACATGGTCTGCGCTCACATCCGGAAGACGCCGAAGCGGGTCGGCTCGGCGGGAGCCTGGGTGGCCGCGGCGAGAGAGAGGGCGAGCGCCGTGCGGGTCTCGCGCGGGTCGAGGATCCCGTCGTCCCAGAGCCGCGCCGAGGCGTAGAGCGGGTGCGACTGCTCGGCGAACTGGTCGAGGATCGGTTGCTTGAAGGCGGCCTCGTCTTCGGCGCTCCAGGAGCCGCCGCGCCGCTCAATCCCGTCGCGGCGGATGGTGGCCAGCACGCCGGCCGCCTGGAACCCGCCCATCACCGAGATGCGGCTGTTGGGCCAGCTCCAGAGGAAGCGCGGCTGATAGGCGCGCCCGCACATGCCGTAGTTTCCCGCGCCAAAGCTGCCGCCGATCAGGACGGTGAGCTTGGGCACCGCGGCGCAGGCGACCGCGGTCACCAGCTTGGCGCCGTGGCGGGCGATGCCGCCATGCTCGGCGGCGCGGCCCACCATGAACCCGGTGATGTTCTGCAGGAACAAGAGCGGCACGCCGCGCTGGCAGCAGAGTTCGACAAAATGGGCGCCCTTGGCCGCGCTCTCGGAATAGAGGATGCCGTTGTTAGCGAGGATCCCGACGGGCTGGCCGTGGATCTCGGCAAAGCCGCAGACCAGCGTCTCGCCGAAGCGGCGCTTGAACTCATCGAGGCGGGAGCCGTCGACCAGGCGCGCGATGACCTCGCGCACCTCATAGGGGATGCGGGTGTCGGCGGGCAGGATGCCGAGAAGCTCGTCCGGATCATAGAGCGGCGCTTCGCCGGCGAGCGGTCTGGCCCGCGCCCCCGGCAGCGTCGCGACCGCCGCCCGCGCAAGGGCGAGCGCATGGGCATCATCCTCGGCCAGATGGTCGGCGACGCCCGAGAGCCGGGTGTGCACATCGCCGCCGCCCAGATCCTCGGCGCTGATCACCTCGCCCGTCGCCGCCTTGACCAAGGGCGGGCCGGCAAGGAAGATCGTGCCCTGATTGGCGACGATGATGGCCTCGTCGGACATGGCCGGCACATAGGCGCCGCCCGCGGTGCAAGAGCCCATGACCACGGCGATCTGAGCAATCCCCTCGGCCGACATGCGCGCCTGGTTGAAAAAGATCCGCCCGAAATGGTCGCGGTCGGGGAAGACTTCGTCCTGGTTCGGCAGGTTCGCCCCGCCGCTGTCGACCAGATAGACGCAAGGCAGCCGGTTCTCGGCGGCGATCTCCTGGGCGCGGAGGTGTTTTTTCACCGTGAGCGGGAAATAGCTGCCGCCCTTCACGGTCGCATCATTGGCGACGACCATCACCTCGCGGCCCTGCACCCGCCCGATGCCGGCGATCACCCCGGCAGCAGGGGCGTCGCCGCCATAGAGCCTGTGCGCTGCAAAGAGCCCGATCTCGAGAAAGGGCGAGCCCGGGTCCAGCAGGCGCTCGACCCGGGTGCGCGGAGGCAGCTTGCCGCGGGCGGTGTGGCGGGCCATGGCCTCGGCCCCGCCGCCTGCGAGAGCGGTCTCGGCCGCGACGCGGATCTCGGCCAGCGCCGCCTCCATCGCCTGGCGGTTCGTCTGGAAGCGGTCGGACCGCGGGCTGATCTCGGTGCCGAGGACGGCCATGGGCTCTCCTGCGCTCAGCTTTCCTCGGGGCCGGGGGAGACCAGCCGCCGGGGGTGAAACTCGATCATATGGCCCATCAGGGCGACCATGAGCAGCCGGCACTCGGCCGGCGCGGTTTGGGCGGCGCCGGCCCGGGGCGCCCGGTCGGTGTCGGCAAGGGCGTCTGCGCACTGTGCGGCCGCCCCACTGCGGGCCGAGGCCAGCAGGCGCGCAAGCGCCTCGGTCGTGGCCGGCGGCGTCATCGGGGCCCGCGCGGTGATCAGCCATTCGGCGTGCCGGGCATGGGCGTCGATCAGCCGGTCGATGCACGCCGCCATCTCCGGCGCAGAGGCGCAAGGCGCGCGCAGCAGCTCAAGGCAGCGGACGGGGCTGAGACCGGCCGACAGCGCCTCGGCCAGGCAGCGCGTGGTCTCGGTCCGATTGGGCGGCTCTGCCCGCGCCGCAGCGGAGTGGACCACGCCGAGAGCCAGGGCGCATACCAGGGCCATCCGGCCCGGCCAGCGCGCGCGCTGTCGCCCGATCCGGCCGCCCGGACCGGAGGGCGCGAGCGTCGGACGGATGCTCACGGCTCCTCCGCCAGCCGGGCCCGCAGGCGGATCGTGCGCTCGGCCGTCAACTGCAGCCAGCAATCGGCCCAGGCGATGTGGCGATGGCTGCCATCGCCCCATTCGGCGGCGCGCGCCAGGCATTCGGCATCGCGCCAGGCCAGCCAGGCGCGCTGGGCATCGCGCAAGGTCTTGGCGGCCGAGGGCAGATCCGCACCCAACCCGGCATAGGCCTCATCGGTCCCGCGGGCGCGCGCCATCAGCCGCGGCCAGTCGCGGTTCAAGAGCACATCCCAGGCATCGGCCTCGCCGCGCATACAGCCCGTCATGCCAAAGGTCGTCCCGCCATCGGGCTGGGCCATACAGCGCTCGGCCAACAGCCGGATACAGACCGAAACGGCGCGGTCCGTCGCGGGCAGTTGCTCGGCCAAACAGGTCTCGAGCTGCGCCACATCCGCCGGGGCGGGCCTGTCCTCGGCCAAAGCGCCGCTCCCCACCAAAACGGCCGCAAGCGCAAGCATAGGCGGCAAACGGGTCATTCCGGCCCCCGCAGCATCGCGTGGAGCTCGATCACCCGGTTGGTGGTCAACTCGTACCAGCAGACGGCCTGCTCCATCTCCTGCATCAGTGGATCGCCCGGCCAGGAGAGCGCGTGGAGCGTGCATTCGGCATCGCGCCAAGCGGCCCAGGCCGGCCAAGCGGCGCGCAAGGCGTCCTCGGCAGACGGCACTGGATCGGATCGGCGGGCGGTATCGGCATCTGTGCCGCGCGCCCAGTCGAGCGCTGGGGGCCAGGTCTGTGCCAAGAGCGCGTCCCACGCCTTTCCCATCTCGCGCAAACAGCGGAGCGCGCCTTCCCAGTGCTGGCGCTCCTCGGCGGTCTGGCAGAGGCGGAAATGGTCCCCGATACAGCCCCGGGCATCGGTCATGTCGGGCAGCGCTTCGGTCACGCACCGCTTGAGCGTCGCGACCAGGGCTGGGTCTGGCGCCGCCAGGGCCGGTACCGGGAGCACGAGCAGCAAGGCGGCGAGCCGCACCGGGTGCCCGCAGCGCATGATCGGCCGGGTCGAACCGGAAAGGGCAAGGCGCATCCACAGGAAACCCGTGATGACCGCTGCGCATGCCGTACGCCCCATGCATGCAGCGTGACGGATGCCGAGGCGCGGCGCCCTCACCCATTGAGCGTTTGGCTGGAAGGCGCGCGGAGCAATGGCAGGCGCGGATCTCGCATATCCCTCCGCATCGTTTGGAGCCGGACCCACCCGGGGGTGGCGGCCGAGGCGGGCTTGGTCCGTGCCTGTTGGGCGCTGCCCGGCCGGGTTGAACCTGCGCGGTTCAAGCCGGTGCGGCCCTGGCGACGGGTCCCGCGTCATCGGATGCGGCGGCGTCGCCTGTTGGCCTTGCGCGATGCCGCCGCCGCGATTGCCGATAGGGACGCGCCCTAGATGCGCGCGCCGCGGCGTCCGCACGGGGCTCGGGCGGCGCTCTTTTGGCTCCCCGCCCGTGCGGCCCTCCCGAAGAGCCAGCCGGGCACCGTCGTGCTTGCGGCCCGCGCCATGGTCGGAGAGCTTGCCCGCTGCGACGTCGAGACCCGCGAGATTACGACCCACACGCCGGGAGAGATCCTGTGGCGTGGCCACCGCCAGGGGGCGAGAGATCCGAAGGACGTGCGAAAGACAGATTTGCAACAAGATCATGCCGGTGTTCCCGGTCCGCGGTGGAAGCGCTGGGGGTCGCGGTCGGCAAGAAAAGCGCCGCGTGCAAATCCCACCATCTGGCAGCGAAAGGACCGGATTGTGCCCGCAGCCCTTGGTCCGTGCTTTAGGATGCAGTCGAAGATCGTTGCCTCGCTCGAGCGCCGCCAGCGGGGCAAGAGCTCGCCCACCGAGCCGCTGGGTGTCCGGGCGCGGGATTTCAGCTCGCCTTGCCAGCCGCGCGTCAGGCGTCGGATGCAGTGTCTGACGTCGATCCGCGGGTCCTTGGCGGCCTCTCGGCACGGCTGCATGAGCAGTGGGACGCAGGCTTCGCCCGAGCCATCGGCGGCGAAGTCCGCCTCGAGGCAGCCATGCACCGTCTCCATGTTCGGCGGCTGGACGGAAGACAAGCCGGGTTCGGTCAGGCTGCCTGCCAGCAGGACGGCCATGGCGGCGTTCATGCGGTCTCCTTGAAGAGCTCGCGGCCGATCAGCATGCGGCGGATCTCTTGGGTGCCGGCGCCGATCTCATAGAGCTTGGCGTCGCGTAGCAGCCGCCCCGTGGGATAGTCGTTGATGTAGCCGTTGCCGCCCAGCGCCTGGATCGCCTCGAGCGCGACCTGGGTCGCTTGGGTGGACGCATAGAGCAGACAGCCCGCCGCGTCCTGGCGCGTCGTCTCGCCCCGGTCGCAGGCCGCGGCCACCGCATACACATAGGCCCGGCTCGCGTTGAAGGCGGTGTACATGTCGGCGATCTTGCCCTGCATCAGCTGGAACTCGCCGATCGGCTGGCCGAACTGCTTGCGGTCGTGGACGTAAGGCATGACCACATCCATGCAGGCGGCCATGATGCCGAGCGGCCCGCCCGCCAGCACCACACGCTCATAGTCGAGGCCGGACATCAGCACGGCGACGCCGCGGCCCTCCTCGCCGAGCACATTCTCAAACGGCACGGCGCAGTCCTCGAAGACCAGCTCGGCCGTGTTCGAGCCGCGCATGCCGAGCTTGTCGAGATGCTGGCCGGTGGAAAAACCCGCCATCCGCTTCTCGATGAGAAAGGCGGTGATGCCGCGGGGGCCCGCCTCAGGATCGGTCTTGGCATAGACCACCAGCGTGTCCGCATCAGGGCCATTGGTGATCCAGAACTTGTTGCCGGTCAGGCGGTAATGGTCGTTGCGCTTCTCGGCGCGCAGACGCATCGAGACCACATCCGAGCCCGCCCCCGGCTCGGACATCGCCAGGGCGCCCACACTGGTGCCGGCGATCAGGCCCGGCAGATAGCGCGCCTTTTGCGCCGGGGTGCCGTTCAGGCGGATCTGGTTCACGCAGAGGTTCGAATGGGCGCCATAGGAGAGCCCCACCGAGGCCGAGGCCCGGCTGATCTCCTCGACCGCGACCGTATGGGCGAGATAGCCGAGGCCCGCCCCGCCGTCCTCTTCTGGCACGGTGACGCCCAGCAACCCCATCTCGCCGAGCTCGCGCCACAGCTCGGGCGGGAAGCGGTTCTCGCGGTCGATGGCGTCGGCCTGTGGTGCGATGCGCTCTTGGGCAAAGCGGCGGACCGCGTCGCGCAGGGCCTCGATCTCCTCGGGCAGGCCGAATTTCATGCTTGCATCGAACATCGTGCGCTCTCCGTCGGAGGGGTGGGGATCTCGAGCCCGCAAAGCCGGGCGGCAAAGCCCCAATAGAGGGTCTCGATCTCGTCGGGGCCAAGGGGGCCGGTCTGGCGGTACCAGGTGGTGATGCCGGTCAGCATGGCGATGATCGCGCGGCTGGCGACCCGGGGGCTCTCGATCGCGAGGGTGCTCGAGGCGCGTCCGGCCTCAAGGATCGCGGTCAGATCGGCCTCGTAGCTGCGCCGCAGATCCTCGATGCGTGAGAAGTTCTCCCGATCGAGGCTGCGGAGCTCCATGTAGCTGAGGAACACGCCCTCGGGGCGGGGCAGGTGGTGGCGCACATGGAAGCGGGTGAAGGCCTCGAGCCGCTCGGGTGCGGGCCGGTCGGCCGGCAGCCGCGCCTTGGCCCAGGCGGCCAGCAGCTCGAGCATATGCGCCTCGAGCAAGCGGAACAGGATCGACTGCTTGTTGGGGAAGTAG
Organism: Pseudomonadota bacterium; assembly: GCA_039187815.1. Lineage (GTDB taxonomy): Bacteria > Pseudomonadota > Alphaproteobacteria > Rhodobacterales > Rhodobacteraceae > Thermohalobaculum. Next base: position 646 of record JBCCZI010000067.1, on the reverse strand, counting down.
CGATAGAGCGCAGCGGCGCCGAGATCGACCTCCTCGGCCAGCCGGCGCATCGAGAGCGCCTCGTAGCCGAACCGCGCGATCAGACGCAGCGCTGCCGCGCGGATCGCCGCCTCGGTGCGCTCACCCTGGCTGCCGATGCGTCGGGCCATTCCTGTGTGTTCCTCACTTTTTTTCCAGCTTAAGTGAACGCGCGTTCAATTCAAGCGAAAACGTCAGCAAGGGTGCCGCTTTGGCCGGTCAGCGGCGATAACGATTATGGATAAATTCGCGTTTAGGGGGGGGTGGCCGTGCGAGTCCGCCGCATGCGTGCTGGCTTGCAACCCGGGCCCAATTGGCGGCGGTGCGACCATGGTCAAGATCACCCAATTGATCGATGAGGTGACGCTGGATCAAAAGACCACCATGGGCATGATCCTCGATCTGACGGCAGCGCTGACGTACAGCCTACCCCACGCGTCGACCGAGATCGCACCCATCATGTTGACCGCCGGTTCAGGCAAATCGGATGCCAAGCTGAGGGCCTCTAGAAACCTCGCCACCCGAGTGATTTGCTGATTCAATTGCGGTGCTGGAGCAGCGCGGGAGATTGGCATGGCGAAGCAGCCGGGGTTCTTTGACTTCGACGACCGGATGCGGCGGCTGAGCG
>JBCCZI010000066.1:0-23364 GCA_039187815.1 Pseudomonadota bacterium | reverse complement strand
GTCCTGCCAGAGCTCGATCCGCTCGGCATAGGCCCGGATCTCGACGGTCCGGCCGACAGCGCTCGCCGCCACCGAGTAGCGGTTGTTGTCGAAGCGGACGAGGCAGGTCTTGGAGACCGAGACCGGAACCGCATGGAAGCCATCGAAACGGCCGGCATAGGGCACGAGGCTGGGTCGCTCCGTCTCAAACATCTCCCAGACCGTCTTCTCGCGAACCTCTGGATGAGGATGCGCCCGGGCCCAGGCGATGCAGCGATCGAGCAGCCAGGCATTGAGTTCCTCGTAGCTCTTCACCCTGACACGCGGCGCGAAGAAGCGCTGCCGCACGGTGCCCACCTGGTTCTCGACCTGCCCCTTCTCCCAACCAGAGGCCGGGGTGCAGGCGACGGGCTCGACGAGGTAGTGGCTGCACATCTGCAGGAAGCGGCGATTGTACGTCCGCTTCTTGCCGACGAAGATCGCGTCGACTGCGGTCTTCATGTTGTCGTAGATCCCGCGCGTACAGGCGCCCTTGAAGAAGGCGAAGGCCCTGTCGTGGGCGTCGAACACCATCTGTTGGCTCTCGCGTGGGTAGGCGCGTACGAACATCATGCGGCTGTGGCAGAGCCGGACATGGGCCACCTTCACGGTGACCGTCACGCCGTCGATCAGCACAACCTCGTGGCTCCAGTCGAACGGGTACGCCTCGCCCGGCTCGAAGCGAAGTGGTACGAAGGCGGCCGAGGTCGCTTCGCTCTGGCGCCGGCGCCATCCAGCGGCGTACCGACGGACCGCATCGTAGCTGCCGTCGTAGCCGAGCCCTCGAAGCTCCTCGAAGATCCGCGTGAGCGTCAGCCGTTCGCGCACCGGCCGTGCCGCGTTCGTCGCCAGCAGGCGCTCGAGATCATCCCGCCACGGCCCGATCTTCGGTTGGGGCTGGACGCGGCGTTCGTACTCGAACTCCGTCGCGCCAGACCGGATGATCTTCCGCACCGTGTTCCGCGAAACGTGCAGCTCCCGGCAGATCTCCTTGATCGTCTTGCCACGGACGAAGAACTCCCAGCGTACCCTGGCGATCGTGTCCACGCCCTTCATCCCCCACCCACCCATCCAGTTCAAAGGACGGGCAGGCTTGCTGGAGCTCACCAAAGGGGGTCAATTTTGGACGCCGATCCCCCCGCTCAGGGGGTCAACATTCCACGCCGATCCACACGCCTGCTCCTCGGATGGCGCGAGATCCTTGCGGAGCTCGAGGCCCTGGGCATAGGCAAGGCTGGCGAGTTGGGCGACGCGCGGCAGATCGCCGATGCCGAACGAGGCAGTATCGGCATAGCCGCCGTCCTCGGTCTTGTAGGTACGCGCGATGGTAGCGGTGAGATAGGGGCCTTTCTGGCCCGCGTTCTCCGTCTCGGGCTTCTCGATCCAGATCGGGCCGAGCGCGCGCAGCACGTCCGCCTGCTCGACCGCGAAGACCGGGCGCCTGCCCATGGTTGGGAAGACATATGCCTCGAGGCTGGAGAGCCATTGTGCGTTCGCCTTGGTGTTCTTATTCACCGGCACGATGTGCTCGGCACGGACCTTTCGCGCGGCCTCCTCGAAAGTGATAAAGTTACGCTTGTCCTTGTCACGCTCGGCGATGGGGTCACCGCCTTGGCGGGCGATCTTGCGCAGCCGCCGCGCCATCTCGCGCGCCTCGGCGGGGTTGACATACGAGGCACCACCGAGCCCGATGTCCCGGCGCCGCCCGCGGACGACCGTGCGCAGCGTCCAGCGCTTCGACCGGCTCGGTTCGATTTCGAGATAGAGCCCGTTGCCGTCCGGATGTCGGCCTTGGCCGGCAGCATTCACAGCGGGGACCGAGAGCCGCTTGTCGGGATGCCGACCCTTGGGCTTACGCCCGACAAGTGTACCGTCTTTTGCCATCCAGACCGCCTCCTCACTCTACCCCACACAACCAGCGAGATGAGTCGACACAAGCGGCTACAACGTGAAACGGTCGGCCTGGACAAAGCCCCGCTATCATTGGTCGTGAGCGGGGTTCTTGAGACAGCATGAAGTGAGGCGAAACAAGGGCTTGTCGGACGCTCTCTCTGCCGTGAAACATCCAAAGATGCATCCGAACCACTCGCGCGCGCCTGTCATGCGCGCTTAGCAGGCTTTTCAGATTGCCGTTGCAAAGCGAAGGGTTGACCGATTGGCCGAAGACGCCGTACTTGATTGTAGATCAAATTACTTGATGGTGTCCCGTGAGCGGCAGCGACTCATCAAGGCTCGGCGGCCAGATTCGTTACCAGCGGCGCCTCCGTGGCCTGACGCTCCAAAGCTTGGCGGCGAAAGCCGAATGTTCCGAGAGCATGGTTTCCAAAGTTGAGACCGGGCGAGTGAGCCCATCTCTCACCATGCTTAGCCGTTTGGCAAAGGCGCTCGGTGTTAACGTATCGACATTCTTTGCGGACGATCAGGCGAGTGATGTGGTGATGCGCGCAGGCACGCGGCCACGGCTCGATACGGATGCGCTTCGCCGGGGCGATGGCGTGACCCTAGAGCGGCTCGCGCCCTATGCCGATGGCTGCATGCTGCAAGCCAACATCCACATCATCGCCGCCGGCGGACAAAGCGACGGGGTCATAAGCCATCTCGGGGAGGAAGTCGGGTTCCTGATTGAGGGCGAGCTCGAGTTGGAGGTCGACGGGCGTCGCTACCACCTCAGGCCAGGCGATTCGTTCTACTTTCCATCCGATCGGCCGCACGGGTACCGCAATCGGGGCACCACCGAGGCGCGGGTGATTTGGGTGAATACGCCTCCAACCTTCTAACTGCCTAAAGTTTTTGCCGTGATATGCGCATTTTATGTGCGAACTGATTGTTTTGCCTTGGTTGGGTCATGGACTCTGATGAAAGTTCCTTGACTATAAAGCCAGAAGCCGGAGCATAAGATGGCGAAGCGTGAGCTTTGCCCACAAAGATCCGGGAGAACCAACGTGTCGACCGAGATGTCCGCCGGTGAAGCTAGCGTCATTGTTGCCTGTCTGCAGTTCGAGCCCAAGATCGGCGATTTGGCTGTCAATCGCACAAATGCCCTCAACCTGATCAACACGGTTGCCGATGCTGGGGCGAAACTGATCGTGTTGCCGGAACTCTCGGACAGCGGGTATGTCTTTACGACGAGAGACGAGGCATTTCAGAATTCGGGAACGGCAACGGAGTCGGACACCATCCAGGGTTGGGTCGAGGTTGCTCGCGAGCGGGATCTGCACATTGTCGGCGGCTTTTGCGAGCGCGAAGACGGCAAACTCTTCAACTCAGCGGCGGTTGTCGGACCAGAGGGCCTGATCGGCGTCTACCGCAAAACCCACCTTTGGGATGCGGAAAATCTTTGGTTCGATCCTGGAGACCGCGGTTATCCGGTCTTTGCCACGCGGCTCGGCCGGATCGGCGTGCTGATCTGCTATGATGGATGGTTTCCGGAGGCTTGGCGGCTGCTGGCGATGCAAGGGGCGGACATTGTCTGCGTTCCAACGAACTGGGTGCCTATGCCGTCTCAGCCCGCCTCGCTTCCCTCAATGTCTAACATCCTTTGCATGGGTGCGGCCCATTCGAACTCGTTCTGCGTGGCTGCGGCCTGCCGGATCGGCACCGAGCGCGGGCAGCCCTTCATCGGCCAGAGCGTGATCGTCAACCATGAGGGCTGGCCCGTGGCAGGCCCAGCCTCGGTGGATGGTACCGAAGCGCTTACGGCGAAGATGAACCTAGCGGATGCACGGCGCAAACGTCGGCTCAACGATTTTAACCAACTGCTCCGCGACCGCCGAACTGATCTCTACGACGAGATGCTCGGCACCGATCTGAAGCCGGGTTGGTACTGACAAAGGTCAACCAGCCACAACACGGACCCAACAGGAGGTGACAACACGATGACCATCAGACCGCTCACCATTGCCGCGATTGCGGCCGCCCTCTCGGCCGCGCCCGCTGCCGCCCAAGATACGATCAAGATCGGCATCCCCGTCGGGCTCTCAGGCGCCAACAGTGTCGTCGCGCCCTCCGTGGTCCAGTCCTCGGAATATGCGGCCAAGCAGATCAACGCGGCCGGCGGGATCCTCGGCAAGCAGATTGAACTTGTCGTGGCCGACGACAACTCCGGCGCGCAAGGTGCGCAGCGGGCGTTCGAGAGCCTCGTCTACGAGGAGAAGGTCAACGTTCTCATCTCGATGGAGACCTCTGCGGCACGCAATGCAGGCCTGCCGATCGTCAATCGCGGTCGAACCCCCTACATCTACACTTCGTTCTATGAGGGGCGGTCTTGCTCTCCTTGGATGTACGTCAACGCCTGGGTGCCCGAGCAGCAGGTGGCCCCTATCGTCAATCACTTCATGGCGGAATATGAGGCGAAGACCTTCTTCCTGATTGGCTCTGACTACGCCTTCGGCCGTGGCATGCTTGAGTTCACCCGTTCCTATGTCGAAGGCCAGGGAGGCAAGGTTATGGGCGAGGAATACCTGCCCATGGATGGATCTGACTGGACTGCGATCATTTCCCAACTCAAGGCATCGGGCGCGGACGCGCTGATCACCTCGACGGCTGGTGGTGCTCCAAATGTCACCTTGACCAAGCAGCTGCGCGCTGCGGGTGTCGACATGCCTTACGGCAATCTCGCGGTCGATGAGGGAACGGCCAAATCCATGGGCGGCGATGCGACTGGGATCTACATTGCGGCCTCGTATGTTACCGGCATAGGCAGCTCAGAGAACAAGGCGTTCCTTGAGGGGATGACGGCGATGTTCGGCGACGACCTGATCACGCCAAACGACCTTTCGGTGCCTCAGTACGAGGCGATCTATGCCTACAAGGCCGCAGTGGAAATGGCGGGCTCGACCGATCCGCAGGCGGTCATCGATGCACTCGACGACGTCTCGGTGACAGGGCCGCGCGGAACCATCACCATGAACGCCCAGCGTCATGCTCCGCTGACAATGTATCTCGGGCAGGTACAAGCCGACGGGTCCGTAAACGTGATCCAGAGCTTCGAGAATGTGGATCCAGGCGCCCAGTGCCCGCAATTCGCTGGCTAAGACGGCTCAAGGGGCGGATCTTCCGCCCCTCGACCGGCGGTTTAGAAGGACGTTATGGCCAATCTCGCCCTCGACATGATCACGACCTCGGCGATCCTCTTCATCGTCGCTTCCGGGCTTATGATCATCCTCGGCGTGATGAAGCTGATCAACTTCGCCCATGGCGCCTTTCTCACCGTTGGCGGGTACGCAGCTTACCTGACAACCGTTGCCGGGTTGAGCCCATGGCTCGCCCCGCTCCTAGCCGCGGCCGCTGGGTTCGGAGCCGGCATAATCGTCGAGCGGGTCATCGTCCGGCCGCTCTACGATCGTCCGCTTGATGCGATCCTCGCCACGTGGGGGCTCGGTATCATCATCGGACAGCTCATCACCATTGGGTTTGGCCGTGAGGTCCAGTTCGCCGCGAGTCCTATGACCGGGACGTTGGATTTTGGCGAAGTGGCGTACTCGGCCTACCGGCTCACCCTGACGCTCGTTGCGCTTGCAATCGGGGCCGCCCTGACCGCCCTCCTTTACCTAACGCGCTTCGGGCTTAACGCCCGCGCTGTGATCATGAACGAGACGCTTGCTCGAGGGCTCGGCATCGACAGCGCCAGGGTGCGGTCCCTTACCTTTGGGCTCGGCGCAGGGCTTGCCTGCGGCGCCGGGGCACTGATCACACCGCTGCTCTCGGTCGATCCCAATATGGGGCTGCCCTGGCTTGTGAACTCCTTCATGCTGGTGCTCGTCTCTGGCGTCTCTATCCCGAGTTTGGCTATCGCGTCTCTCATCCTCGGCAGCGCGCAGGTCGCCGTCTCGACCTATATCAGCCCGATCATCGGCGGGCTGACCATCGTGGTATTGGCCGCCTTGCTGCTGCGACTTTATCCAAAGGGCATTGGCCGTGGCACGTGACGGCCCCGGCCCCGTGGGCATCTCAAGCACGACACGTCGGGTTCGCAGAACCGTCCTGATCGGCGCCGCCGTGGCCGGCATTGTGGTCGCCACCGCCCCCTTTCAACTCGATATCTACACGAAGAACGTCCTGATCCGGGCCTTCTTCCTCGCGGCCCTTGCGATGACGGTCGACGTCCTTTGGGGCTACACGGGGATCTTGACGTTTGGACAATCCGCGTTTTTCGGGATAGGAGCCTATGCCTGCGCACTCGTGGCAACCCACTATGGCTTCGGACCCTTCTGGTTTGCGGGGTCCTTCCTCATCGCGCTTCTCGCCGCGGTGGCAGTGGCGTGGCTGATAGGCTGGCTTGCATTTTATCATGGAGCGTCGCCGCTCTACGCCTCCATTGTGACCCTGGCGCTTCCCATCGTCTTCGTGCAGCTGATTTTTGCAGGTGGCCGCTTCACCGGATCGTCGTCCGGGATCTCCGCATTCCCCACCTATTACTGGTCCTTCGAGTCCTGGTTCTGGCTCGCGGGTGGCTACCTGATCGGCGTGACCGTGCTCGGCTATCTCCTGGTGAAAAGCGATTTTGGCCGAATCCTCGTTGCGATCCGCGAGAACGAAGAGCGCTGTGCATATCTTGGTGTGCCGGTCAGCCGGATCAAGATCTTCCTGATGATGGCGGCGGGAGCGATCGGTGCGGGAGCAGGCTTCGGCTATGCCGCCTTCACCAATGTCGTGGCGCCGGAGCTTGGCGGTTTCCTGCTTGGAACCGAGTTGCTCATTTTCACAGCCCTTGGAGGGCGCGGCACGCTGATCGGCCCGGTGCTCGGCACAATCGGGATCGATGTGACGGCCTCCTATCTGTCTGGCTCGCTGCCGTTCCTCTGGAAACTGATCACCGGCGTCGCGTTCGTGGTGGTGATCGTGCTGCTCCCACAGGGACTGATTCCGATCATTGGCCAGGGGCTTCGACGGCTTTGGCCTGTTCGTCGGAAGGAGGCCGTTGCTGAGGTCGCGATCCGGAGCTTCGAACCGACCACACCCCACGGCGAAACACGGTCTGCTCCTCTGCGGACGGCGGGTTTGCAACGGCATTACGGCAGCCTCAAGGTTCTTGACGGGATCGCCATCGAGACCCGGGGCTCAGAGCTTCTGTCGATTGTCGGGCCGAACGGAGCGGGAAAGACCACGCTCATGCGCTGCGTCTCGGACGGCGGCGAGCGCTCGGGCGGTCAGGTCTTTGTGAATGGCACCGAGATCGGACGCGGCGCCCCGCAATCGGTCGTGGCACTCGGCATCGGCCGCAGCTTTCAGAACACCAATCTGTTTGAGACGCTGACTGTGGCCGAATGCCTGATGCTTGCGCGCTGGCGGATCGACGGGGCGAGCCTGTTTTCACGCCGATCCGAAGTGCTGCTCCCGAGCCCCGCCGTCGGCATTCTCGAGGCAACCGGGCTCGACAAGGCGCTTGCGACCGAAACGCGGAACCTCAGCCATGGACAGAAGCGGGGGCTTGAGCTGGCAATGGTCCTAGCAACCGAGCCGTCGGTCCTCTTACTCGACGAACCGACAGCCGGTCTCACCAAAGCCGAACGGACCGCGATCGGGGATGTTTTAACCAAGCTGGCCAGGGAGCACGGCCTGTCGATCCTGCTCATCGAGCACGATCTCGACTTCGTCCGCGACATCTCCGATCGGATCGTGGTGCTCCATCAGGGCGCGCTTCTGATGGAGGGAACGGTCGATGAGGTGATCGCCTCGGAGCTGGTGAAGGCGGTCTATTCCGGGCAAAGCGTGGAGACCGCGTGATGTCCCTCTCAGCAAACGAACGCGTGTCCACGACGACAGAGGCGCTGCTCTCGGTCGAGGGGATCAGCGCCGGCTATGGCGGAGCGATGGTGATCAACGGGGTGTCGCTGGCCGTGCGTCCGGGAGAGATCGTGACGATTCTCGGCAAAAACGGCATGGGCAAGACCACGCTCATGAAGACCATAATGGGGTTTATGCGCGCCCAGTCAGGCCGTATCACTCTCGGCAGTGATGACGTCACCCGTCGCGCTCCACATGCGATGGCGCGGGCGGGTGTCGCCTACGCGCCGCAAGAGTTCACCATCTTTCAGGATCTTACCGTTGAGGAGAATCTGCGCGTCGGTGTCTCGAATGACCAGATCTTTGCCGACCGCGTTGACAGCCTCAAGCATGTCTTTCCCCGGATGCTGGAGCGCCTCAAACAACGCGCCGGCACACTCTCCGGCGGCGAACAAAAGATGCTGATCATGTCGCGAGCGGTGCTTGCACGTCCAAAACTGATGCTGGTCGACGAGATAAGCGAGGGGCTACAGCCGACCATGATCGAGCGGATGGCAGAGGTTCTCCACACAACCAGACAGTTGCATGGAACCGCGGTTCTGCTGGTCGAGCAGCATCTCTCCTTCGCTCTCTCGGTGGCGGATCGGTTCGCCGTTCTCAAACTCGGGCAGATCGTCGAGTCGGGCCCTGCGGGCGATCCGAATGCTGCCGCCACGCTCGGCGATCACCTCAAGGTTTGAACCGTGGAGGAGATCTGCGCCCACACCTACTCTATCGTTGCGCGCTGTGAGCGGAGCGGGGAACTGGGTGTGGCGGTTGCCTCGGCCGTGCCCGCTGTGGGTGCGATTTGCCCCTACCTTCGCGCCGGTGTCGGCGCGGTCAGCACCCAGTCGTGGGTCAACCCCTATCTGGCGGTCGAGGTGCTGGACCGGCTCGCTGAGGGGGCGGAGGCAACAGAAGCCGTCGCAACGGTTATGTCAGGCGACCCGGCCGCCAGCGTCCGCCAGCTGGGTGCCATCGGCGCCCGCGGCGCGGGCGCCGCGTTCACAGGGACGGACTGCACCGAGGCCTGTGGACACGCGGCTGCGCCCGATCACGCTGTGCAAGGGAACATGCTCACCGGAACTGACGTGCTCTTGGGCATGTCGCGCGCCTTCACTGCGGCGTCGGATGCGCCGCTCGATTCGAGGCTGCTCGCGGCGCTCGAGGCGGCCCAGGCCACCGGCGGAGACAAGCGCGGGCGCCAGTCGGCGGGTTTGGTGGTGGTCGGGTCTGAGATCTATCCCAGGGTCGATTTGCGGGTCGACGAACATAGCGACCCGGTCGGTGAACTTCGGCGCATCCACGGCGTCGCCGCCCTGCAGCTGGCACCGTTCGTCGCTGGCATGCCGATGCGCGGTAGGCCAGCAGCCGCGGCCCCCGCCAGTGTAACCGAGATGCTGCTAAGACCACCGCCTGAACGCCCGGGTGGGGGCGGATCCGAGACACCCTGAGGATGAACCCATGACCGACGCACCTGACGATCCGCTGGACCCGCGTGTTCTGACCGGCCTCGACCTACCTCCAGAGCGGCTGCGCGCGGTGGCGACAGCCTTTGCCGAGATCCGCGCCGAGATCGCGAAACTCCGGGCGCTAGATCTCGGCGAGACGCATCCCGCGGTTGTTTTCCAACCCTACCGGGGGCGCTGATGAGTGCGCTCGACGATCCGACCCGCGCAACGATCGGGGAGCTTTCGCCGCTAATCAGGAACGGTCAGTTGTCACCTGTCGATCTGCTCGACGCCGTCATGCACCGGGCCAAAACAGAGGACCATCAACTCTCGGCCTTCGTGCACTTCTCCGAAGTTGCCCGTTTGGCGGCTGAACGCGCCCATCGCGATACCGCAGCTGGTGACTGGAAGGGCCCGCTTCACGGGATCCCGGTGGCAATCAAAGACAACCATACGACCGCCGATATGCCGACCCATGCCGGCAGCACGGCAGCAGGGGTCGCCTTCCCGCTCAAGGATGCCCACGCCGTCGCTCGACTGAGGGAAGCCGGAGCGATCCCCTTTTCCAAAACCCGCATGCACGAGTTTGCTTGGGGGATGGATACCCCGCCGACGCGAAACCCGCACGATCTTGAGCGCGTCCCAGGGGGGTCAAGCGGTGGATCCGGGGCCGCCGTGGCGGCCGGGCTTGCACCCGCAGCACTTGGTTCTGACACGGGTGGCTCGATCCGGATACCGGCGAGCCTATGCGGATGCGTCGGCTTCAAGCCGAGCTTTGGCCTGATCGGGCGGAGCGGGATCGTGCCGCACAGCTGGTCGCTCGATCATGCGGGGCCCATCGCAGCGTCGGTTGGCGATGCGGCGCTCTTGACAAAGGCCATGGCCGGGCCCGATCCGGCAGATCCTGGCAGTCTCGGATGCGAGGCACCGGATTGGGACGAGGCCCTCTCAGCCGGGCCCAAGGGCCTCCGCGTTGGCGTTTGCCGGACCCATTTCTTCGATAGCCTCGTGCTGGATGTGGGCGAAAGCGTCGAAGCAGCGATCGCGGCGCTTGGCCGGGCTGGAGCTGAGATCGTTGAGTTCGATCTGCCTGAGATCGGAGAGGGTCTCGGCGCGATCTTTGCAATCGAGCTCGCCTCGTCGACCAACTATCACGACCAGCGCCTTCGAGAGGGTGTCGTTGCCTCTTTCGATGCCGATGTCCGGCTACTCGTTGAAATGGGACGGCTTGTGAGCGGTGCCGACTATCTCCAAGCGGAGCGGTTCAGACGGCACCTAGCGGAGCGATTGGCGCCGGTTTTCGACCGGGTTGATGTCATCGTTGGCCCGACGATGCCGCTGACCGCCTGGCGCGTTGGCGAACGGGAGGTCCGGATCGGTGACCGAAACGAGAGTATCGTGGCTGTCTCGTGGCGCCTTACATACCCTTGGAACCTCCTTGGGCTACCGGCGATTTCGCTGCCTTGCGGGACCGACAAGGCAGGCCTGCCCATCGGACTTCAGATCGCGGGGCCAGTTCTCGGAGATGCCCAGGTGTTCCGAGCGGCAGCAGCTGCTGAGCGCGCCTTGGGTGGACCAATGCCAAAGGCCTAACACAAACTGACCTGCCATGACGGTTGCGCTGGCCGAGCTCATAATCGCTTGTTAAGCGATCGAAACATTCTTCCGACCCACTGGGCCACTGACCTTAAAGGCGGCGCCTTCGTTAGCAGATCTTCGGTCTCGTACGACTTGCTGCGCGTGCCTAGAACAACCACTTGGTAGCGCCGAATTGCATCATTCCCGGCCGAGTCGAAGGTCTAAAGTGGGGCGCCAGCGCTAACCGCGCTCTCTTGCCATCGGTCGTTGTGGCGGTGGGAAACGTGCCCGAAGCGGTGGTGGCACGCGGCGCCGTGACGCCTGACATCTTGTAAAGGGCTGGCAAACAGCAGTCCGCGCCAGTTGGCGCATCTCCATATGCTGATTGCGCTTTCGAAGTCGGCCTAGCCGCCGTAAGGATCGGGCATGCGCATTGTCTTGATAAACCCGAACACCACCCAAGCGTTCACTGACGATATGGTTCTCCTCGCGCGTGCGGAGGCGCCGACAGGCGTCAAGGTCACCGGGGTGACGGCAAGATTTGGCGCCTCTCTGATCACCACGACCGCGCAATACAAAGAGGCAAGCGCTGCCGTGCTGGCACTGATCGACGAACTGGACGGGGCGGACGCTGTCATTGTCTCGGCTTTCGGCGATCCCGGGCGCGATGACTTGGCAGAGCGGCTGCGGGTCCCGGTTGTTGGCCTGGCGGGGGCCTCGTTCGAGACTGCTGCTGAACATTCTTCGGGCCGGTTTGGCGTGGTGACCACGATGTTGGACCTTCGCGCGCGAATCAAAGCCCTGGCGAAGCAGCACGGGCATGCGGCACAGCTGGTATCGGTCCGGATCACCCCGGGCGATCCCGCAGCCCTCATGGCGGATCGCGCAGCCTTGGTCGGGGCCCTTTCCCACGCTGGCATCGCTGCCATACAGGAAGACGGCGCCGAAGCCATAATCGTCGGCGGCGGACCGCTTGCTGGCATCGTGCCCGCGCTGGCCCGGCGCCTCGCAGTGCCCGTCATCTCTCCCGTTGCAGCAGCAGTTGCTGTGGCGGTTCAACGTGTGAGAGCGCTCGCAGGATGAGTCCGCCTCGGCATGCCGACGACAAGAAGGCGAAGCGGCCGCTTCCGAAGGAGCGCGGCAGAGGCATTGATCGAGACGTCAACCGGACATCGTCCGATACGGGCTCGATGCAACCGGGTGATCGGGAGGTGGCCTTGGCCGCCCGGTTGGCCGACATTCTCCGCGACCGCATTGTTCGGGGTGCGCTTGCCCCCGATGAACGGATCGTCGAGCGCAGGATCTGCGCCGAACTCGCCGTGTCACGCACCCCTCTTCGCGAGGCCCTGAAGCTCCTCGAGATCGATGGTCTCGTCGAGATCCACCGCAACCGCGGTGCGCGTGTGGCGCCGCTTGGTTCGGCGGATGCACGGCATCTCTTCGAAGTGCTCGCCGGCATCGAAGCGACCGCCGCATCGCTCGCAGCAGAACGCATCGGGAAGGAGGCTATGGACACGCTCGAACGAATGCACGGTCGGATGCTAGCGCATTTCAAGGCGGGCGAGCGCGATGCCTACTTCGCGCTGAACAGCCAGATCCACGAAGCTCTATTGGTCGCTGCGGCGAACCCATACCTTATGGAGACCCATGCGCGCCTGATGCTGCGCGCCATGCGAGGCCGCTATGCGGCGATAATGGAGCCGCAGCGACTGGCGGAGGCGATGGGCGAGCATGATGCGCTGATGGCAGCGCTGCGCGTCCGCGACGGAGCTGCCGCCGGTCGGATCTGGCGGCGCCACCTGCTACGCACGGGTGACGCCGTGGCCAGCGTGATCGATCGCGCTCAAGAAGCAATCCACGGTAAGACGACGCCCTGAAAAGCTGATGCTCCTGAAGGAGGTCTCTGGCTACGTCTTGACCAAGCCATGCCTGCTACGCTGGCAGTGCGGCTGAAATCCATCGCTTCGGACACGCAAAACGCCGCCTTTGCAGGGTTCTGGAAATGGCATGCAATTTGTTTAGCATCCCGCAAGAACGCGTTTAGCGCCCTAGCGAGGAGACTGGCAGGATGGCCCAGCAAGACGACCGAATACTGATCGGGATGCTCACCCCATCCTCCAACACGGTGCTTGAGCCCGTGACAGCCAGTATCCTGAGCGGCTTGCCAGGCGTTAGCGCGCATTTTGGCCGGTTCAGAGTGACTGAGATATCACTTTCAGACACCGCGCTAGGACAGTTCGACATGGAGCCTATGCTGGCCGCGGCCGAACTTCTCGCCGATGCCCATGTGGGCTCGATCTGCTGGAACGGTACCTCGGCCGGATGGTTGGGTTTCGAGCGTGACCGCGAGCTCTGCGCCGCCATCGAGGCGCGCACCGGCGTGCGGGCCTGCTCCTCGGTTCTGGCGCTGAACGAGATCTTCGAGGCGACCGGCGTGAAACGCTTCGGCCTCGTAACGCCCTATATCGACGACGTGCAGTCCAAAATCATGGCCAATTATAACGCCAGCGGCTTCGACTGTGTGGCCGAGCGGCATATGCGAACCTCGGAGAACTTCGCCTTCTCGCGCTTCACTACGGATGAGATCGCCAATCTCTGCCGCGAGGTGGCGCAGGCCAAGCCCGACGCCATCGCCGTCTTCTGCACCAACATGCGTGGGGCCGAGGTGGCCACCACCATCGAGGCCGAGACCGGCATTCCTGTCTACGACACCGTCGCCACCGCCGTCTGGGCCGGACTCCGCCAGACCGGCGTGAGTCCCAATGGCGTCACGGGCTGGGGACGGCTTTTCGCCGAGGTCGCATGAGACATTTCGGCACCGATATCTCCGGGCGCGCGATCTTCACCGCCGCCGATACTTTGATGCTGCGTGGCCGCTTTGTCCGCCACGAGGGCGAAACTGGGACTGAGGCGACCGATCACCATCTCGTCCGTGGTCTTCTCGCAGGCTGCGGCGCGTGAGCACGGACCGCCGTGTCTTGCGTGCGCCCCCGCCGCCGGCCGTCCGCTGGCCGGGCGACGCGCACGTCGCGGTTTCCTTCGTGCTCAACATCGAGGAAGGCGCCGAACTCTCGATCGCCGACGGCGATGAGCGGAACGAGCTGATCTACGAGGCAATCGACGATGTGGGTGTCCTCCCCGATCCTTGTCTCGAGAGCCATTTCGGCTATGGTCCGCGCGCCGGCTGGCCCCGCATCGCGGCGCTCTTTGCCCGCCACAACGTGCCCATAACCCTCTCGGTCTGCGGTCGCGCCGCGGAACGGACGCCCTGGCTGATCGCCGAGGCGGCGGCGGCGGGTCACGAGATCGCCTGCCATGGCTGGCGCTGGGAGCGCCACGCCGGGATGGATGAAGCGACCGAGCGCATTGTGATTGCCCGCACCCATGCTGCCATTGCCAAGGTTGCCGGCCAACCGCCGGTCGGCTGGCACACGCGCTCGGCATCGACCCCGGCAACGCGGCGCCTGCTCGTCGAGCATGGCGGCTTTTCCTATGACAGCGACGCCTATGACGATGACATGCCGAGGCTTGAGACGTTGTTGGGACGGCCCCATGTCGTGCTGCCCTACGCCTTCGACACCAACGACATGCGCTTCGGCCCCGGCGGTGCTTTCGTGCAGGGCGCGGATTTCGCGATCTATTGTCTTGCCGCCTTCGACTGGTTGTCCAAGGAAGGTCGACACGCGCCACGGATGATGTCCGTCGGTCTGCATCAGCGCATCATCGGCCGGCCGGGACGAATTTGTGGGCTGGAACAACTGCTCATTGGCCTGGCCGCTCGCGGCAGCACCTGGATTGCCACCCGTGCCCAAATCGCGGCTCACTGGCGCCAAGCGAAGGGCCTGCCAGAGTGGCGCCCCGCCTGAGACTGTCGTTTTGCCTGCACGCTCAGACCATACTGCACAACGCGACGGCGCCAGATGCCCGCAAAAATAGCATCTTGTTCTCCGGCAAGTATACCGAAGATCGGAAGTTCAGCAACCTTTTGATTAACTTCAGTAAAATCTACGCCAGATAGCAATAACAGAAATGGCATGCCATTTGCTTTAGACCTACCAGTCGACTGCAGACGGAGACGCCATGCCCGCCCGCCTCGCCGACCTGCTGTTTTGCCTGCTTGGCCTCGGCACCGCCCTGGCAGCGGCTCTCTCGCTGTTCGGTGGTCCGCGGGGCGCAGGAATCGGGGCACTGGCCGACATGACATCTCCCGCCTTTTTCCCCGCCGTCGGCGCCATCGCGCTCGCTGTCGCCTCGCTCGCCATCGTAGCCCGAAGTTTCTCGGGCCCGGCGGCGGCGGCACTGGAGAACCCCGGCTTACGGCCGCTGCTTATCCTGGTAGTGGTCTTCGTGATGGCCCTGCTGATCGGCCAGATCGGTTTCCTCGAAACTCTGATCATCGGACTCCTCGTGCTGCCGCCGGTCTTTGGGATGCGGGACCTGCGCCTGATCCTGCCGACCGCGGCAACCGTGCCGCTTGCCGTGTACTTGCTCTTCGAGCGCGTGTTGCTCGTCCGCTTCCCGGATGGCGTCATCTTCTGATGCTGATCGAGGCCATCCAGCATGGCCTGTCGGTCCTAACCGATCCGCTTGCACTCGCCGCTGCGCTGGCAGGGTTGGCGGCCGGGATCGTCGTCGGCGCTCTGCCAGGCCTGACCGCGACGATGGCCGTGGCGGTACTTGCTCCCTTTACCTTTTTTATGGATGCGACAATCGGGATCCCGTTCCTGCTCGGGATCTACAAAGGGGCGATCTATGGTGGTTCGATCCCCGCCATCACCATCAACACGCCAGGCACCGCCGCCGCGGCCGCCACCGCCATTGACGGCGCAGCGCTTGCGCGCAAGGGGTTCGGGCGCAAGGCGCTGGAGATGAGCCTCGTTGCCTCAGTTATGGCCGATCTGCTGGCGACGCTGGTGCTGATCTTCGTCGCCGCCCCCTTGGCCTCGATCGCGATTGGCTTCGGGTCGCCCGACTTCACCATGCTCTACCTGTTCGCGCTGGTGATGATCGCTGGGGTCTCGGGGTCGTCTGCAGCCAAGGGCGCCTTTGCCGTGGCGCTCGGCGTGCTGGTCGCCTGCGTCGGGCTCGACCCAATGTCGGGTGCCTCGCGCCTGACCTTCGGGGTGATCGACCTCTGGGGCGGGATTTCGCTGGTGCCGCTCCTGATCGGCATGTTCGCGCTCTCGGAGGTTCTGGTGCAAGCCGAACGTCTGGGGCGCGAGAGACTGAACCAGGTGAAGGTTGAGATGGCGGTCGAGGGCATCACGCGTGCCGAGGTTCGCGCGGCCACGCCGACGATCCTGCGATCCTCCGGCATTGGCGCGTTTCTCGGCGCGCTGCCCGGGCTGGGTGCCGAGATTTCCTGCTGGATAGCCTACGGCATGGCCAAACGCCGAAGCATGCAGCCCGAGACCTTCGGCCAGGGCTCTCTTGAAGGCGTCGCGGCGGCAGAGGCGGGCAACAACGCCGTTTGCCCTGCGGCCCTCATCCCGATGATGGTGTTCGGCATCCCGGGCGACACGATCACCGCCGTGCTGCTGGGTGCCTTCATGGCGCAGGGCCTGCTGCCGGGGCCGCTGCTGTTCGACCAGCACGGGCCGGTGCTCTACGGCTTCTTCGCCATCCTGCTGATAACCAACGTGATGCTGCTGGTCTTCGGCCTCGGCGCGATCCGTTATCTCCGCCACATCACCGCGATCCCGCCGGGGGTGCTTTACCCAACGGTTATCGCGCTCTGCTTTGCAGGAACCTTCGCGGTCAACAATGCCGTCTTCGACTGGTGGATCATGCTGGTGGGCGCCGTGCTCGGCTATGCAATGCGCAAGGCCGACGTACCGATTCCGCCCCTGGTCATCGCGATGCTGCTGACGCCAGGACTGGAGAGCTCGCTCCGCCAGTCGCTGACGCTTTCGGACGGCAGCCTCCTGATCTTTGTCACCGAACCCATCGCCGCCACGCTGCTCGTGGTCATCGCCGCGATCATCTGCCTTCTCGGCTGGCAAAGCCTAACGACCCAACGCCCCTCAACCAACCAACAGGGAATCTGAACGATGAAAAGACGACTTAAGGCCACCTTAACCTTCGGCGCAGCGCTCATCCTTGCTGCACCCACCACTCTCGCGATGGCCGCGGAGTTCCCCGAGAAGCCGATCACCTTCGTGACGCCCTACCCGCCGGGCGGCTCGCACTCACTGCATGCTGGTATCATCACGACCGTGGCCGAGCCCTATTTCGGCCAGCCGATGATCTCGGTTATCCGCTCGGGCGGCGGTGGGGCGGTGGGCGCGACCGAGGTGTCGAAGTCCGGCGCCGACGGTTACACTGTTCTGTTCGGCGACCCCACGATCAATTCGCTCCGCCCCCAGGTCGAGGAACTGCCCTATACCACCGAGGATTTCATCCCCGTGGCGCGCATCAACTACTCGCCGGCCGTCTTCGTGGCCCGCGCCGATGCCCCCTTCGAGGATCTTGCCTCGATGGTCGCCTATGCCAAGGAGAAACCGGGCGATCTCGTCTATTCCAGTGACAACGTGAACGGGTTCACCTTCACGGTCTTCGAGCTGCTGAAGATGAACACGGGGACCGACATGAAGGGCATCGTCTATGGCGGCGGGGGGCCGGCCGTGCAGAAGTTGCTGGGCGGCGAGACCATGGCCTATGCCGGCGCACCCTCGGTCGTGGGCGAACACATCAAGGCCGGCACTGTGAAGGGCATCTGCACCACTGACTTCGAGCGCTGGGAGAGCCTGCCAGACGTGCCCACCTGCAGCGAACTTGGCGAGGAGATCATCTTCCACTTCTGGCGCGGTGTTCTTGTGCCCGCTGGCACGCCGGATGACGTGGTTGCCAAGCTCTCTTCGGGCTTCGCGGAGTTGGTGAAGGACGCGGGTTTCCTGCGCCTCATAGGCCGCATAAACAGCCGCGTCGACTTCCTCGGCGCCGAGGACTTCGGCGCGTTGATGGCCGAGGAGCAGGCGACGCTGAAGGCAGTCTACGAGAGCCTCAAATGAGGTAAGGAACGGATGACCTGATCCCGCCAACGCCAGGCGCGCGAACAGCTCACGCGCGCCCTGGCTCTCCGGAGACCTTCCATGACCCGCCTAACAGTGACCGACGCGCTGACGATCGACCCGCCGGAGGGCATCGCGCCGGGCGGCCGTGTCGACATCGAGATCGCAGACGGCTCGGTCGCCGAAATCCGGCCTGCCGGTCAAGGCGAGCCCCGTGGCGAGCCCGTCTCCGCCACCGGGCGTCTGATCACGCCAGGCCTGATCAACGGCCATCACCACAGCCACGAGCACTATCACAAAGGCCGCTACGATCGCCTGCCGCTCGAGCTCTGGATGAACTATGTCCGCCCACTCTCGCCGATCCCAGTCACGGCGCGGCAGGTCTATTTGCGCACCATGGTGGGCGCGATCCAGGCACTGCGCTCGGGCACGACGACCATTGTTGACGA
Source organism: Pseudomonadota bacterium (assembly GCA_039187815.1). Lineage (GTDB taxonomy): Bacteria > Pseudomonadota > Alphaproteobacteria > Rhodobacterales > Rhodobacteraceae > Thermohalobaculum. The sequence goes on along the minus strand of JBCCZI010000066.1, from coordinate 5,094 downwards.
TCTGAACGTCAGTCCTGTGCTGATCCCAGAGCATGTCGACGCGGCCCTTCAGGCCTATGAGGAAATTGGCATCCGCGCCTTCGTGGGTCCGACCCTGTTCGACCGCCCCTTCTTCCGCGCGCTGCCCTTTGTGGATGAGGAGTTTCCGCCAGACTTGCTCGCCCGCCTCTCCGCGGTAGAGGCGACTCCGCCGTCCCAGGTGCTGGCCTTCGTGCGAGCGCGCGCTGCTGAGCGCCATCCCCGTGAGGCTCGCGTCGCCATCCTCGCCGCCCCCAGCGCGCCGCAGCGCTGCACCGACGATTTCCTTTGCCAAGTCAGGGCCATGGCGGACGAGCTCGCCCTCCCGGTAATCATCCATGTGCACGAGACGCGGCTCCAGGCGGTGACGGCTCAACGCCTTTACGGCCGCTCGATGTTCGCCCATCTCGACGGCCTCGGTTTTCTGAAGCCCGCCACGTCGCTGATCCATGCCGTCTGGGTGACGCCCGAGGACATTCGCCTGATCGCGGCCTCCGGTGCCTCGGTGCAGCACAATCCGAACAGCAACCTCAAGCTCGGCTCGGGCCTCATGCCCATGCGGGCCATGTTGGAGGCAGGCGTGAACGTCAGTCTCGGCACCGATGGCTGCGGCTCGATCGATACCGTCGACATGCTCCGCGCCGTGGCCTCCACCGCGCTCGTTCAGAAGCTCCGCGGGAACGAGGCCGACCGATGGATCAGTGCTGGCGAGGCCTTCGCTGCCGCCACCACCGGTGGCGCCAAGGCTTTGGGGCAAGCCGACCGTCTCGGCCGGATCGCGCCGGGCATGCGGGCCGATTTTGCGCTCTGGCGTCTCGACAGCATCCCCTTCGTGCCGCTCAACGACCCGCTCCGTCAGCTGGTTTATGGCGAGACCGGCGCCTCGCTAGACCGGCTGATCATCGACGGTCAGACCGCCATGGCAGACGGCCATCTGACCCGTATCGACGAGACTGCGATTCTCGCAGAGATTGGCGAAGCCCATACCGCGATCGAACCCGCGCTAGCTGCCGCCGAGGCCGAGATCGAGACGATGATGCCGGCCTATCGCCGCATCGTTCGCCGCTGCCAGGCAGAGTTCGTAGACCCCTCCATCCTTTCGGCGCGCCTCCCTTGATGGCGCGCGTTCGAGCAGCGGCGCCCAGAAAACGGGCAAATGGCATTCCATTTTTTGCAAGATATTAAAAACGCAAAGAAAAACTTCTGGCACGATGTTTGCGTCAGCAGAGCAGGAGACCTCCACAACCACAAGGGAACGACCATGTCCGACAATCACGTCACCCGACGCCATCTGCTCGGTACAGCGGCGGCCGCCGGCATCGCGCTGCCGTTCATCGCCCGGCCGGCCTTTGCAGAGACGACCTTCGCCAAGATTAAATCGACCGGCGTGCTGCGCATCGGCTGCGAGGCCACGTACCCGCCCTTTACCTTCCGCGATGCCGGCGAGATCGTGGGCTATGACGTTGACCTGGCCGCGGTGATGTGCGCGACGCTCGGTGTCGAAGCCGAGTTCATTGATACCCAGTGGTCGGGCATCATCCCTGCACTCTATGCTGGGCGCTTCGACATCATTATGTCCTCTATGAGCTACCGGAAAGAGCGGCTGGAGAAGGTCGCCTTCTCGATCCCCTATGCAGAGGCCAGTCAGGCACTGCTGATCCGTGCCGAAGACGAGGGCACGATGACCTCGATCAACGACATGTCGGGCAAGGTTCTCGGCGTAAAGCTCGGCTCGCCGGGCGAGAGCATGAAGGACGGCCTGTCCGAGGAGATCGCCGCCGCAGCCGGTACGGGCTTCGACGAGGTGAAGATCTACGACGACCATCCAGCCGCTTACCTCGCGCTGTCGCAGGGCTCGGTGGACGGGGTGCTCAACACGCTGCCGACCCTCGGTCAGGTGATGAAGGACCGCCCTGGCGCCTATACGCTCGTCCGCCCCGTGGGAAAACCAAACTGGGCCGGCCTCGCCGCGCGCATGGAGGACAAGGAGCTTGTCGCCTTCCTCGACGAGGAACTATCGCGCCTCAAGGAGAACGGCGAGATCTACGCGATGCAGGAGAAGTGGTTCGGCTTCAAGATGGACCTCGCCGACGAGATCCCGTCCTTCGCCTGACACCAGATCACTAGCGATCCAACAGCCAGGGATGGGCCGGCCGCCTGCGCCGGCCCCAAAATGGTCCATACATGAACATCGACTGGGAGATCATTCAAAAAGCGATCCCGCTCCTTTTCGAAGGCGCGATCGTCACACTCGAAGTCTCTGCTCTCTCTGCCATCCTGGGCCTCGTTCTGGGCGTCTTGTTCGGGCTGATGCTGCTCTCGGACAGCCGCATAATGCGCGGACTGGTCTCAGCTTATGTTGACTTCATCCGAGGCACACCGCTGCTGATCCAGATTTTCCTGGTCTTCTTTGCCCTGCCGGTGATCGGCGTCCGGCTCGACGAGTTCTGGGCAGGCGTGTTCGCCTTGTCCCTCAATGCCGCCGCTTTCGTGGCCGAGGTCGTGCGCGGTGGTGTCGGCGCGATCGAGAAGGGCCAGGCCGAAGCCGCACGCTCCATTGGCATGAGGCGCGGGCAAATCTTGTTCTGGATCCTGCTTCCACAAGCGTATCGTCAGATGGTCCCGCCGCTGACCAACGAGATGATCAGCCTAGTCAAGAATTCGTCGCTCCTCTCGGTGATCTCGGTTTACGAGCTGACCCGGGCGGGCCAGTCGATCATCTCGATCCACTTCGTGCCCTTCGAGATCTATACCCTGCTGGCGCTCTACTATTACGCCCTGATCAAGCTCTTGAGCTGGCTCTCGCGCTGGATCGAACGGAGGCTGCCGGCATGGTGAAGACCTTCCCGTTGCTCTGCATCAAGGGCCTGGAGAAGCGCTTCGGCGACACCACCGTGCTGCGCGGCGTCGATCTCGACATCGCCCAGGGCGAGACGGTGGTGCTGATCGGCGCCTCGGGGTCGGGCAAGACGACACTGCTCCGCTGCCTCAACCGGCTGGAGGAGCCCAACGGCGGCAGCGTCTGGATCGACGGCGAGACGGTTGGCGGCACCTTTGATGGGCCGGGCGGCAAGTGGCGCGCCGACACCGAGGCCACCATCGCGAAGCAGCGCCAGAAGTTCGGCTTCGTCTTCCAGCGCTTCAATCTCTTTCCCCACCTGACCGCGCGCCAGAATGTGAGCATCGGGCCCGAGAAGGTGCGTGGCCTCTCCCGCGCCGAGGCCCGTGAACTGGCCGAACGCGAACTCGTCCGCGTGAAGCTCGCCGATCACATGGACAAGCGGCCCTCCGAGCTCTCGGGCGGGCAGCAGCAGCGCGTCGCCATTGCCCGCGCGCTCGCCATGGAGCCCGAGATCATGCTGTTCGACGAGCCCACCTCGGCGCTCGATCCCGAGCTGGTACAGGAGGTGCTGGACGTCATGCGCGCGCTTTCCGATGGTGGCATGACCATGATGATCGTCACCCATGAGATGCGGTTCGCCGCCGATGCCGCCGACCGGGTAATCTTCATGGACGGCGGCACGATCCTCGAGGAAGGCGCGCCCAGCGAGATCTTCACGGCCCCGCGCGAGGAGGCGACGCGGCGGTTCCTGCGCCATCTGCAGCCTGAGGGAGCGAACCTCGCATGACCGACGCCGAGACCGCGCGGGATACGCCCATCGATATCCTGATCGAGGGCGCCCATGTCCTGACCTCGGACCCGGCGCAGCCCGAGATCACCAAGGGTCGTATCGCCATCGCCGGTGATCGCCTTGTCGCGGTGGCTTCGGTCGAGGGCCCGCCGCCGCCGGCTGCCCGGGTGATCGACGGCACAGGCTTCGTGGTGCTGCCGGGCCTCGTGAACATCCATCTCCACGCAATCCTGACAATGGTGCGGGGTGTGGCCGAGGACATGGGCTTTGCCCCCGCCTATACGCCCGGCGTGCCGCAGGGCCACATGGTGACCGAGGAGGAAGCCGTCGCCATGGCCCGCCTCGGCGCGCTCGAGGCCATGAAGTTTGGCTCCACCCTCATCAACGACACCTATGTCCACCAGCACCTGACCCTGCCGGCCATGGGCGAGCTGGGCCTCAGGGTCACCGGCTGCGGGCGGATCCACGATGTCGACTTCTCCGGCGTCAGCCAGGGCCGCTGGGAATACGACACCGCCATCGGCCGGCGCACGCTGGACGATGCCTTGGCGCTGCATCAGCACTGGCACGGCGCCATGGACGGCCGGCTCGGCGTGCAGCTCGCGGCCCATGCACCGGACACCTGTTCGACCGACTTCCTGCGCCAGGTCCGCGAGGCCCGCGACGCCACCGGCATGATGGTCACCACCCACCTGTCGCAGAGCCGGATCGAGGTCGAGCGCATCGCCGAGCGCGACGGCATGACCACGACGGAACTGCTCGACGAGGTGGGCCTGCTGTCGGACCGACTGATCGGCGCCCACTGCATCTTCATGACCGAGGACGATATCGCCCGCGCCGGCCGCGCCGGCCTCCACGTTGCCCATATCCCCAAGGGCAACGCGACGGGCGGGACCATGGCGCCGACCCTTAAGCTGCGCGAGGCGGGTGCCAATCTCTGCCTGTCGACCGACAACATGCATGGCGACATGGTCGAGCTGATGCGCTGGGCGCTCTGCATCGGGCGGCTGCAGGCAGGCCGGATCCGCGATGACTGGCAGCCGGAGGACATGCTCGCAATGGCCACGGTAAACGGCGCCAAGGCGATGGACCTCGATGGCGAGATCGGGCGACTGGCGCCCGGCATGAAGGCCGATCTCGTGATGATCGACGCCCGCCGCCCGCATTTCACGCCGATGGTCGATGCGCTCGGCAACATCGTCCATCTCGGCCATGGCCGCGACGTGGCGCACGTGATGGTCGACGGTCGGCTGGTAGTGGAGGACGGCCGCGCCACCATGGCAGACGAGGCCGTGATCATGCGCGACGCCCAGGCCGCGGCCGAGGCCCTTTGGACCCGCGCCCGCGCCGAGGCCTGAACGCGGCCTCCTTGGCAGCATGACAGATCGCGATCAGTCCAGAACCCAGCGGCTCTCTCGAAAGCAGTCGAACATCCGCTATGTCC
>JBCCZI010000065.1:0-23713 GCA_039187815.1 Pseudomonadota bacterium | reverse complement strand
CGGCGACGGATCAAAGCGGCACCCCCCACCCCACACATCCATGGCCACCCCGCCAAAACCGCCAACACCACCAAAACCCCCACCACCTCAAAAGACCCGAACTTCGGGCTCGACAATCGGCCCATGCGCGCGCCATCGAAGCCTGGCATAGGCGCGCAAGCCACGAGAGCAACCAGTATGGATAGGGAGGGGTAAGATGTCAGTGTTGGATATGCTGCGCCAAGCGCAAGGCGGGAGCGGCCTCGGCCAAATCGCCGAGCGGTTTGGCATGGATCCGCCCTCGACGATGTTCTGGAACGGATGATGCGGCGCTAACGCGCCGCAGGCGCGGGGCCGCACGCTCCACCCCCACGGGCTGGTCAAGCGATCCCCTGCGCCTTTGTATGACGATGGGCTGGGTGGGTGGGACCCGGGATCGGCGCAGGCGGGCCGCCGTTCAGAGCGCATTGCGGTGATTGCGGCGCATTTTGCCGCATTTGTGCCGACAGGTGGCAAGGCTGTCTTCGCGCCACGCCGCGGCATAGAGGCCCGCAAACGGCTCGTCGAGCATGATCTCCTCGAGTGGCCGGCTGCGCAAATTGTAGTGCTCTTTCGCTAGGGCGTGGCGTCGGAAGAAATCGCGCTCCTCGATGGCGCCTGTAACCCAACAACAGGCTGATACTTGGCCGTGGGCCGAGATGTAAGGGCTGTTGCGCTCTGCCGATTTGCAATCGATACCGTTGACAGCCAGCGGCGATATCACGCGCTGATGCTCGGCTGCGTCCGCAACGCTGGCCAGTCTGATCTCGCCGCCTTCCAAGATGAAATCCGCGGCCTTCCGGGTTGGCGCCTCAAGCTGGCGCCACTCACCACTGGGCATCTGATAGGGAAACTGTCCCTCGGACCCGAAGCGCACGGTGTCGATCAGGGTGAATCCGTCGAAGCCCATCTCTCGGGAACGGCGGAATGCCTCCTCGATCTGGTGCTCGTTGTGACGGAAGATGATGAAATGCCACTCTGCCCGCGCTCCCGTCGCGATATAGGCCGCGGCATTCTCGGCGATCTTGTCGTAGAACGTGCCCACGCGATAGAGCGGGTTCGTGTCCTCGAGGCCGTCGATATGCAGCTCTAGCCGCGAGCCTGTTCGGGCCATGGCACGGCCCATGCGCGCCCACCAATTCGGTTTGCGCAAGGAACCGTTTGTGGCGATGGCGACGCGCACACCGTGATACGTCAAGTGCTCGACGATCTCGAGCAATTCGGTGGACGCAAGCGGATCGCCGTATGCGCCACCAAAGATCACTTCGTCCACTCGGGCGCAGAAGGCGGGCGTGAAGTGACGCTGAAAATCCTCCAGCCCCAGTTCCACGTTCGAGATCACCGAGCGATCGGTTCGGCACCGGTCGAGCTGCAAGGTCCGAGGACACATCGGACAGCCGGCATTGCACTTGTCGGTTAGCTCGATGTGAAAGCTGTAGGGGCGCGCGGGGTCGAACATGGCCACTCCGAATGACTTGCCTCGGTCTAGACCATGCAGGCCGCGCGCGCCAATCACGGCTGTCTCAGACCGGATTGCGGGCCGTGATCACCCAGGACGAGGACGGCATGAACACACCGTCCTCGTTGGCATACTCCGAGAGCACTGCGCGCATATCATCCATGATCGCGTCGTGCTTCTCTTCGGCCAGGGCGCCCGCTTCGCGGTAGACCTCACCCGCCGGACCGAGCGCCAGTTGGAAGCCGATGGCATCCTCGACCGTGTTGCCCGTGCGGAAGGGCGCATCGACCCGCTCAAAGGCGATCTCGTGGAAGCCCGCGGCGCGCAGCTGCCCGGTCACCATCTCTTGGTCAGCCATCGAGAAGGGGCCCGGTCCGCAGGTCGCGGCGTCGTCGCCCGGAGGCGGCAAATGACGCAGCACGACCTCCTTGGGTTTGTCCCCCCAATGGTTGTCGGCCCGTCTGCGCCAGACGATGTTGGTCATCGTGCCGCCTGGCTTCAGCGCCGTGCGCATGTTCCGCAGGGCGCGCACCGGATTGGTGAAGAACATCGTGCCAAAGCGCGAGAAGATCATGTCGAAATCGCCGTCGAATTGCTGGCTCTCGATATCGGCGACGTGGAAGTCGATGTTGCTGAGGTGGCGCGTCGCCGCGTCCTCGCGGCCATAGGCCAGGAAGGCGTCGCAGCAGTCGATGCCGACGACACGGCCCTCGGGCCCGACTTGCTCGGCCAGCCAGCAGGCGGTGTCGCCAAAGCCGCAGCCCGCGTCCATCACGCGCCCGCCTTTGGGCACGGCGAGGGTCGGCAGGATCGCACCAGAATGCTGGCTGAGCCCGCCCACCAGGACGTGCTTCCATTTCACGAATTTCGGGACCAGAATTTCGTTCCAAAAGCGAACGAACTCAGTCTGGTCGGGGGTGCTTAAGTCATCCATCGAAAATGCTCCAGGTATGCGTTGGTGGCCCAACGGGCCGAGCGTTCTGCGCTCGGCCATGATCATAACATCAATGCCGGGAGAAGACGTCGTTTCGATGGTTTCAAGTGTTGAAATCGCGCGTCAGCTCATGGCTGAACTCCTCGCGGGCGATTGGCGTGAAACCCATGCGTTGGTAAAGGCCAAGTGCGGCGGGATGGTCGAGCGTGCAGGTGTTCACGGTCATGCGCACGACGCCGGCGCGGTCCCACCCGGTGCGGATCGCAGTATCCAGGAACCATCGGCCGAGCCCGCGCCCGACCGCCTGTGGCGTGAGGCCGAAATAGGCGAGATCACAGGTGCCCTCATGCCGGGTGTCCAACATAAAGAAGCCGGCCGGCCAGCCATCCAGCATCATCGTGTGCACCGATGTGAGCGGATCACCGACAAAGGCCTCGACATCGGCGAGCGGGACGCGCAGCCAGTCCACCCACTCCCAGTCGCGTCCGACCTCTTGGTAGAGATAGAGAAACCAGGCGGCTGGGGGCTCGGTGGCTGCGAGGATCGAGAGCCGGATCCCCGCAGGGGCGTGCAGGGGCGGTGTGGTGGGCCGCTCAGTCATCTCAAGATAGGTGCGCACACCCAAGACGGTTTCGCCGGCCCGCCCACGCGGGCCGCTCACCTCTCGGGCTCGCCGGTTTCCAGCGCGAGGTCTGGATAGGCGCCCCACTCGGCCCAGGAGCCGTCATAGACCGCGTTCCGGCCATGGCCGATCCGCCGCAGCGCCAGCGACAGAATGCAGGCCGTGACCCCCGAGCCGCAGGTCGAGACGATCGGACGCGCGAGATCGACGCCCGCCGCTTCGAAGACGGCGCGCAAATCATCGGGGTCCTTCATCGTCATGTCGTCATTCAAAAGGCTGCGGTAGTGCACGTTTCGTGCACCCGGGATGTGGCCAGCGCGCAGGCCGGGCCGGGGCTCGGCCTCTTGGCCGGCGAAGCGTTCGGGGCTGCGGGCGTCGACCAATTGCTCATGCCCGAGCTTCACCGCGCCCGCGATCTGTGTGACGTCTCGCACCATGGAGGCATCCCGGCGCGCGGTGAAATGGCGATCGCGCGGTTCCGGGGCGAGGTCTTCGAGCGGCCCGCCCTCGGCCTTCCATTTCGGCAGACCGCCGTCGAGCACCGCCACATCGTCATGCCCGAAATGCCGGAACATCCACCAGGCCCGGGCGGCCGAGAACAGGCCCGTCTGGTCATAGACGATGACGCGGTGGCCATCGCCGATCCCCATCTTGCGCACGGCTGAGACGAATTGCTCGACCGGCGGCAGCATGTGCGGCAGCGACGATGTGCGGTCCGAGAGCAGGTCGATGTCGAAAAAGCGTGCGCCGGGGATATGGCCCTCTTCATACTCCGCGCGTCCGTCGCGGCCGGTGTCGGGCAGATGCCAGCTGGCATCCAGGATCCGGATGTCGGGGCTGGTCAACCGCTCACCAAGCCAGTCGGTCGAGACGAGCAGTTTCGGGTCACTGGTCGGCATCGGGGTCCTCACGCTCCACTTTGGAGCTTGGTAGGCGGATGGGGGGCGGGAATCAACTCCCGCCCGCTTTGGTGGGGCTGGTTACGGCCGGGCTGCGGCGACGGCGGGTGAAGACCATCTTTTGCCCCGCGAGCCGATCCGATGGCCCGGCCCAAGCATAGGCGAGAAGGGCCGGATTGCGCTCGCCCACCGTGATCCGGTGAAGCCGCCCCGGCGGGTTGAAGATCATCGATCCCGGCGCATAGACGCCCTGATCGTTCTCGGAGACCGAGCCTGAGAGCACGTAGTAGCTCTCGGTGATCCCGTCATGGGCATGGGCGGGATAGGTGCAGCCCGGGGCAAAAAGCACGAGGCCGAGGATCACCTCATGGCTCACCACGGGGCCGGTTGGCCCGCACACTTCGGCAAAAGCAAAGCGTTCGGCTAAGCCCTTGGGCACTTTGTCATAGCCATAGAGCCAGGCCAGCCGGTCGGTCACGCTCTCGATGGCGCGGATCATGGGTGCTGTTCGGTCGAGGCGGCCGCGGTCGAGGGCACGCTTTAGGTGCCGCTTGACCGGCTTCTCGACCGGTTCGGGAAAGGCAATCGGCGGCGCGGCTTCGATCACGCGCGCGATCTTGGCCCGGACACTGTGGTGATGCGCGCGGATCTTGGCGGATCCTCCTGCGCCCGAGTTGCGGTAAAGTTCGTAAAACTCGCTGAGCAGATAGCGCCAATCAGGCTGGTCCAAGAGGGTTGTCTCGGTCATGCGGCCTCAGTGCAGCGCGGCGAGTGCATCGGCATAACTGGTGCGCTCTTCAAGATGTTCGAGGCCCAGCCCGCGCAGTTCCTCCAACAGAATGTCCAGCACGTCGCGGCGCTCGAGGCGGAGCGCAGCATGTGCGAGGATCTGGAAGAACAGATCCCTTTGCGCGTGGCTGCCGCCCATTTGCCAAAGGTTGCGCCGGGCCGGCAGAAGATGGGCCAAGACCGCGGCGTGGTCGCCCTTACGGTGAGCCAGCGCTGCTTCGGAGGCGGGAAGCGCGGCCAGCTGGTAGCGCGCGGCCAGGACGCCGCCATCTTCGATAACAAAGGCGCGCATGGCCTCGAGCGCCTCTTCGGCAGCCTCCAGGCGCTCGGCCGCGGCCAAGGCCAGCACCGCATGCGGTGAGGTGAACGGGTTCGTGTGATTGCCGATGCGCTCCGCCGCCAGATCGGCGATGGGCTCCCACCGTGCGCCCACATCGATCCCCCGCAGCTCGAGCCTCTGCAACAGCGCCACGTCGTTCTGCAGGTCCACATAGAAATCCGGCACCGCCTGCATCAGCGGCGAAGCGAGATCCCGCAGCCGCTCGTCATAGATCGCGAGCGCGGCCGCATAGTCGCCCCGTTCGATCTCAAAAAGCGCGAGGTGCCACCAGAGGTGATGGCGGATGTGGTTCGCTGCGCTCCAGTTGTTCTTCTGGCCGGACACGAACGCCGCTCCTTCGCCCAGCCGCCCTTGCATGACCAGGACATGGGCAACCGCATGGGTGCCCCAGCAATCGGTGGGATCGAGTTGCACCGCCTCTCGGCCGCACACCTCGGCCAAGGCATACTCGCCGGTCTCCTCAAGCCCAAAGGCGCGCATGGCCTGGAAGCCGCCGAACCCCGGGACGGCGCGCGACCAGTAGGGCGAGGCGCGCTCAGATATGTCGCGCATCCAGTCGGCCTCGCCGATCCAGAACAGCTCAAACTGTGCAAGACGCAAGGCGAAGAGATCCCGTGGATGGGCACGCACCATGTGCTCATAGGCTGCGGCCGCCTCGGTTATGCGCCCGGCCAGGGTTGCCTCGAGCGCATGGATATAGCCCTGCTCGCGCCCGGACATCGGAGGGCGGGCGGCATGGGCGGCGGCAAGGCAGCCTTGCGCCTTGGCAAGGAGCTCAGGCTTGCGCAGCCCGGCGATGATCAAACCGCGCAGCGCATGGGGCAGGGCGAAGTCCGGATCGGCCTCGAGGGCGGCGGTAAGGTGCGCCATCGTATCGGTGCGCCAGCCAAGGAACGCAGTCGTGGCGGTTTGGAGCGCCGCGGCCGCCGCGCTCGAGCTGGTGCTGAGCGGGTTTCCCCAATCGTCCGCGCGCATATGCCCTCCGAATAGTGGCGGTCCGCTACCATAGCACGGCGGCAGGCAGACGGATAAGGGTTTGGCTCAGTCGAGCAAGATTGTGACCCGGCGGTTTTGCTTGCCCTTCTTCTCGATCTTGCCAAGCCGAAGCGGGCCGATCTCGCCGGTGCTGCGCACATGGGTGCCGCCGCAAGGCTGGAGATCGACTGTTGCGTCACCGGTGCCGATGCGCACCAGGCGCACGCGGCCCCGGCCCATGGGCGGCTTAACGGCCATGGTTTTCACCAGGCTCGGATTGGCCTCGAGCTCGGCGTCCGCGATCCACTCGGTCGTCACCGCATGGTCTGCGGCGGCCAGCGCGTTCAGCTTGGCCTCCAGCGCCGCTTTGTCCTCGGGCGCATCGGGCATGTCGAAATCGAGCCGGCCCTTCTCGGCGCCGATCGATCCTCCGGTCACAGGCAAAGGCAGCACCACCGAAAGCAAATGCAGCCCCGTGTGACAGCGCATATGGCGATGCCGGGTCCCCCAGTCGATCTGAGCGGTGACGGTGTCCCCGATGGCGGGGACCGCGCTGCCCTCTGCCAGAACATGGACGATCTCATCCCCCTCGCCCTTGCGCGCCGTGGTGACTGCGGCCTCGCCGCCCGACCAGGTCAGCATGCCCTGGTCACCGGGCTGTCCACCGCCGGTGGGATAGAACACCGTCTGATCCAGCACCACGCCCGCCTCGCTCACGGCCAGCACCCGTGCGGGGCACTCGGTCCGATAGGCATCCTCACGGAACAATGGCTTGGTCATGGCAGATCTCCTCGGCCTGGCAGCCCGGATGCCACCACGCTTTGGCCGCTCCTTAGCCTGTGCGGATCCGTTGTGCCAGGGATCGCCGCGCTTTTCTCGAGGACGATCGTGCCGGGTCAGCGATCGCCGTCCACGCCGTCGCCCGGGCCATTGTCCAGGTCTTCCTTGCCCGCAGCCCGTTTGGCGCGGGCGGCTGGCCGCTCGTCCTGCGACGACGCCTCCTCGTCGGGCGGCCGGGTGCGGTTATCCAAGGCCAAGCGGATCGCCGTTGCCACCTGCTCGGGGTTCTTCAGCTCGATATCGGCTTGGCGGAACGGGATCGAGATCCCCTCTTCCTTGAACCGGCGGGCGATCTCGAAATTGATGTCCGACTGCACGTTCAGCATCCAGTTGACATCGCGCAGGACCCCGCGGATCTCGAAATCGAGGCTGTCGGCGCCGAACCCGCGGAACAGCACATAGGGCGCCGGGCGGCGCAGCATCAGCGGATGGCCCCGTGCGATCTCCTGCAGGATGCGCTCGACCTTTCGCGGGTCCGAACTGTAGTCGACCCCCACCTTGACGATCACCCGGCCGTTCAGGTTGGAATGGGTCCAGTTGATCACATTCTCAGAGATCAGCTGCGAGTTCGGCACGAACAGCGAGGCGCGGTCAAAAGTCTCCACTTCGGTCGAGCGGACATTGATGGTCTTCACATAGCCCATGCCCGAGGGCAACTCGATCCAATCACCGGCCTTGATGGGCCGTTCGATCAGCAGAATGATCCCGGAGACGAAATTGTTGACGATGTTCTGCAGGCCAAAGCCGATTCCGACCGAGAGCGCACCAGCCACAATGGCGAGATTCGACAGATCGACCCCGGTCGCCGAGATGGCCACCAACACCGTGACCACGAGGCCGAGATAGCCGGCGCCTGCCGCGATCGCATCGCGCCCGCCAGTGTCGAGCCCGGTCAACGGCAGCACCCGATGGCGCAGCAGCCGCTTGAACCGCCCCGTCAACAGGAAGCCGACCACCACCACCAGCAGGAAGAGCAGGAAGTCGATGGGCGAGATCACCACCTCGCCGAGCTTGAACCCCTCGAGGAGCCGCCGCCAGGCAACCTCGAGATCGGAGGGCGCCACGCCCCAGATCAGCGCCAGCAGCGGGGTCGCGGCGCAGGCCAGCAGAAAAGCCAGCAAGATTGGGATCAGCTGGAGCCGCGATGCGGCCACCTGGTGGCGGCCTGTGCGTTCTCCGGCATTCTGGACAAAGGACTGCGCCACATGGAAGAGCAGCAGACAGACCCCGACCAAGGCCCCCGAGAACACGAAGGGATAGAACACATAGCGGGCGGCGGCGTAGTACCCGAGCAAGGCCAGCGCCGGCGCCGCCATGGCCGCCAATTGCCCGACCAAACGGAGGAGCCGGACCGTCAGGCTGACGGCGTTCTGCTCGGACCGCGTCTCCAGATCTCCCTCGGGATCGGCCGGATCGTCGTCGGCATCGGCTTGGGCTTCTTCCGGTGCGGGGCGTGACCGGCCCGCCACCGCGATGAACCGCCAGAGAGCCAGACCACCGAGAATGGTGATCACGACGTTCAGCAACGCCAGCGCGTCGAGCGAGAGCCCCAACGCTTCGCCTTGCACGACCATGGCGCTGTCGAGTCCGACCACGGCCGCCAGCATGATCAGCTTGCGGTGGGCGCGCTCCGCTTCGTCCTCGGCAAGGCTCGAGAGACGCAAGGACGGCGTGTGTGGGGCAAAATAGGCGCCGCCCAAGGCATAGGCGCCGATCACCAGGAAGGCGGCATCCACCAAGCCGTCCAGAACCAGCAACCCTTGTTCGCCAAACAATCCGCTGACCTGCAGCGCGGTGAGGGTCATCAGCAAAGCGCTGGCGGGCAATAGCAACCGCGCCAGCAGAATGCCGATCCCGACGACGACGCGCCGCGCATGCCGCTGATCCGGGCCGCCGCGCCGGAGCAGCCAGACCAGGAAACCCCGCTTGACCTGGAACAACAGACCGAGCGCTCCGGCCAGCAGGAGGATTGGCAGCACAATGCGCCCTATGGTGACCGCATTGACGGTGAGTCGCGACATCCGCAATTGCGTCTCGGTCCAGATCGCGACCGTGGTCCGCGCGATGTCCTCGAGCCCCCGTTCGATGACGCTGGTGTCCAGCACGCTGGGGCCGCGCGCCACCAGCTGTTCGGTGAAGCGGTCCCGGCGCAGCTTGGTGAGGTTGGCCTCCAGGCCCCGGGCACGCGCTTCGGCCTGCTCAATGCGTTTGGCGTAGCCTTCGAGGAGCGTGATCTCCCCCTGCAGCCGCTTGCGGTCGAGCGAGATCTGAGGCGCCTCGGTCGAAGGATCCTCCGGTGTCTCGCCCAAGGCTTGGAGCTGTTCCTGGAGCGGCTTCAGCTCCCCGTTGATCCGCTCGCGAAGGCTCGGCACGATCTCGAGCTGATCGCCCACGGCCGTGAGTTTGCGCGGGATCTCGTCGGAGCGTGGCGGGTCGAACTCAAGCCGGCGCTCGATCAGCCGGGCCTCGCCGTCCCAACGCTCCAGGATCGCAGGCACGCTTTCATCGCTCTCCTGGGCGAGTGCGCCCAGTCCGGCGAGCCAGACGGGCCCGACGCTGGCCAAGAGCAGCGCAACCAGAACGAACAACCGGACACAGCGCGCAGCCAAATGGCGCGCAGACCACCGGTGTCCGGTTGCGTCAGGCATCGGCAAAAACGCTCGGCACCCGACGGATGCCCTGGGGCTCGAGCCAATCCGGCGCGGGCAGTCCCTTTTCGCGCAGGAAGGTGGGGTTGAAGACCCGGCTCTGATACCGCGTGCCATAATCGCAGAGGATCGTCACGATCGTGTGCCCCGGCCCGAGGTCGCGTGCGAGACGCATAGCGCCCGCCAGGTTGATGCCGGTCGAGAGCCCCATGCAAAGCCCCTCCTCCTGCATCAGGTCGAAGACGATCGGCAGCCCCTCGGCATCCGGGATCTGATAGGCGAAGTCGACCTCCAACCCCTCGAGATTGGCCGTGATGCGGCCCTGTCCGATACCCTCGGAGATCGAAGAGCCTTCGGCCCTCAACTCGCCATGGGCGTAGTGATTGTAAAGAGCCGCGCCCATCGGGTCGGCGATGGCGATCTTCACATCGGCTTTGCGGGTACGGAGCGCCTCCGCCACCCCGGCCAGCGTGCCGCCCGAGCCGCAGGCGCAGACAAAGCCGTCGACGGACCCGCCGGTCTGCTCCCAGATCTCCGGCCCGGTCGACTCGATATGGGCCTGGCGGTTCGCGACATTGTCGAATTGGTTCGCCCAGATCGCGCCCTTGGGGTCCTCAGTGGCGATCGCCCCGGCCAGGCGTCCCGAATAGCGCACGAAGTTATTGGGGTTCTTGTATGGCTTGGCCGGCACCTCGACCAATGTCGCGCCGGCGAGGCGCAGCATGTCCTTCTTCTCTTGGGTCTGTGTCTCGGGGATCACGATCACGGTGCGATAGCCCAAGGCCGCCCCCATCACCGCCAGGCCGATGCCCGTGTTGCCCGCCGTGCCCTCGACGATCGTGCCCCCAGGGCGCAGCGCGCCTTGGGCCACCGCGTCGCGGATGATCCACAGGGCGGCGCGGTCCTTGACCGACTGCCCGGGGTTCATGAACTCAGCCTTGCCCAGGATCTCGCAGCCGGTGAGCTCCGACGCTTTGCGCAGGCGGATCAGAGGGGTGTTGCCGACCGCATCCGGGATGTTCTGGTAAATAGTCATGATCCACGTAGCCCTTGTGGGGAAAGACGCGAGACCCTAGGCCGTTCGAGCCGGCGCCTCAACCCCGGGGCGGGCATGGCTGCTATGACGCCCAGGCGGCCCGGAGGCGCGGCGCGTGGGCCTCGAGCCACAAGAGCGAGGCGAGAGCTGGGCCGGTGTTGACCGCACCGTCTGAGACCGCCTCGAGCACGGCGCCGCGGGGAAGCACAAAGCTGCGGATGTCTTCGTGCTCGCCCGCGAGCCCGTGGAGCCCGCCTGCGCCCGACAAATCGCAGGCACCGACAAAGCCGATCATCTTCTCGGCCGAGATCCCGGGGCTGGGGTAGAAGGTGCCGATCGTCTCGAGCGGGCCAAGCTCGAGCCCGGCCTCCTCGCGCGCCTCCCGACGGGCAACCGCTTCGGGCGTCTCGTCGGTGTCGATCCGGCCCGCGATCACCTCGATACACCAGGGCACGGGTTCACCACGTGCCATGGGGCCTGGGCGGAATTGCTCGATCAGCAGCACCGCGTCTTGTGCCGGATCATAAGGCAACAGCGTCACCGCATCGCCCGACCGCATGACCGTGCGGCTGAGGGGCTCGGTCCAATCCCCATCAAAGCGCTTGTGCCGGTACCGTAGCTGTTCCAGGGCAACGAAGCCGGTGTGAACGGCCTCCACACCGTCTTGGACGACGTCGCCGGGGGTGAAGAGGGTCCGCAGCGCAGGGAGCGGGGCACCGTGATCCTGGGCGGCCAGCGCCCGTTGGCGCGCCCGGCTCATGATCGACGGCCAGACCCAGTCCATTTCCTGAACCGCCAGCTTTCCGAACAGCGACATCAGTTCGCGCGCCGCCTCGACCGCGACGGTTCGGTCATGGCGGACCCAATGCTCGAAATCCCAGGGCTGCGAGGTTGGCGGCGTCTTGTCCGTCGCGCGGAAATAGCGGGCCTGTCGGGGGCCGTCTGCCGTCAAGACCGTGATCGGTGCGAGGCCATACTCTGCCTCCTCGAAATAGGCGAGGCGCCGCATGTCCTCAGGCCCTGCATCGGTCAGCAGGACGCCGTCGCTGACCGCCCCGGCCTCCTCCAGCAGCAGCGGATAGGCCTCTCCGCGCAGCCGTCGTGTGTCGTAACCAGGGGCTTGGGCCGGAACGAGCGCGCCGTCCGCGAGGCGCCGCCCAAGAACCAGGGCAACCAAGTCGGGGTCTCGGAGCGATCCGTAGAAAAACAGCTGCGCCATGGATGGTTCCTCCCCGCCGCCCATATACGAGGCACAGCGCCTTCCGGCCAGCGGAATGGTTTTCTTAAAGACAATTTACGGCGTCGGAAAAAAAATTGTATGGTACGCGTGACTATCGGTGATCCGAAGCCATGTCTCAGGCGTAACCGGGTCAAACCAAGACGGGTGTGAGCTATGACGGTCTATCGTCCATCGGCGGAAATGTTGTCGAGCTATGCAGCTGGTGCTGTGTCGCCTGGCATTGCATTGCTGGTGGAAGCGCACAGCGAGCAGGCGCCGGACAGCCGAGCCAACCTGGCCGAGCTGCAGGCGCTGGGTGGTGAGTTGCTCGCCAGCCAGCCGGGGGTCGAGATGGATGTCGGCGCGTTGGACTCGGTGCTGTCGCGGCTCGGTGATCTGCCCGATGGTCGGCGGCCGTCGGCGGGGTTCACCAGCGGTCCTCTGCCGCAAGCGGTGGTCGATGCCGTGGGTGTCGGGTTCGAACAGATCCCATGGAAGTTTCGCCTGCCGGGTTTGTCCGAGTATCGGTTTGAGGGCTTCGAGGACGAGACCGTGAGCCTGATCCGCGCCCGCCCCGGCGTACGGATCCCTCAGCACACCCATGAGGGGCATGAGGCGACGCTGGTGCTGACCGGCGCGCTGCGCGACGGTGATGTTGTCTATCGGCGCGGGGATATCTCCCTGAATGATGAGAGCGATGATCATTGCCCGGAGATCGTGGGCGAAGAGCTTTGCCATTGTCTCGCAGTTGTGACCGGATCGCTGCGCTACACCGGTTTCTTTTCCCGGGCCCTGAATTACCTAGCCGAGTGAAATTTTCCCACGCGGCTAGGAGGGAACCATGAACAGACGACATCTTCTGACAGGGGCAATGGCGTTTGCATCGCTGGGAGCCGCTCCTTTGGTGCGGGCGGACAACCGGGCCGAGCGGCTCTTTCGGATCCTGCGCGGTGGCTCCGATATCGGACGCCACCAACTGGCGGTAACTCCTGGTGCCGAGGGGCTAGAGGTCGCCATCGACATCGACATCCGGGTCCGGGTGCTTGGGATTACCGCCTATCGCTATTCGTTGACCAATCGTGAGGTCTGGAAGGACGGCGCCCTGGTGCGGCTCGACAGCCAGACCGATGACGACGGGACGGATGAGCGGGTCACGCTGCGCCGCAGCGGCGATCTGCTCGAGATCGACGGCACCGGGTATTCTGGGACTGCCCCGATCTCGGCGGCGACCACCAGCTACTATGCACCGGATTTCGTCACGCGGCGGCCCTGGATCTCGACCCAATCAGGGCAGCCCCTGGACATCGCAACCGAGGTGCGCAATGGCGGCTCGCTCAAGCGCGTGATCGTGACCGGCGATCTGGAGAAGACCATCGTCTACGACGCCAATGGCGAATGGGTCGCGTCGGAGTTCGATGCAGGCGGTGAGCCGGCGCGCTATGAAGTGATCGAGCAATCGGGACGGATCGCGGCGCTCTGGCAATCGGCATGAGCGTCTTCGACCAGGTGATGCGGCCCGCTGATGGCGCGGTTTGGGTCACCGGAGCTTCGGGGGGGATAGGACGGGCTGTGGCGCTCGCACTGGCCGCCGAGGGGTGGACGGTTTGGACCACGGCGCGCGGGGCTGAAAAGTTGGACGCGCTTGCCGCCGAGGCTAAGGGCCCGGGAGAGATCCGCCCCCTTCCGGGTGATGTGACCGACACAGCGGCAATGGAAGCGACCGTTGCGCAAATCACCCGCGACGCTCCCTTGGCGATGGCGATCCTGAACGCCGGGATCTACAAGCCCATGCGTGCCCAGACCTTCGATGCCGCCGCAGCCGCGCAGACCTTCGACGTCAATCTCAGTGGTGTGGCCAACGGCCTTGCGCCGGCCATGCGGCATATGATCGAGCGCGGGCGGGGGCATCTCGTGCTCACGGCGTCGGTAGCTGGCTATCGTGGGTTGCCCAATGCTGCGGCCTATTCGGCCACCAAGGCCGGGCTGATCGCCATGGCCGAGGCGCTGGCCATGGACCTGGTCGATCTCGGCGTGCGCATCTCGGTGGTGAACCCCGGCTTTGTAGAGACCGAAGCCACCAGCGTGAACGACTTCAAAATGCCGATGCTGATGCAACCGGAGGAGGCGGCGCAGCGGATTGTCTCGGGGCTGAAGCGACCAGGTTTCGAGATCCGGTTCCCTTGGCAGTTCGCCGCCGTTCTTCGCCTGGTTGGGCTGTTGCCGAACCGTTGGTATATCTGGACGGTGCGCAAGGCCCTCGGCTGGGACAAGCTCCACCGGTAAGCGGAGGGACTTGCCTCACTCCGCCGCGGCCTCTGAGACCGCCAGAGCACCCAGGCCATGGGATAGCCAGTTCCTCAACTCGATCGCGTGCCGATGCCGGTCGGTGATGTCAGGGCCGATCTGTTGGCGCTCGGCCGCCAAGGGATCCTCGGGCGCCTCAGCCAAACGGTGCATATCCGCGGCCTGCTCGGCCACCGCCTCCGAACCACCGGGCACTTGGCGATCCAAGATCAGCGCCATGTCGCGCACCTGCATCTCTGGGTGGTACTGGACACCCCAGAACCGTGTGTCGTGCGGCTCATGCACCATGCCTTGGACTGCGCTGTGGGCATTCTCGGCGGTTATCACCGAACCAAACGGCACTGCATGCACTTCGTCGCGGTGCACGCAGAGCGCGCCGAACTCGGCCGGTCGTCCAGCATGGAGGGCATGGTTCGCCCCTTCCGGCGTCAGCCGAACCGCGCGGGCAACCGGCGTCTCGACCCCTTGGGGGGCTGCCCGCACGCCGCCCCCCAAAACAACCGTCCCGATCTGCAGACCCCAGCACGAGCCGAGAACCGGCTTTTGCTGCCGAAAGGCCGCCTCGAAGATCGTCCAAAACGGAGCGGCTCGCCCATCCGCTGCAGACCATTCAACGCCCGAGCCGGTGCAGACCACGCCGTCCACGGTCTCAAGAACACCCGGATCGAATCGATGATCCGGGAAATAGGGGCGCAGCATCGTGAACGCGAGCGTCCCGTCCCAAAAGGCGAGCGCATCCGCGTAGCACTCGGCCATGCCGGCAAGACCGGTGCGGCGGCGATGCGCGAGCAGGTTGGGCGGGTTGCCTTCAAGGATCAGGATATGGGCCATGACGCACCTCCAGCCACCATCATGGGCGCGCGGCCCGGACCGGCCCCTCCGCCGGCGACAGGGTTCACACGGTTCGCGACAGATAGATGTTCCATCAATGTTCTATTTGTGCGACGATGTCTCATCAAATTGGAGGGTCCAATGGCACTTGGGAAGCGGCTCAACCCGACGCTCCGAAGCTTTATCGAGGCGCAGCCCCTGTTCTTTGTCGCAACGGCGGCGCGGGATGGGCGCGTGAACCTCTCACCAAAGGGCCTCGGGAGCCTTGTGGTCGTGGATGAGCAGCGGATCCGCTGGCTGAACCTCAGCGGCAGCGGGAACGAGACCGCGGCGCATTTGCGCGACACGCCGCGCATGACGCTGATGTTCTGCGCATTCACCGGCGATCCGATGATCTTGCGGGTCTACGGCACGGCCAGTGTTGTGCATCCCCATGACGCGGGCTGGAACGATGCTGTCGCCCAGTTTCCCGCGATGGCCGGCAGCAGGCAGGTCTTCGATCTGGTCATCGAGGCGGTGCAGGTCTCCTGTGGCACCGGCGTTCCGCGCATGCGCTTCGAAGCCTCCCGCGGCGAGGGCGAGCTGTTGCCGTTCTATGCGGAAATGGGCCCGGAGGGGGTGCGGGACTACTGGCGGCGCAAGAACACCCAGAGCATCGACGGACAGCCAACGGGCGTGGTGCCCGATGACGCGTCCCCCTGATCGCCCTCTGGGCGCCGAGCCCTAGCGGGACAGACCGGCATGCAAGGCGGGCGCTTCGAGCGCGCCGAACCCGTAATGGCGCAGCCAGCGCAAATCGCTGTCGAAAAAGGCGCGCAGATCCGGGATCCCGTATTTCAGCATCGCGATCCGGTCGATGCCGAGGCCAAAGGCGAAGCCTTGGTACACTTCGGGGTCGATCCCCGCATTGGCGAGCACCTTGGGGTGAATCATGCCGCTGCCGAGGATCTCAAGCCAATCGTCGCCCTCGCCGATCTTCAACGTACCGCCGGTCCACGAGCAGCGGATGTCCACCTCGGCCGAGGGCTCGGTGAAGGGGAAGTGCGAAGCGCGAAAGCGCAGTTCGACCCCGTCCAGCTCGAAGAAGGCGCGGCAGAACTCCTCGAGCACCCATTTGAGGTTGGCCATTGAGATGTCGGTGTCGATCGCCAGCCCCTCGACCTGGTGGAACATGGGCGTGTGCGTCTGGTCATAGTCCGCGCGGTAAACCCGGCCCGGGCAGATGAAGCGGCAAGGCGCGCCGCGCTTCTCCATGCCGCGGATCTGCACCGGCGAGGTGTGGGTGCGCAGCACATGGGGCGGGCGCTCGTCGCCCTCGGCGCGCGCCATATAGAAGGTGTCCATCTCGGTGCGGGCCGGGTGCTCGGCCGGGATGTTGAGGGCGTCGAAATTGTACCAGTCGGTTTCGATCTGTGGCCCTTCGGCGATCTCAAAGCCCATATCGGCGAAGATGGCCGCGACCTCCTCGGTGACCTGGCTGATAGGGTGCACCGTTCCCTTGGCCACGGGGCGGGGCGGCAGGGTGACGTCCTGCCATTCGGTGGCCAGACGCGCCTCGAGCGCGGCATCCGCCAGCGCCTGGCGCCGGCCCTGTACCGCGCCCATGATCTCGTCCTTCAACGCATTCAGCGCGGGGCCGGCAGTCTGGCGCTCCTCGGGCGTCATGCGGCCAAGCTCGCGCATCATCAGGCTGATCTCGCCCTTTTTGCCGAGCGCTGTCACGCGCACCGCCTCGATCGCAGCCTCATCGGCCGCGTCAGCGACCTGGGCCAGAAATTTCGAACGGATCGGGTCGAGGTCCTGCATCGCATCTGTCCTTGTGCTCGCGCGCGGGCACGACGTACCACTCTGACCGAAGCTTGCAAGGGGAATGGCGTCGCGATGGCGGGGTTTCCACCGCAACGGGTGGTTTGTCTGACCGAGGAGACGGTAGAGACGCTCTACCTCCTCGGCCTTGAGGATCGGATCGTCGGGGTTACCGGTTATGCCGTCCGCCCGCCGCGGGTGCGGCGCGAGAAGCCGCGGGTCGGTGCCTTCACCAGCGCGGACGTCCCAAAGATCCTGGCCCTCGAGCCCGATCTGGTTTTCACTTTCTCGGATCTGCAGGCGGACGTTGCGGCTGAGTTGATCCGATCCGGCATCGCGGTGCACGCCTTCAATCAACGGAGTGTGGCGGGGATCTTGGCAATGGTCCGGACGCTTGGTGCGCTGATGGGAGTGTCCGAGCGGGCCTGTGCCCTGGCGGAGGCCTACGCGGCCCGGATCGAGGCAATGCGTGCCGATCCGCCAGCCCGCCGCCCCCGCGTGCTGTTTGAAGAATGGGACGAGCCGCTCATCACTGGGATCGGCTGGGTTTCAGAACTGATCGAGATTGCGGGCGGAGAGGATTGCTTCTCGCATCTTCGGGTCCACCCGGACGCCAAGGCGCGGATCATCACGCCCGAAGCAGCACGCGATGCCCAGCCTGAGATCATCATCGGCTCTTGGTGCGGTAAGAAGTTCTCGCCCCGGCGTGTTGCGGCCCGGCCCGGATGGGAGACCGTGCCAGCCGTCGCGGCCGGACGTTTGCACGAGGTCAAGAGCCCGCTGCTCCTCGCTCCGGGTCCAGCTGCGCTCACCGACGGGCTCGATGCCTTGCGCGCGATTTTGCGGGCCTAGTCACAAAATCGGCGCGAGGGTCCGCCAGATTTCCTCGGCGGCCAAAGCAGCCCCCTCACCGTTCGCATGGTAGCCATCCGGAGCGTGGAGAACCGCGCCTTCGGCAATGGCGCCGTCCCAGGCGCTCGCGACCGGCGCGATCAAAGCTCCAGTCGCCGCGGCCTGGGTCGCATAATGCTCGGTTGCGCGCCGAGACATCTCGGCGGGACCATCGGGCATGCCTGCCTGGTCATAGAGTCGGTGGCCCGGCGCCCGAGACCAAGGCACGACCAGGACAACGGCCGCCGATGCGACCGCATCCGCAATCCTGCGAATGGCCGTGGCCGAGGCCGCCCGACGCTCATCGGTCATCGCCTCGAGGCTGTGGTCTTGCAGCACCACGGCCTCCCACCCCCAACGCAGGGTCTCGTTGACGATCTTGCGACCCCAGTGGCCGGACAGACGCGCGCCCGGGCGGACGATCACATGAATGTCGATGGGTTTGCCGGCGGCCTCGGCGAGGCGTGCGATGCGCGTTGGGACGTCATGCTCGCGCAGAAACGAGTTCCCGATGAACAGCACTCGGCGGATCGGCTGCGCCTGCCCCGATCCACGGCTAAGCAGCGCCGCCGCAAGGCCGAGCAGCACCCCCCGCCGATTTGGCATCACCCCATCGCCTCGAGCTCATCGATAAAGCCTTCGATCAGCGACAGCCCTTTGTCCCAAAAGGCCGGATCAGAGGCGTCGAGCCCGAAGGGTGCCAAGAGCGCCTTGTGGTGCAGAGTCCCCCCCGCCGCCAGCATGGCGAAGTATTTGTCCTCAAAGCCGTCCGCCCCGGCCTCGTAGACCGCATAGAGCGCGTTCACCAATCCATCGCCGAACGCATACGCATAAACGTAGAAGGGCGAGTGGATGAAGTGCGGGATATAGGCCCAGAACGTCTCATACCCTTTGGCCAGGTTCACCGAAGGGCCAAGGGTCTCAGACTGCACCTCCATCCAGATCTCGCCCAGGCGCTCCGCGGTCAGCTCGCCTTGCGGCCGCTCGGCATGAACGCGGCGCTCAAACTCATAAAAGGCGATCTGGCGGACGACCGTATTCAGCATGTCCTCGACCTTACCGGCCAAGAGCGACTTTCGCCGCTCGCCATCGGTCTCGGCGGCCAATAGGCGCCGGAAGGTAAGCATCTCCCCGAAGACGCTCGCGGTTTCGGCCAGCGTCAGGGGCGTGCGCGACAGAAGCTCTCCCTGCTCGGCTGCCAGGCGCTGATGCACCCCATGGCCGAGCTCATGAGCCAGGGTCATCACATCCCGCGTCTTACCGAGATAGTTCAGCAGCACAAACGGATGCGCATCCGACACCGTGGGATGGGCGAAGGCGCCCGGCGCCTTTCCGGGCTTGACCGCGGCATCGATCCAGCCGAGCTCGAAGAAGGGCTGGGCGAGATTTGCCATGCGGGGCGAGAAGCCGCCGAACGAGGCCATGACCGTCTCTCGCGCCTCGTCCCATTCGATGACCCGGTCGTCTGCCTGGGGCAGCGGCGCATTTCGGTCCCAGTATTCGAGCCGATCGAGCCCGAGCCACTTCGCCTTCATCGCATAATAGCGGTGCGACAGGCGCGGGCAGGCGGCCATCACCGAGCGGCGGAGCGCATCGACCACCTCGGGCTCGACCTGATTCGACAAATGGCGGGAGAAATCCGGGCTCGGCAGGCTGCGCCAGCGGTCCTCGATCTCTTTTTCTTTGGCCAAGGTGTTGGTGATCAGCGTGAAGAGCCGGATGTTGTCCGCAAGCTTGGCCGCCAAGGCTTTGCCGCCCGCCTTGCGCTTGGTCCGGTCGCTGTCAGAGAGCAGGTTGAGGGTTGCCTCGAGGCCGAGCGGCGCGTCCTCGCCCTCAACCTCGAAGGAGAGCGCCGACATGGTCTCGTCGAACAGCCGGTTCCAGGCCGAGGCGCCAACGACGGATTGGTCGTGCAGAAAGCGCTCGAGCTCATCGGAGAGTTGGTAGGGACGCATGGCACGCAGCCGCTCTAGCCAAGGGCGATAGCGGGCGAGGACCGGGCTGCTCTCCAGGCTCTCTGCGAGCTGCGCATCCTCCAAGCGATTGAGTTCCAGGGTGAAGAACACCAATGGGGTAGTGATCGCCACGACCCGGGCTTGGGCGTCTCCCATGAACTTCGTGCGCGCGGGGTCCGTGGTCTGCTGGGCATAGAGCAGGCCGGCAAAGGACATGACGCGGCCGAGGGTCAACTCTATGGCCTCGTAGGCGGCGATGGCCGCGGCCAATCCGTCCCCGTCCAGGGCAGCGAGCTTGCCTTCATAGATGGTGGCAAAGGATTTCGCGTCAGCCTCGGTGCGGTCTAGATCAGCCGCGAGCTCCGGGCTGTCCATGGCCGGGTAGAGATCGGTGAGCGACCATTCCGGCAGATCCCCCAGCGTCTCGCCACCCGCCTCGGGTACCGTGTCGCGCGCCATCTCGGCCTTTGGGCCGACCATCGCAGTCTGCATCGCGTCCTCCTTCGCTGACCCGCGACCACCTAAGCCGCTGTGGCCAGGTTGGAAGGGAGTGCTAGGGCGTTATGCGCGATGGGGTGAGAGGGCGCAAACGGAAAGCCCCGCGCCGGAAGGCGCGGGGCTCTGACTGTCCAGCCTTTCGGCCAGCTTACTTCGAGAGGCTGATCGTCGCGCGGCGGTTCAGCGGCTCACGCACGTTGTCGCCGGTCTCGCGGGCCGGCTGCAGCTCCGAACGGCCAGCGGTGGCGATCACGCCAGCCGGGATGCCGCGCTCGACCAGAGCGTTGGCGACGCGGTTAGCGCGACGCTCGGACAGCCCCTGGTTGTAGCTTACGCTGCCGACCGTGTCGGTGTGGCCGACGATAGACACAGCGCTCGAGCCCATCGCATTGTAGGCGCCCACAACCTCGCCAACCACTTCGCGAGCGCGATCGGTCAGGTTGGTGCGGTTAAAGCCGAAGTACACGATGAAGTCCGCACCCGGCCCGGGCAGCGTCGGATCACAGGCGGCAAGAGCTTCGTTCAGCATGGCGAGCGCGTCTTCCGATCCAAGCGGGCACTTGGCGCCAGCGGCTTCGGCGCGCAGCGTGGTCAGGTACTGATCCCACATGGCCTGGGCGCGGGCGCACTCGGCGGGACGCTCGGCCTTGTTGGCGCCGATGCGCGCGACGACGTCCGTGTAGAGCGCCGACGCTTCGCCGTTGACGCCAAGCTGATCCGGTGTCCAGGGTGCCGGCTCACCGCCAGCCTCTGCCTCTTCCGCTTTCGAGATGAAGGCGGTCGCGTTCATCCAGCGAACCATCTTGGCCTGATTGCGGCCGAGCTGCGCGTACTCGCTAGCCAGAGCACCGGAGAATCCCGGTCCGCCATGGTCGGCCGCCAAGTACGGCTCAGCCGAAAAGGTCTTGCCCAGCGACGCGCCGGGCAACGACGAGCAGGCTGCCAGCGCGAGCGCCGACGCGCCCACCATCAGACGAAAAACAGTCTTCATCCCTCTCTCCGTTCCGCTGCGGGGCGACGCTCTGCGCCTGCCCTCGGTATCTTAAACCGGCCCCTCGACACCGGCCTCTGCTGGGCTATGGCACGAACCGAGATAAACCTCAATGCGAAGCACCACCGCCTCAAACTTGCGACCCTACTTTACGCAGGGCGTCGCGTTTTCACAACAGTCCCACCTCGAGACAGCTTTGCGCGGTCGCTCAACCGTCGCAAAGTGACAGAAAATCAACATCCGACTGTTTGGCTGCTCCGGTAATGCCGAGGAGCCCATGACCGCAACCATTCTGATCGCCGATGATGACGATGCCCAGAGGCGCTACCTGACCGCCTTGCTGCGCGGGTCGGGCCATCGCATCACTGACGTATCGGGTGGGCAGGCGGCTTTGAACGCCCTGATGGGGCCGAATGCGATCGAGCCCGACTTGATGTTGCTCGACGTCTACATGCCCGATCTCGACGGCATCTCAGTGCTGAAGCGGTTGCGCGCCGCTGGCTCGGCGCTGCCGGTGATCGTGCTGACATCGGATGGTTCGGTGTCCAGCGCCGTGGATGCCATGCGGGCAGGTGCCAGCGACTTTTTGGTCAAACCCGTGGGGCCTGAGCGGCTCGAGGTCTCGATCAAGAACGCCCTGGCCATGTCCGCCCTTGGGGCCGAGGTCCGGCGCCTATCGAAACAGAGCGAAAACCGCCTCTCTTTCGATGAGCTGATCGCCCAGGCGCCCGCGACCCGCGCTGCCATCGCCATGGCGCGCCGGGCCGCCCGCTCAGACATCCCTGTGCTCATCTTGGGCGAATCAGGAACCGGCAAGGAGGTGTTCGCCCGCGCCATCCATGGCTCGAGCGAGCGGGAGGGGCGCCCATTTGTCGCCGTCAACTGCGGTGCTCTGCCGGCCCAGTTGATCGAATCGATCCTATTTGGACACGAGAAGGGTGCCTTCACCGGAGCCACCTCCCGCCGGACGGGCAAGTTCCAAGAAGCCTCCGGCGGCACGCTGTTCCTCGACGAGGTGGGCGAACTGCCGCCCGAGGCCCAGGTCAAGTTGCTCCGCGCGATCCAGACCGGGGAAATCGATCCCGTTGGGGCGACCGATCCGGTGCGCGTCGACATCCGGTTGATCTCGGCCACCAACCGCGATCTCGAAACGATGATCGCCGACGGCACCTTCCGCGAGGATCTGTTCTATCGTCTGGGCGTCTTTCCCCTGACACTCCCACCCTTGCGCGACCGGCGAGAGGATCTGCCGGCACTGGCCCGCATGTTCCTCTCGCGCTTTGCGGTGTCCGAGGAGATCCCGATCGAGGGTTTCACCCAGGCGGCGTTGGAGGCGATCGAGTCGGCGCCCTGGCCTGGCAATGTCCGTCAGCTCGAAAACACGATCCATAGGGCGGTGATCCTTTGCGACGGATCGGCCGTGCGGCCCGAGGATCTGCGCGGGATCGAGACGGCTCGCTCCGAGACAGCCGGCACCGGTGCGTCCAGCGGACTTGCGGTGCGCGCGACAGCCGGCGGAACCTGTGCCGAGGGCGGCACAAATGGCCATCACTCAGCCGGCTTCTTCACCGCCGACGGCAACATCCGACGCTTGGCCGAGATTGAGAAAGAGGTCATCCGCATGGCCGTGCGGCGCTATCGCGGGCGGATGTCCGAGACGGCGCGGCGGCTGGGGATCGGCCGATCAACGCTCTACCGCAAGATCGATGAGTTGAACATCGACCCAGCGACCGAAGTGGCGACCGAGAGCGGCGCGCCTGTCTGAGAGGCCAGTCCGACAGGGTCAGCCCTCGCGCGGTCCCATGCCCAGCGCGTCGAGATAGATCTGCAGGATCGTTTCCTCCTCGGCCCGCTCATCCGGGTCCTTCTTTCGCAGGCCGACGACTTTGCGCAGTGTCTTGGTGTCAAAGCCATGAGCTTTGGCCTCGGCATAGACCTCTTTGATCTGCTCAGCGATCTCGGCTTTCTCTTCCTCGAGCCGTTCGATCCGCTCGATCAGCGCTTTGAGTTGGCCGGCCGAGAAAGAGGTGGGCTCGCCACTCGCTGCGCCTTCGGCGCCACCGCCTGCCATGTCCGCCATCTCAAACCTCCTGCGCTATCGGGAGCGCGGTATAGACCCGTGCCGCGCTCCCGGCAATCCGCATGAGTCATGGGCCTTGCATGCGCGCACATGTCAGTCGGAGTGCCAGCGCGACAAGGCCCGGCGGCCATGATGTCCCCAGCGCCCCAGGCGATGCGGTTGGGCATCCATCTCAGGTGCGACCTGATCGGGCCAGAGGATTTTGGAATCCCGAGCCCGCACACGCGCCACATGCACTCCAGGGTCGGGGCCGAAGCGGATTGGTGATCCCTGGCGAGCCGTCAGCAAGGCGTCCACCCCGTTCAACAGGCCCCAGAGACTGGCATCGATGGCAGTCTGCCAAGCGTCGAGTGGGGCGCCGAACGCTTTGGCCACCAGGGTGACGGTTCCGACGAGGCGTTCCGCTTGTTCTTACGGGGACGGATGATCGGCCCCAACTAGAGCGAGGTTTGAGGTGATTGGGCTGGGTTGGGTTGGGGTTTTCTTTGGGCGCGGGGTCTGCTTCGGACTGTCTGCCGGAGGAGGAGGTCGGCAGGCATGTCGAAGTCGCTTTCCCTCGATCTTCGTCTCCGTGTTCT
>JBCCZI010000064.1:0-23725 GCA_039187815.1 Pseudomonadota bacterium | reverse complement strand
GCGCCCGCCCCCGCCGCGGGGATTGGTGGGACCTTGGAGATGGCTTGTTGAGAGCCGAGGGGGTGTTGAATGGCGGACGCGGGCGCTCCAGGCCCTCCGGGCGCTCCGACATCTGAGGTCCCCGCGCCCGGACCGCCTCCGCGCTCCGCGCCCGCCATTCAACACCCCCTCGGCTCTCAACAAGCCATCTCCAAGGTCTCCCCAAACCCCGCGGCGGGGCCGGGCGCTGGTCTCGAAGGTCATGGGCAGTTCCTCGGCCAAGGCAGCGTTCTCGCTGCCACTTTGTCGCCGCGGGGCCTCATGGGCCGTGACGACAATCACAGACCTGGGAATTCGCAACCATGGCGCTGGTAGGCAAGCGCGCCTCGCCGATCAGAACCGCATCAGTCGCGGATTTGCCGCGCGATGATCAGCTTTTGGATGTCGTTCGTGCCCTCATAGATCTGGCAGACCTTCTGGTCGCGATACATCCGCTCGACCTCGTAATCCGCCAGGTAGCCATAGCCGCCCAGCACCTGGATCGCTTCGGAGGTCACACGCTCAGCGGCCTGCGCCGCGAACAGCTTGGCCATGCACGCCTCCTTGAGGCAGGGCTCGCCGCGGTCCTTCATCCCGGCGGCATTCAGCACCAGTTGCCGCGCCGCTTCGAGATCCGTCGCCATCTCGGCCAACCGGAACTGCACGGCCTGGAGATCGAAAATGGGTCCGCCAAAGGCTGTGCGCTCTTGGGCATAGGCCAGCGCCCGAGCATAGGCCGCCTGAGCCAGCCCCACCGCCTGGGCGGCAATCCCGATCCGGCCCGCTTCGAGCGAGCTGAGCGCTATGGCATAGCCCTGTCCCTCCTCCCCGATCCGCTGCTCGAAGGGCACCCGCATGCCATCAAAGGCAAGCGCACAGCTGTCCGACGCCTTCTGGCCGAGCTTGGCCTCGACGCGGACAACCTCGAACCCGGGTGTCGTGTTCTCAACGACAAAGCATGAGATGCCCCGCTTGCCGGCGTCGGGATCCGTCACGGCAAACAACACCGACGCCCAACCTATCCTTGCGGAGGAGATGAATTGCTTGGCGCCGTCGACGGTGTAGCCCTCATTCGTACGCACGGCACGGCTGCGGAGGTTCGAGGCATCGGACCCGGCCTGGGGCTCGGTAAGCGCGAAGGAGCCCACCCGGCCGCCTTCGGTCATCGGCCGCAACCAGCGCTCCTTCTGCTCCTCGGACCCGAACCGGTCGAGCACCGTGCATACGGGCGCATTGTGCACCGATACGAGCGTCGAGACCGAGCCGTCCCCCGCCGCGATCTCCATCAGCGCGAGCGCATAGGCGACATAGTCTGCACCAGCGCCGCCCCAATCGGGTGAAATCGTCATCCCAAGAAAACCGAGCTCCGTCAGCTCCGCGACCACCTCAGGCTCAATCGCGCCTGCCCTCTCGCGCGCGGCCGCCGTCGGCACCAGGCGGTCCTGGGCATAGCCGCGCGCCATGTCGCGGATCATGATCTGTTCTTCGGTCAGCATGGGTCTCTCCCCTCGGTCAGCCACTCGCCGAGGGCGCAGATGGCAATAGCCAGATCATCGCCGTGAAGATCAGTACGATGATCGGAAACATCAGGCGATACACATAGCCGCGCACGGGCCGGGTCATGGCCTCGACCGCCGCGGCCTCTTCGGATCCCTCGACGGCGCCGAGATCCTGCAGCATCAGCCGGCGCGCGATCAGATTGGCGGCGTTGATCCGTGCATAGAGGTCGAACAGGAAGACCAGGGACGAGAGGCCGACGAAGAGATAGAGGCCTGTCAGGACCGCACGGATCTCCCAGCCGATGGGAACACTGCCAACGCTCGCCGTGACCAGCCCACCAAGGATTGCCGCCAGGACCGAAACATGGATCGTGTAGGTGTTGCCCACGAACCCTGCCAGCGCGACGACCGCATCGTAGGCGTCCTTTCCGGACCGCATGTCAGCTCTTCTTTGGGCGCTCGCCCACGGCGCCGCCCGCATCCTTCCAGCCCTTGAAGCCGTCGGAGATGTGGGAGACGCCCTCGAGCCCCATCTCTTGCGCCACTTTGGCCGATAGCGCCGAGCGCCACCCGCTGGCGCAATAGAAGACATAGCGCTCGCCGGCCTGGAACTGCGCCTTGGCATAAGGCGAGGCGGGGTCGATCCAGAACTCCAGCATGCCACGGGGACAATGAAAAGCGCCTGGGATCATGCCCTCGCGGTCGAGCTCGCGCACGTCGCGGAGGTCGACAAAGGTCACCCCCTCCGCGCCGTGCAGATCCAAGATCTCCGCCGCTGGCGCGTGCTCGACCTCGGCATTCGCCGCGGCCACCATGTCTTTTACCGATTTCATCGCGGCCTCCCTTGGCAACGGCGGACGCATGCTCAGTCCTCGAGCACCGCCTCGATTTCAATCATCACCTCGACATCATCGCCCACGATGCCGCCAAGCGCATAGGTCATCCCGAATTCGCTGCGCTTGATGACCCCAGTCACCGAGGCACCAATCGTCCGTTTCTTATGGCCAAAGGGATACTCGCCGATCTTGTTGAGCGTGACGTCCAGGGTGATCGGGCGCGTCTCGCCGCGCAGGGTCAGGTCTCCCGACACAGTGCCTGCGGTGTCCGAGGTCTGCTCGGACCCGGTCGCGACAAAGACGATTTCGGGATGCGCCTCGGCGTGCAGGAAATCCTTGTTGCGCACATGCGCGTCGCGGCGGTCGTGATTGGTCCAGACGCTGACCGGATCGATGGTCACACGCACATCGCCGAGCGTCTTGGTGTCCTCATCATACTCGATCGTGCCTTCGACCTCCCGGAAGATCCCGAGGGTGTCGGCAAAGCCGATATGGCTGACCTTGAAGGCCACGGTCACATGGGCCGGGTCGATCTTCCAGGTCGCGGCTTCGGCAGGCTGGCTGGCTAGGAGGGCGGCCGAGGCCAAGACAGCCAATGAGGGGATGCGCATCACGGGTCTCCTGCGGTTGATCTCTGGGTCAGTGGGCGCGGCGTCACCGCGCGCCTCACGTTAGCGCAGATGCAGGTGGGTTCCAGGGCCTCGGGACTGCAGGAGCGATCAAAGACGCTCGATCGCCACCGCGGTGCCCTCGCCCCCACCGATACAGAGGCTAGCAACGCCGCGGCGCCCGCCGGTCTGCTCGAGGGCCGCCAGCAAGGTCACCAATATCCGCGCACCCGAGGCCCCTATCGGGTGGCCCAGAGCACAGGCGCCGCCGCGGATATTCAAGCGGTCCCGCGGAATGCCGAGCTCATGCGCCGCGGCCATCGGCACGACGGCGAAGGCCTCGTTGATCTCCCAAAGGGCGACGTCGTCGACGCTCCAACCTGTCTGGGCCAGCACACGCCGGATCGCCGGGATCGGAGCGGTGGTGAACCAACCTGGCTCCTGGGCATGCGATGCATGGGCCAACACCCGGGCCCGAGGCGTCACACCGCGCGCCTCCGCCTCGGCCGACGTCGTCAGCACCAGGGCGGCCGCACCGT
The DNA here is from genome assembly GCA_039187815.1 of Pseudomonadota bacterium. Taxonomy (GTDB): domain Bacteria; phylum Pseudomonadota; class Alphaproteobacteria; order Rhodobacterales; family Rhodobacteraceae; genus Thermohalobaculum. Next base: position 20,225 of record JBCCZI010000064.1, on the reverse strand, counting down.
CGGAGATCGACGAGGCATTCGCCGGGGTGATCGTGCCGTCCGCTTTGAAGGCCGGGCGCAAACCAGGGATCTTGTCTGGCCGCGCATTGCGGGGCTGCTCATCCGAGGCCACCACCACTGCGCCCTTCCTGGTCGCGATGGTCACCGGTGCGATCTCCGCCTCAAAGGCGCCGCTGGTCTGCGCCGCCAGGGCACCGTCCAGCGAAGCGAGCGCATAAGCGTCCTGCGCCTCTCGGGTGAACTGATAGCGCTCGGCACAGTCCTCGGCAAAGGAGCCCATCAGACGCCCCTCCTGATAAGCGTCCTCGAGCCCGTCCAGGAACATGTGGTCCTTCATCTCCGCATGGCCGATGCGCGCGCCAGCCCGCATCTTGGGCACAAGGTAAGGGGCATTGGTCATGCTCTCCATGCCACCAGCCACCACCACCCGGCCATTGCCAGCACGCAGCTGATCGGTCGCGACCATCACCGCCTTCATGCCGCTGCCGCACATTTTGTTGAGCGTGGTGGCGGGCACCTCTTTGGGCAGCCCGGCGCCAAACCCCGCCTGGCGGGCCGGCGCTTGACCCTGACCGGCCGGCAGAACACAGCCCATCAGCAGCTCATCCACGTCTCCAGGCGCGATCCCCGCCCGCTCGAGCGCCGCCCGGATGGCCACCGCACCCAGCTCCGGCGCCGTTGCACCGGCGAGTTCCCCCTGGAAACCGCCCATGGGTGTCCGCGCCGCGCCGGCGATCACGATCTCGTCCGCCATGCTCCTCCCCTGTCTTTTGTGAACGTTCGTTCAATTAATCGCAGGATGGCCCGAGCGCCGTGGCCTGTCCAGCCATATTCGCCAACCGGCGGAACGCCTCGGCTTGCAGATCGCCGCCCGAGCGGTAGGCGATTGTCGGCGCCTCGAGCGCTCCGAGTTCCCGCGCCAGAGCCGCCGCCTCGGGCGCGGACAGCGCCTCGAGCGGCGACAGAGAGGTCTTGATGCCAAAGGCGACCGCCCCGGTCCTGGGCAAGCGGCTGAGCGTCTGGCGTTCGGTGCGCAGATAGAGCGGGGTCTCGGGCCCGATCCGTTCTCGCGCGACCTTCTCCTCCTCGCGCAGCGGCAGATGCAGCGCACTTTGGGCATGGACCAACCAATTCACCCGCCAGACGGGGCGCTCGGGCCGAAGCGCCTCGAACATCCGATTGACCCGGCGCGCGAGGTCGCCGGCATAATCCGGCACAGGCGCATGGATCGAGGTCAGGGCCCGCCCGAGTTTCTCGGCCAGCGACCACCGCGATGGAAAGCACAAGACGGCTGCGACCAGACGGTACTCGGCCGGGCCAGGGCAAAGCAGGCACCAGTCCTCTGCCGTCATACGCCCCAGGCTTTCGAGCGGCCGGCCCCGGTCCACAGGCACCGCCTCGCCATCAGGCCGCAGCCACGTCCCGTCCTGCCAGGCAAAGGGATGGCGTGTGGCGGCGATCACATGGTCCAAAAGCTCGGCCGCGAGCGCGTGTCCGTCGGGCAAGCAGGCCAGCACCGTATCGGGCACCGCGCGCAACAGCCGAGCGCGCTCGGCCATTTGTGCGGCAAAATCCGGGTCTGCCGCGACCAGAGGCGCCGCACCCAGGGGCATCAATCCCGGCGGGCGCGCCGTCCGTGGCTCGAGGAACGGCAGATAGGGAGGCCGGTCGAGCAGCCAGGGGATACTCATACCCGCGCTCCACGGCTGTAGTGGAGAAGATTGACGCTGCAGAGTTCGCGGTGCAGGACCACCCAGGCTGGAGCAAAGCTCATCCAGTCGCGGCTCAGCCGCTCGGCCAAAGCGCCGAGGCTCCGCCTCCCATCGATCAGGGCGATCGCGCGTGCGGCCTCGGGCGGCAGGGCCAAGGTGATCGGCGTGCCATTGGCCGCTACCGTGAGGCCTGCCCCTTTGGCGACCTCGCGCGCCATGGCCTCGGGCGCCGCCCCACGCAGATGCGGCACGGCCTGGGCCGAGGTGGCGAGGGCCATCCGACCCTCGGCCTCACCCTCTCGCGCCGCATAGAGCGTGTGAGTCTTGAGCGCGCCGGACAGTTCCTCGGCCAGGGCCGCCCGCTCAGGCTCCGGCATGGCCGCGAGGCGGGTGCGGATCTCCGCCCGATCGGGCAACAGCCGCGCCGGGTCGTAGAGCGCAGGCTCGGTGAAGGCGATCCGCGTCAGATCCGCCGCCGCCAGGGCCGCATCCAGCGCGCCCACGGCAAATGACCGGTCGCGACCGTGGAGCAGCAGATCGTAAAACCCAGCATCCGATTGCAGATGATCCCCAAGATAGCGGTTGAGGCGAAACCAGTGGGCCGGAGGCAACGTCTCCATCACCGCGCGCCCCAGCGCGAGACGCGGCGCAGGGTCCGATCCTGGCATCAGCCGCCGAAAGGCCGACTGCAGCATATAGACCCCTATGCGGCCATAGGGGGCATAGACCATAAGGCCCATCCCTCCGCCCGGCGCCAGGGCGCGCGCCAGGGCGGCAAAGCCCGCATCCGGATCCTCGAGATGATGCAGCACGCCGCAGCAGTCGATGTAGTCGAACGGGCCGAAATCTGGAGCCTCGAGAAGATCCCCGGTGACAAAGCGCGCGGACAGGCCACGCGCCGCCATCCGCGCCTCGGCGACCGATCGCGACGCCCGGCTGAGATCGAGATAGGTGAGTTCAGCCGGACATCCGATGTCCGCAAGCTTCTGGGCCAGCATGACCAGCGCATCTCCGGTGCCGCCGCCGGCGACCAACGCTCGAAACGGCGCGCGCCAGTCCCGCTGGCCACGATAGAGGTAGTGGTCGATCTCGAGTGGGTGCGAGGGCGAGCCCTCGATCAAGCGCACCGCCTCATCGGCCGGATCGCGGGCGGGATAGGGAAAGGCCTCATACTGTGCCGACACAGGGTCCATGGCGCTGTCTTCGCCAGCGCGCGGAGAGTCGTCAAGCACGGCGGTCTTGGGGCGCACCGCGACGCGCATCCCAACGCGGAGGGCAGCGCGCGCCATCTGCGACACCGCCTGCCGCAAACGGAACAGATCCGATCCGCCGCCATGGCAGCGTGAGTTCGAGACCTGGGAGCACGCCATGAACGAACACTACGCCCTATCGCGCAAGATCGATCCGAGCCGCCCGCTGATGAAAGGCGACAACACGCCTTCCGATCCGGACCGGGCCGAGATTGGGCCCACCGATCTGGCCTATACAGAATGGGCTGAGGCGGGGCTCGCCCTTCCGGATCTGCCGGCCATGCGGGCCTGGCGTCTCAACCGGCTGGTGGCCGAGATCCGGCGGCGAGACCTCGGGGGGCTCTTAGTCTTCGATCCGCTCAACATCCGCTATGCGACCGACAGCACCAACATGCAGCTTTGGAACGCCCACAACCCGTTCCGCGCGCTGTTGGTCTGTGCCGACGGGCACATGGTGCTGTGGGAGTACAAAGGATCGAGCTTCTATTTCCTCTCCCAGCACAATCCGCTGGTCAAAGAGGTGCGCGGCGGCGCGGGCTTCTTCTATTTTGCCACCGGTGATCGCTCGGAGGATGCAGCGCGTGCCTTTGCCGACCAGATCGACGAAGTCATCCGCGCCCGGGTTGGCGACAACCGCCGACTTGCTGTGGACAAGATTCTGTTGCACGGGGCGCATGCGCTTGAGGCCGCCGGCTTTGAGCTCCACGAAGGCGAAGCGGTCACCGAACGCGCGCGCTCGATCAAAGGCCCGGACGAGATCAAGGCCATGCGCTGTGCCATGCTGGCCTGCGAAAATTCTATGGCGGTCATGGAGAGCGCCTGCAAACCGGGCCTCTCCGAAGACGATGTCTGGGCGGTTTTGCATGCCGAGAACATCCGCCGCGGCGGTGAATGGATCGAGACGCGGCTCTTTGCCTCCGGGCAGCGCACCAACCCCTGGTTCCAGGAATGCGGGCCGCGGATCATCCAGAACGGCGAGATCTGCGGACTCGATACCGATCTGGTGGGCTGCTACGGCATGTGTGCGGATATCTCGCGCACCTGGTGGATCGGCGATCCGGACCCGACCCCGGAGATGCGTCGGCAGTACCAGATCGCCCATGAGCACATCATGACGAACATGGAGATGATGCGCCCAGGTGTGAGTCTGACGGAGCTGACCTTTGGCGGGCACATGCTGCCCGAGGAGTTCGTCAAGGGCCGCTATGGGTGCAAGATGCATGGGGTGGGTTTGTGCGATGAGTGGCCGCTGGTGGCGTACCCCGAGGACTTCCGCGAGGGCGCGTTTGACGTGGTGCTCAAGCCCGGGATGATGCTTTGTGTCGAGGTGCTGATCCAGCACCTGCCGGGCACCTTCTCGATCAAGCTCGAGGACCAGGTTCTCGTCACCGAGACCGGTTATGAGAACCTGACAAAGTACCCGTTCGATGCGCGTCTTATGGCCTGAGAACCTTTCGGCTCAGAGATCGGCCCCCGTCGCGACGAGCAGAACGGTCAGAGCGGACAGGGCAATCGCACGCAGAACATTGGCAAGCTGGGTCATTCCGACACCTCCTAGGCTGATCCGATGCACTCAACCTCGCCCGTCCGTTTGGCGCGAGCGGGACCGGATCGCGGCAATTCCCGCGCAAACCATGGCAATCCCGCGGCAAGGCCCGACAAAGCGAAGGCCGCGGCAGTGCTCGACCCGCCGCGGCCCATTTGCGTCCCTGATTCCGGCTTGGACCGGTCGTTTGCCTTAGATCTCGCAGCCCGTCGCAATTGCGAGGGCGGTTCCGAGAACCGAAAGCACGCTCTTAAGAATTAGGATCATCACACTGCCTCAGTTAGTTTTTTCTGCATGGCCATGATACGGACTTATGCGGGACTTGCAACAATTGGCGTGGCCTGAGGATCGAGCTGTGGCAGATCGGTGACGCCGCAGGCCATGGTGAGTCGGCCCGTGCAACGGGCACAAGATCTGGTGCCTGAGCAGCCCAGCCAAGAGGGCAGACACCACGCCAGATGGCGCAACGCCGCTAGGGTTTCGACTTGTAGGTGTGTTCCTCGGCGGGGAAGGTGCGGGCCTGAACCTCCTCGGCATACTGAGAGACGGCCGCGCTCATCATCTCCTCCATGGTGCCATAGCGCTTCACGAAGGTCGGCACGCGGGGCATCAGGCCCACCATGTCTTCGAACACCAGGATCTGGCCATCACAGCGAGCCGAAGCGCCAATGCCGATGGTCGGGATCGACAACACTTCGGTCAGCTGGTCGGCCAGCGGGGGCGCGACCCCTTCCAGCACGACAGCAAAGGCGCCAGCGTCCTGCACCGCGTAGCCATCGGCGATGACCGCATCGAATTGCGACTCTTCGCGCACCGCCTTGAACCCTCCCGCCGTGTTCATGGCCTGGGGCATCAGGCCCACATGGGCCATCACCGGGATCCCACGCCGCGTCAGGTGGCGGATCGTGGCCGCCATCTCCACCCCGCCCTCAAGCTTCACCGCATGGGCGCCCGTTTCCTTGATCACCCGGGCCGCGTTGCGAAAGGCGATCTCCGGGCTCTCCTCGAACGAGCCGAAGGGCATGTCGACAACCACCAACGCCTTGTCGGCCCCGCGCACAACCGCCTGACCGTGCATGACCATGTGCTCGAGCGTCACGCCCAAGGTGTTCGGCATGCCGTGGATCACCATGCCGAGGCTGTCTCCCACCAGCAGCAGGTCACACACCTCATCACAAATGCGTGCCACATGGGCGGTGTAGGAAGTGAGGCAGACCAAGGGATCTCCGCCTTTGCGCGCCGTGAAAGCCGGGACGGTCATCCGCTTGCGCTTGGCGGCAGCGTCTGGGTCGGCGATCGCGCCGCGCTTCGAGATCGTGCTTTGCGTGGACATGGGGGCTCTCCGTGGCCGTTGTGCCGATCTCCGTGTTTTCGGAAGCCGGGCGCGCTGGTCAAGGGCCTCGACCATCCGCGCTGCGAGCCGAACCGCAAGCGACGTAAGGGAAACTGGACACATTTGTCACAGGGCGCTTACAATAGCAAAGTTTGCGATCTCGACAGGCCTCTCCCATATGCGGTACGACACAGACCGTGGGACGCTCACACCCGCTGGTTGTCGGGGCGACAGTGGCACGGCAAAGAGCGAAGACGGAACAAACCCTGCGCCGCGTTGGATGCCCATGACGAAACGACCTCACACCCCAGCCCTGTTGCTGGCGATCTTTGCTCTGTTCTTCGGGCCGTCGGTCGCGGTGGCGGCGGAGCCCGTGCGCGTTGTCGTGCTCGACGTCTCGGCCGAGCCTCGGAGCGGCCGTCTCTTGGTCGCGGGCCGGACCATGGCCTCGCGCCGGGTCGAAGTCGAGGCGGAGACGGCGGGCCTCGTGATTTCGGACCCGCGGCGACGCGGCGCCAAGGTCGAGGCGGGCGACGTGCTCTGCCGGATCGATCCTGGCCCGCGCCCGGCGCAGCTGCGCGAAGCGGAGGCGAAGCTGGCCGAAGCCGAAGCGGAGGCCGCCGCCGCCGAGAGCCTCTCGGCTAAAGGTTTCGCCGCCGAGACGACCCGCAAGGCCCGGCTCGCCGAGCTTGAAGCGGCCCAGGCGGGGGTGGATCAGATGGAGCTGGACGTGCGCCGGCTCGAGATCCGGGCACCCTTTGCCGGCCATCTCGAGAGCGATACGGCCGAACTGGGCGCGCGTCTGGACATCGGCGAGCCCTGCGCCACCGTCGTGGATCTGTCGACGGTTAAGGCAGCCGGCTATGTCTCGGAGCAATCGGTTGACCAGCTTGCCCTCGGCGATGATGCGGAGGTCCGCCTGGTGACCGGAGCGCTGGCGGCTGGACCGATCACGTTCATCTCGCGGGTGGCCGACCCCGACACCCGCACCTATGAGGTCGAGGTAACGCTGACAAATCCCGAGGGCCGGATCCGCGACGGCATGACCGCAGAGCTGTCCCTGCCGCTGCCGATCGTGCACGCCCACCGCGTGCCCCAGTCGGCGCTGACGCTGGATGACGAAGGCCGGCTTGGGGTTCGCCTCGCGGTTACCGATGGTCCCGCAGGGGGCGGCGGCTGGCATGCCGAGTTCGTCCCGATCGCCGTGCTCGAAGATCTCCCCGATGCGGTTTGGATCGCCGGGTTGCCCGAACTGGCTCGGGTCATCGTGATCGGCCAGGAATTCGTGCGCAATGGCGGCGCGATCGAGCCTGTGCCCGCCAGCTGGGACGATCTGGGGTGACGCCATGGCGGATCTGATCGGCTGGTGCGCCGAGCGCGCACGCATGGTCCTCGCCCTCTGCTTGGTGTCTCTGGCGGCGGGACTGGTGAGCTATGTCTCTCTGCCCAAGGAGGGCGAGCCGGACATCGACATCCCCGTGCTCTACGTTTCGGTCGGACTGCCAGGCGTCTCGGCTGCGGACAGCGAGCGCTTCCTGGTCAAGCCGCTCGAACAAGAGCTGCGCGGGCTCGAGGGTTTGGTCGAGATGACCGCCTATGGCGCGGTCGACCACGCCGCGGTGCTGCTTGAGTTCGACTTTGGCTGGGACAAGGCCGCGACCATCGCCGATGTGCGCGCGCTGGTGAACCGGGCCGAGGCCGAGTTCCCCGACAACACCGAAGAGCCGACGATCACCGAGGTGAATCTCAGCCAATTCCCGATCTTCGTCGTCTCGCTTTCGGGCGAGGTGCCGGAACGCACCCTGCTCCACCTGGCCAAGGACCTGCAGCGCGATATCGAGGGCCTTCCGGCCGTGCTCGAGGCGGAATTGTCTGGGCACCGCGAGGAGATGATTGAGGTCCTGGTCGATCCGCTGAAGCTGGAGAGCTACGACATCACCGCCGAGGCGCTGCTCGAGACGGTGGCGCGCAACAATCGCCTGGTCGCTGCCGACAGCGTCGAGAGCGGGACCGCCAGCTTCCAGGTCAACGTGCCCGGCGCCTTCGAGCGGCCACAGGATGTGACCGACCTGCCGATCAAGGTCTCGGGCGACCGCGTGGTGCGCCTGAGTGATCTGGCCGAGATCCGACGCACCTTCGAGGATCCTGTCGGACGCGCACGCCTGAACGGCGAGCGCTCGGTCTCGCTGCAGGTCAGCAAACGCATTGGCGAAAACATCATCGCAACCGTCGCGACCGTGCGCGCGCTGGTGGACGAGAGCACCGGCAAATGGCCCGAGCCGTTGCAGCGCGCAGTCCGCGTCGATTTCTCGATGGACCAAAGCGCGAGCGTCGAGGATATGGTCGGCCAACTAGAGAACTCGGTGATCACGGCAATGATCATGGTGATGATCGTCGTGCTGGCGGCGCTCGGGTTCCGCTCGGCGCTGCTGGTGGGCATCGCGATCCCAGGCTCGTTCCTGCTCAGCTTCGGGCTGATGGCCGCCCTTGGGATGTCGGTCAACAACATGACCATGTTCGGCTTGATCCTGGCCGTGGGCATGCTGGTGGACGGCGCCATCGTGGTCGTGGAGCATGCCGACAAGCTGATCAAACGCGGCGAGGGGCCCATGCGCGCCTACACCGCGGCCGCCCGGCGCATGTTCTGGCCCATCGCATCGTCTACCGCGACGACCTTGTGCGCCTTTCTGCCCATGCTGCTGTGGCCCGGCATGCCCGGCGAATTCATGGGACAGCTTCCGGTGACCCTGATCTTCGTGCTCTCCGGATCGCTCATCGTGGCGCTGATCTATCTGCCGGTGATCGGCGGCGTGCTCGGCCGGGTGACCCGCGCGCTTCGACCCACGGCCGTCGCGAGCCAAGTCGAGCCGCCGCGCAAGGGCCGCACCCCGTTCGGGCGCTTTGTTGCGCTTGCGGTGATGAACCCCATCGGCCCCTTGGTCGCCTTGGGTCTGGCCATCACCGCCATGGTCGGCGTGCTGCAGTATTATGGCGAGAACAACAACGGCGTTGAGTTCTTTGTCGAGACAGATCCCGATCGGGCGATCGTCCATGTCCGCGCGCGCGGCAATCTCAGCCTGGCGCAGGCTGATAGGCTGGTTCGGATGGCCGAAGAACGCATCGCCGGCATCGACGGGATTGTGGCCGTCTTCGCCACGGCCGGATCGGGTGGCGTCGATCTGGGCGCCGTGGGCGATGCGCCCTCGGACAGCGTCGGCACATTGCTGATCGAGCTCGCGCCCTGGAGCGAGCGTGGCCCCGGCCAGGCCATTTTGGACGAAGTTACCCGCCGCATCGGCACCTTGCCGGGAGCTTACACCGAGCTGATCAAGCAAGAAGACGGACCGCAGCAGGGCAAGCCGATCCAGCTCTTGGTCGCAGGCGACAACTGGCCTGCGCTCAAAGAGGCGGCGATCATCGCACGCGCCAAGTTTGAGGCGATGCCTGGCTTGGTCCAGATCGACGACACCCTGCCTTTGCCTGGGATCGAGTGGCGCCTAACCGTCGATCGCGAGGCGGCGGGCCGCTATGGCGCCGACATCGCCACGATCGGCCCGATGGTGCAGCTTGTGACCCGCGGCGTTCTGCTCGACACCATGGGCGTTGAAGGCGCGGATGAAAAGATCGACATCCGCGCCCGCCTGCCCGAGCCGTATCGCCATCTCTCGACGCTCGAGACGCTTCGCGTGTCGACCAATCGGGGGCTCGTTCCGCTCGAGAACTTCGTGACGCGCGAGGCCGCCCCGAAACTCGAGGTGATCAACCGCCGCGACACCGAGCGCTTCTATCTGGTGCGCGCCGATGTGGACGCGGAGACCTCGGACATCGCGACCATCGAGGCGCTGGAGCGGTGGATCGAGGAGGAGCGCCCCTTTCCCGAAGGCATCCGCGCCCAGTTCACCGGCGACCGGGAGGAGCAGGAGGAGAGCATGGCCTTCCTGGGCAAGGCCTTTGCCGGCGCGCTCGGTCTGATGTTCGTGATCCTGCTGGCGCAGTTCAATTCGCTCTACAACGCGCTGCTGGTGCTCTCGGCCGTGGTGCTCTCGGTCGCCGGTGTCCTGGTGGGCATGCTGGTGATGGGCCAAAAGTTCTCGATCATCATGACCGGCACCGGCATCGTCGCGTTGGCCGGGATCGTCGTCAACAACAACATCGTGCTGATCGACACCTTCCAGGACTATGCGCGCCGGATGAACCGGCTCGAGGCGATCGTGAAGACGGCCGAAGACCGCATCCGCCCGGTGCTGCTGACGACCATCACGACCATCGCGGGATTGTTGCCGATGATGCTGGCGACCAGCTTCGATTTCGGCACGGGCACGCTGGCCACGGGCGCGCCCACGGCGCTGTGGTGGGTGCAGCTGGCCACGGCCGTGGTCTTTGGCCTCGGCACGGCGACCGTGCTGACGCTCTTGGTGACGCCGGCGGCGCTCGCCTTGCGCGAATGGGTGACGCTGGGAGCCTATCGCGGCGGGCGGTGGGTCTTTGAGATCCTCCGCGCGACGGTATCGCCGGCCGCGAGACTCAGACCCTACTGGCGCGATCGCCGTGAGCATCGCGCTCTGGCCCGCCAGCCGCTGCCCGAGATCCAATGGGAGCACCCAGCCCCGCGGCCCGAACCCATCGCCAACCCGGCGCAGTCGATCCGTGCGGCCGAGTAACCCGGCTCAGTAATACCGGTACACGTGGCGCCGGCTGTACCGGCCATTGTAGTAACCCCAATCGCCATAGTCGTAATAACCGTAATAGCGGCTGCCATACCAATAGGTCTTGGTATAAACCTCGCGCCAGCGGCGCAGAGCGTCTTGGAAGGCCTGTTCCTCTGCGCGCTTGTCTTGGGCCGCCCGGGCCAGTTCGCTGGCCTCTCGATCGCCCCGGCTGGCCGCAACGGTCAGCCATTTGTGCGCTTCGTTGTAGTCGGCACCCATCTCCTCGAGCCCGGTCAAATAGATCCGGCCAAGCGCAGACTGGGCCCGGAGATCCCCCATCTCGGCCGCATCATGCATCCAGCGGAGCGCTTGGAACGGATCGCGCCGGATCCCGTCGCCTCGCATATAGCGCATGCCGAGATCGAAGGCGGCCCGCGGATCCGCCTCCGCCTCGGCGACCAAGACGGGCAGGATGCCGTTCGGATCCGTCGGTTCCACGGCGCTGGAGGGGTCGAAGGTCGCAATGTCCGCCGGTGCCGTGCCGCAGCCTTGGGAATTGCAAAGCTCGATCGTTCCCGGTCCGGCCGGGCCGCTGTCGGCCGTGGTCTGCTGGCAGCCCATCACGCCGAGCGCCACGCCGGCCAGCACAATAATTCCAATGCGCATCATGTTTCTCCAAACAACAAACAGATCGTCTCGCAAGATCGACCGCTTCCGATATAGTCCCCGAAGGTTCGGCACGCCGCAATCTCGAATCGAGGTGGCCCGCCGGAGAGCAGTGAATGATGAGAGAGGTGGATATGTCAGCAAAGTCTTTCAAGATAGCCGGGGTTCTCGCGGCCGCCGTTTTAATCGCGGCCTGCCAGGGTGGCCAGGTCTCCCAGGGCACCGGCACCACGGCCGTATCGGGCGCCGCAGCCGGCGGATCGAGCGTGAATGCAGGCCGCCTCGAGCGCTGTGCCCAGACGCTGGGGACCCTGGCGGTCGACGACGGGCGCAGCCGGGCATGGTATGGGTATTGGTACCAGACCACCGGGGTCACGACGATCGAGCCGTTGATCCGTCTGGCCGCGCAGCAGTCGAACTGCTTTATCGTCACCTCGATCGGCAACCAGCGCCTGGATGATCGGATGACCTCGATCACGCAACAGCAGCGCAATTCGGGCGAATTTCGCGCGGGCTCGAACCAGCAGAAGGGCCAGCGGGTCGCAGCGGACTACTTCCTGGAGCCGGCGATCATCATCAACGATGACCCGACGGGCGCTTTGGCGGCGGGCCTTGGCGGCATCATCGGCGGCAGCGTCGGCGCTGCGATCGGGGGCGGGCTGCAGACCAAGAACTCGGTCGTCACGCTCTCGCTCTTCGACATCCGCAGCCAGGTGCAGCTCTCGATATCGGAGGGGAGCTCGACGGCCACCAATTTCGGCGCTGCCCTCGGTGCCTTTGGCAGCACGGCGGGTGGCGCGCTTGGCGGCTTCTCGCGCACGCCAGAGGGCAAGGCGACCGTGGCAGCCTTTGTGGACGCGTTCAACCAGATGGTGATCGCGCTCAGAAACTACGAGGCGCAGTCGGTGCAGGGTGGATCGGGCCGCGGCGGGGTTCTGACCGTCAACTAATTCCGGCACGAGCGCAAACCGCGCGGCCGGCGCGTTGGCGAGCGGCCGCGCTAAGGGCTCACCGGCTCGGAGGGCTCGGTCGGGCCACTGGCGGAGACCGAGGCATCGCGCTCCGCCTCCTGGGCTGACCACATCTGCGCATAGATGCCGGCCTGTTCGAGCAGCCGGCCATGGGTGCCCCGCTCGACGACACGGCCTTGGTCAAGCACCAGGATCTCATCGGCCTCGACCACCGTCGACAAACGATGCGCGATGATGATCACGGTGCGCCCCTCGCCCAATCGGCGCAGTTCGGCCTGGATCTCGCGTTCGGTGCCGGTGTCTAGCGCGGAAGTCGCCTCGTCGAGCACGAGGACCCGAGGGTTCTTCAAGATGGTGCGGGCGATGGCGACGCGTTGCTTCTCTCCGCCTGACAGCTTAAGACCCCGCTCGCCGACCACCGTGTCATAGCCATCCGGAAGACGGGCCACAAAGCTGTCGATCCGGGCAGCCTTCGCCGCCGCCTCGATGTCGGCCAGTGTCGCGCCCGCGCGGCCATAGGCGATGTTGTACCCGATCGTGTCGTTGAACAGCACCGTGTCTTGGGGCACGACGCCCATGGCCGCGCGCAGGCTGTCCTGGGTCACGGCGCGCACGTCTTGGCCGTCGATCTCAACCGCGCCGTCCACGACGTCATAAAAGCGGAAGAGCAGCCGGGCGATGGTGGACTTGCCCGCGCCGGACGGGCCGACGATCGCCAGTTTACCGCCGCCGGGCAGCTCGAAGTCCACCCCGTCGAGCACCACCCGCCCCGCCTCATAGCCAAAGCGCACATTGCGGAAGGCGACCCGCCCCTCGCCCGATTGAAAGGCCGGCGCGTCACGGCGGTCCAACACATCCGGCGCGCGATCGGTCAGCACAAACATTTCGCGCATGTCGACCAGGCTCTGGCGGATCTCGCGGTAGACGGTACCGAGAAAATTCAGCGGAACGGTGATCTGGAGCATAAACGCGTTGACCATCACGAAATCGCCGACCGTCAGCCGGCCATCCAGCACCGCCACCGCAGCCATGGCCATGACCCCGACGGTGCCGGCGGCAATGATCAGCGCCTGTCCCGAGTTCAACAGCGCAAGGCTGTAAGAGGTCTTGATCGCCGCGCCCTGGTAGGCCGTCAGAGCAGTGTCATAGCGCTCGGCCTCGCGCCCGCTGGCATCGAAATACTTGACGGTCTCGAAGTTCAGAAGGCTATCGACGGCCTTTTGATGCGCATCCTGATCGTCCCGGTTCATCTGCTGACGGATCTTCACGCGCCATTCGGTGACCCGGAAGGTGAAAATCACATAAGCCACGATGGTAGCGACCAGAACAGCCATGTAGGCCCAACCGAACACCCACCAAAAAATGCCGGCGATGACGACCAGTTCGATGAGCAGCGGCACGATGTTGAAGACTAGGAATCGCAGGAGAAAGTCGATGGCTTTCACGCCGCGATCGACGATACGGCTGAGTGCCCCGGTTTGGCGCGAAAGATGGTAAGCAAGCGACAGGCGGTGCACATGCTCAAAGGTGCGTAAGGCCAGGCGCCTCAGGGCCTCTTGGCTGACCCGGGAAAAGACCGCGTCGCGTGCCTGCTGCAGCACCACTCCCAATAGGCGGACGGCGCCATAGGCGACAACCAGTCCGACGGGCCCGGCCACAGCCAGAGCCGCCGCATCCGGGCCGAGCGCATCGATTACCGCCTTGAGAAAGAACGGCAGTACCAGCATTGCGCCCTTGGCCATGACCATGAGCCCGAGGGCCAGGCAGACGCGCACCTTCAGATCGGGGCGGTCCTTCGGCCAGAGATCCGGGGCCGCGCGCAAAAGGATGGTGAGATCCGGATTGCCCTCAGCTCCCGGGTTGTCGCGGCGGCGGCGGGGCATTGGGGGCGATCCTTCGCAGTCTTGCCAAGCCAGGAGCGGCTCAGCTAGCGGGTCCTCGCCTGCAGAGGCTCCGTGTCAGGCACAAACTCTGGCACGCGAAAGACCTGACCGGGATATATGAGATCCGGATCTCGGATCAATTCCGCGTTGGCCTCGAAGATCAGCGAGTAGCGTAAACCCTCACCATAGTGCTGTTCGGCCAGACGCCAAAGGTGATCACCGCGTTGGATCTCTACCTCCCGCTGCGAGAGGCGCAAGGCGGCGTCGCCCCGGCTGTAGGTAAAGGGCACCTCGACGCGTGCGGTGACCGCACCGTTCCGATCGATCTCATCAAACCGCAACAGCCGTGCCGCCTCGCCGGCCTCCCGCGGCATGGAGAGCATCCAGCTGCCATCGCGGGCAACGGCCGTCTCGGTCTCGTAAAGCGCGTTCACATAGAGACGCACGGCGTGATCGGGCCGCGCATGGCCGCGGACCGTCACGGCTCCGCCATCGGGATGGGTCATGCTCTCGACAACCAGCCCAGGGGCCCGCGGCTCCGGCGTCTGCAGCACCGCAACCGAGGCGGCCTTTGGCTGCACCAACAGCGGCGCCTGGTCCGTACCCGCTACCGGGAGGATCAGCACCGGCGCGCTCAGGACAAAGCGCGGCTCGGCGGAACGCGCCGCCGCCGAGATCTGCTCCTGATAGAGCAGCGGCGCCAGATCCGGCTTGGCCGGGACAACCAACCGCCGTCGCTGAGTGGGCGCGATCCAACCGGCCGAGATCGTCCTGGGCGAGGCTCGGACCAATCGCCTGGGCTCGGGGACCGTGCCGGCGGCCCGCAGACGCATATGGCCCAAAGAGGGGGCAAGCTCGGCGCGCGCCGCGGGCAGGCCCAGACGCGGCGTAGGAGGAGCAGCCGGCCCGGCGGGCACGGCGCCAACGGCGCTGTCATCGGAGGCCATTGCCACGATGTGCACGGTGCGCGCCGGCCGCGGCGGCTCCGCGGCCAGCAGGGTGATCATCTCCGCCGACAGCGCCGTCGCGAGGGTACCAGGGCGACCCGGCAAGACATGCGGGCGCTGTGGCGCGTCGCCATAGCGGGGGATTGCTGGAACAAAGCGCGGACCGGCGGGCGGCGCGCTTTGGCGCAGCCGCGCGTCCGGTTGCAACCGCCGGCCTGACCTGTCGGGCCAGTCGGATGCCCGGCCCCCGGGCGGCAGCCGCCAAACCGGACCAACCGCACGGCCCGCCAGCTCGGGCCGCACGCGGCGCAGCCCCTCTGGCAGCGGCAAATCGTCGGCCGAGACCGCATCCTCCCCAACCATGGGCGGGCGGCGCAAAGCACGGTTGGGACCGAAAGGCCGCCACAACGCGCGCGGTGCGGCGGTCCGCGCCTGGGGGTCACTGGCCTGTCCGCTGATCGCCAAATCGCTTTCGTCCAGGCCAAAGATCGGTGCACCGGGCTGGGCCGTATGACTTGGCGCAACCTCGTCGAGGGTCGCCGCCTCGGGGAGATGGCGCAGCTCGGGCACCGTCAGCCATGGAATGGGCACCGGCGCATCTGGGCGACTGGCAGTCCGCTGCGCGGACACCGGATCACTGCGCGCCACGGCGCCAGAGACGTTTGCGGGCCGAAAGATGGAACCGATCGGGTCGACTGGCCCAGCGGGCGCCACACTGATCCAACGGGGCGCGGCGGAATGGGAGGCCTGGGCAGGGCGGTCGGAGCCACCGTCCGATACGGCGGGCGCGACCGGCGCCTCGGCGGCATTGGCGATGTCCGGAGCCGAAGCGGCAACCGGCACGGCGTCGGCGACAACAGCCCGGATCGGTGGTCCCATGGGCGCCCGCCAAGCCTGCTCAGGTGGCAAGGGGCTGCGCAGGCGCAACTCACGTGGCTCAGCACTTGGCGGCAACGTAAGAATGCTGACGAAGCTGCCGGTGCTGTCCGTGTCCTCACGGCCTATGACCGCTCCATCCAAAAGGATCTCGACGCGCGTACTCGGCGCAGCCCGCCCCGCGATCACGGTCCGGCCTTCGGGGTCGACCCGGACCACATCGATCACCAACGTCTCTCGTCCCGCTGGGGTGGTGTCTTCAACGGGCGTCGGCGGCCGAGCGACGACGTCGGGCACGTCCTCGGTCAGCTCGAGCACAGTCTGATCAGGGTCCGGACCGGCGGGCGGTGTGACCTCGGCCAGTTCGGGAACGGGGGCTGCCGGCTCAACGGGCGAGATCTGGTCCCGAGAGGGCTCAACACTTTCGGCCAGGGGTGCGACCGGTTGCGGATCGGGCGCCTCCACCCTCGCGGGCGCGTCTCCGGGCCGCCCCGAGAGCACAAGCCAGACGGCGAGCGCGACGAACGCCACCGCGCTTCCCAGAAATGCCGCGATCAAGCCCCGTTGCATGGCCTTCCGTGACGCCTCTTGAACTCGGACAAGGTCTCGGGAATGAGTCCTTTGGTGGCGAGTCTGCCGCGGAAGTCCGAGCGAGGAAAGCCACAATGCACAGCATTTGCCTCTATTGCGGCTCGCGCCCCGGCGCGCGGCCGGTTTATGTCGAGACAGCACGGGCCTTCGGCTCGGCTTTGGCCGCCGCGGGCTACCGTTTGGTCTATGGCGGCGGCGAGGTCGGTCTGATGGGCGAGGCTGCAACCGCGGCCATGGCGGCGGGCGGCCATGTGACGGGCATCATCCCGCAGCACATTGTCGATCTTGAGATCAAGAAGGGCGATGTCAGCGCGCTGTTCGTCACGGAAACCATGCACGAGCGCAAAAAGCTGATGCTCTACAACGCGGATGCGGTGGTGGCCCTGCCCGGGGGGCCTGGAACGCTCGACGAGTTGATCGAGGTGCTCACCTGGCGCCAGCTTGGCCTGCACGGCAAGCCCGTGGTGCTGGTCAACGCCAATGGCTATTGGGACCCGCTGCTGGCCCTGTTCCGGCACATCGAGACCGAAGGGTTCGTCGAGCCGAATGTGCGCGGCTACATGACCGTGGTGCCGGACGCCGAGGCTGCGATCGGCGCGCTCCGCGGTCTTATCGAGGCGCGCTAAGCGGCCCGCGCGCAGGCTGTGCGCGGGACCAGAGGTTTTCCCGACGCAGCGTCAGGCGATGCTTGCAATGCCGAGCAGCCCCGCCAAGATGGCGCGGTCCTGGGCCGCTGCACGCAGTCTTGGACGGGTGACAAGGGGCCCGGGCATGACCTGGCGCTCCACGAACAGGAGAGTTGAGACATGACCGCAGCATTGAAGTCGGGGATCACCGGGATCCTCATCGCAGGTCTCGCCGCCGGCTCGGCGGTGGCCGCCCAGTGCACGAACGACACCTGGAACAAGGTGATGGAGCGCGGCAAGATCGTGATCGGCGTCAAGGCCGACTACAAGCCTTGGGGCTTCCGGAACGACAGCGGTGAGCTGGTCGGCATGGAAATCGACATGGCCAAGAACGTGGCCGAGACCATGGGCGTCGACGTCGAGCTGGTGGCGGTGCAGTCCTCGAACCGCATGCAGTTCCTCGAGCAGGGCAAGGTCGACATGTTCATCGCGACCATGTCCGACCGCGAAGATCGCCGCAAGATCGTCGGCATCCCGGGGCCGAACTACTACACCTCGGGCACCAACATCATGGCGCCAAAGGCACTCAGCATGAGCTCCTGGGAAGATCTGCGGGACAAGCCGGTCTGCGGCAAGCAGGGCGCCTTCTACAACAAGATCGTCGAAGAGCGGTATGGCGCGCAGATCGTGGCCTTTACCGGCAATGCCGAGGCGAAACAGGCCTTGCGCGACAAGAAGTGCATCGCTTGGGTCTATGATGACAGCTCGATCATGTCGGATCTGTCCTCGGGGCAATACGACGATTTCGAGATGCCGCTGAGTTCCGAAGACGACAATCCCTGGGGTCTGGCCGTGCCCGTGGCCGAGAAGGAATGCATCTTTGGCCACTTCATGTCCGGCATGCAGTACAACTGGCACCAGTCGGGCGCCCTGATCGCGCTCGAGGAGAAGTGGGGCATTCAGCCGACACAGTATCTCAAGGACCAGGCCGAGCGCTACGCCGACTGGCTCGAATGATCTGAGGCACGACGGAGCCTCCTGCGCGGCGCCCGACCTGGGCGCCGCATTTGGATGGGCACGGGCGGGGCGTTAGGCTATGGACGATCGATCCGACGGGGCCGACTGCTCGATGGAGGCCTCGGAGAGCGGGCCGGCCGGGCCTGGCGCCCGAGAGGCCAAGCGCGGCCCGACATACACCGGATCGGTTGGCTCGGCCGCGGTGATCGCGGCCTTTTGTTCGCTGGCCACCTGCTACTCAGAGATCATCAGCACGTCGGTCTTCGGCGTTGAAGGCGTTGTCTTCAATCCGCATGCCCAAGCGGTGTTTATGTGGGGCCTGGCCTTTGTGGCCGTGTTCTTTCTGCTGCGCGACCATCGCCAACACGGAGGCAAGCTGCCGCTCGGCTTGGGCGCAGTAGCGGCCGTGACGCTGATCGGCACCCTCTATCTCGGCTACAGCGAGCAGATCGAGGCCGCCGCCTATGTGATCCTGGTCATCGCGACGCTGCTGAACCAGAACCTGCTGCTGTCGCATATCCATCAGACGATGAAGCGTCAGACGGCCGTGATCAGCGCGCTCAACGACCAACTGGCCGAACGGGTCTCCGAGCAGCAAGACCGTATTGGGCGCCTAGGGCGGCTCCGGCATTTCCTGGCGCCGCAGATCGCTGATCTGGTCGTGGGGGACGGGCAGCAGGATCTGCTCCGTTCGCACCGCCGCTACATCGCATGTCTGTTCTGCGATCTGCGCAATTTCACGGCGCTGTCTGAGGCGACCGAGCCCGAGGAACTGATCGAGGTGCTCGAGCGCTTCCACGACGGCGCCGGCGCCCGGGTCGCGGCCCGTGGCGGCACCATCGGCTACCGGGCTGGCGACGGCTTGATGGTCTTCTTCAACGATCCGGTGCCGTGCAAGGAACCGACCCTGGATGCGGTCAAAACCGCGTTCGAGATCCAAGAGACCTTCAGCTACCTACAACAGCCCTGGCGCCGCCGCGGTCACGAGATCGGCCTCGGCATCGGGGTCGCCAGCGGGTTTGCGACGCTCGGGTTGATCGGCCTCCAGGGGCGCACCGACTACACGGCGATCGGCAGCGTAGTGAACGCCGCCTCGCGCCTCTGCGATGCGGCCGAGGACGGCCAGATCCTGGCCAGCCAGCGCGCCTATCTCGATGTGGACACCCGGGTTGAGGCGACGCCTCTGTCCCCCATCCCGCTCAGAGGCTTTGCCAAGCCGCTCAACGTCGTTGCGATCCAGAGCGTCACGGGTTTTGAGGAGTGACGTACCAGCCCTGCGAGCGTCTGGACAATCGCCCAAGGCCGTTGCACGTTGCCTCGGGGTTCGTGGATCGAGGGATGTGATGGAAGAGTTCTTCCGCCAGCTGGCCGAGGACGCGCCGCGCTGGAACTTCATCTGGATGTATGACGAGCGTCAGCAGGGCAAGATCCTGTCCGGCATCTGGATGACCGTGAAGCTCTCCATCGCCTGCGTGATCCTCTCCGTCGTGATCGGCATCGTCGGCGCCTGGATGCAAGGCGCGCGTTCAGCCATCACGCGCGCGATCGTGCAGGGCTACATCCAGTTCTTCCGCAACACCCCGCCCTTCGTGCAGCTGTTGTTCTTCTATTTCGCACTCGGTCAGTTCACGCCGACCTATTCGCCGGATGGATGGCTCGAGGTGCCGGTCATCTCGAATGTGGGTTGGGCGATCATCTCGCTGTCCTTCTTCGCCGGCGCCTTCAATGTCGAGATATTCCGGGCCGGGATCGAAGCCGTACCCCAGTCCACCCGCGAGGCCTCCGAGAGCCTCGGGTTCTCGCGCCTGCAAACCTATAGCTATGTGGTGCTGCCGCTCGCCTTCCGCATCTGCCTGCCGGCGCTGAACAACAATCTGGTGAACCTGGTCAAGACGACCACGCAAGCCTTCGCCATCGCCGTGCCCGAGCTGCTCTATCAATCAGTCAGCATCTGGAATGACTACCCGAGCGCACAGAACCCGACCATGCTGCTGCTGTTCGTCACCTATATTCTGCTTGTCGCGGTGCTGGTCTTCGGCATGCACCGCTGGGAGCGGTCCATGAGGATCCCAGGCTATGGCACTTGATAGGGTACGCAGGGGCGTAGCCCGCCGGCGCGGCCGGAGGCCGATGGGGGGGGGATGCGCCCCGCCTGGCG
>JBCCZI010000063.1:0-23991 GCA_039187815.1 Pseudomonadota bacterium | reverse complement strand
GTTCGGCCTGACGCTGATCGAGGATTGCGCCCATACCATGGGCGCGCGGTGGAGCGGCACCCGGTCCGGCAATTTCGGCCATGTGGCCTGTTTCTCGACCCAGACCTACAAGCATATGAACTCGGGCGAGGGCGGGTTCCTCACCACGGATGATCCCGAGATCGCGGCGCGTGCGGTGGTGGGATCGGGCTCCTACATGCTCTACGGCAGCCATGGTGCGATCCCAGACGAGGAGGTGTTCCGCCAGGTGCGCCTCCATGCGCCCAATTGCTCGGCCCGGATGGACAATCTGCGGGCCGCGATCCTGCGCGCCCAGCTGCCGGTGCTCGAGGAGAACATCGCCCGGTGGAACGCGCGCTACGGCGTGCTCGAGGAGGGTTTTCGCGCCATTGAGGGCGTGGTGGTGCCCGAGCGTGCGCAGCACGAGGCCTATGTGGGCTCGTCCTTCCAGTTCCGGGCCGAGGCGCTCGGCCCCACGCGCATCCCCGATTTCCTCGCCCGCTGCGGCGCGCGCGGGGTCGACATCAAATGGTTCGGCGCCGATGAGCCCAAGGCCTTCACCAGCCGCTTCGACAGCTGGCGCTATCTGGGGGTCCAGCCCGATCTGCCCCGGACCCGCGCGGTGCTGGCGACCACCTGCGATGTCCGGGTGCCTCTGACCTTCGCGCTCGAGGACTGTGCCCAGATCAGCCGGATTGCGGGCGAAGAGATGCGGGCCATGCTGGCCTGAACGACAAGCGCCGCCCCGAGGGACGGCGCCAAGGTCTCAGGAAGGCGCGGGCGCGGGCGTTAGCCGCGGCCCTTCCACGGGATCAGCCATTTCTCGGCCATGCGCATCAGGATGTCGATGCCATAGCCGATCACGCCGATCAGGATGATGCCCATGATCACGATGTCGGTGAGCTGGAACTTCGAGGCCACCATGATCATCATGCCCGCCCCCTTTTCGGCGGCGACCAGCTCGGCCGCGACCACCGTGCCCCAGCAGACGCCCATGGCGACCCGCGCCCCGGTGAAGATGTCCGGCAGCGAGTTCGGCACGATCACATGGCGCATGATCTGCCATTTGGAGGCACCGAGCGAATAGGCCGCGTGGATCTTGGATATGCGCACCCCCGAGACGCCGGATCGTGCTGCAATGGTCATGATCCAGAGCGCGGCGAGGAACAGCAGGATGACCTTGCCCACCTCGCCGATGCCGGCCCAGATGATCACCAGCGGGATCAGTGCCAGCGGCGGCACCGGGCGCATGAACTCGACGATCGGGTCGAACCAGCCGCGGAACCAGGACGACAGCCCCATGGCATAGCCGAGCGGGATGCCCACCAGCGCGCCCGCGACAAATCCCGCGATCACTCGGAACAGCGACCAGCCCACATGCTGGAGCAGCGTGGAGTTCTGATAGCCCTCGTTCGCGATCTCGATGATGCGGGAGACCACGGCCTCGGGCGCGGGCAGCCAGATCGGCTCCATCTGCCAGCCCTGGGCCGGTTTGAAATTGGGCGTGCCCTTGGCCGACAGCGTGACCACGCCGTCGTCGACGTCGACCGTCTCGCCGGGGGCGATGGGCTCTCCGTTGATGGCCACGACCTTGGCGCCGGCGCCCTTGTCGATCTCGTCGTTCTTGTCGACGCGCAGCAGTTTCGAGCGCCAGGCCCCGACCGTGTCGCTGTCGTTCTTGGCAAAGCCGTCGCCCGGCTCTACCGCGATGGCCTCGGCCTCTTGGCCCACCGGGAACACGCGGAAGGACACGGTCGCATCGTCGCGCGTGCCGTCCGGCGCCTCGGCGGTGTAGCTGAAGCTCGTGTCGCCGATGAAGGGCCCCGGCGCGTGCACGGGCGACCATTTCGAGCCGGTGAAGGCGCCCCAGATCAGGAAGATCGCCAGGATCGAGATGATCGACGCGGCCCGGTCCGCCTTGACGGCGCTCTCGTCGCCGAAGGTCACGGTTTTCAGCGAGGTGAAATCGCGCGCCTTGTCGAGCTGACTGACCACCATGCGCACCGCGAACAGCGCGCCGACAAAGATCGCCACATAGATGAGGAGGATGATCATCCGGCTTTCTCCGAGCGGCCCATGATTTCTTCTTCCATGTCCCAGATCATGCCCAGGATCTCTTCGCGCGTCGGGCCGAAGTCGTCGTGCTTCTTGACCTCGCGCAGGTCTGCGCCGACGCCGAGCTCGGCAAAGGGCAGGCGGTATTCCTTGTGGATGCGGCCGGGGCGGGGCGCCATGACCAACAGCCGCTCGCCGAGCAGCAGCGCCTCTTCGACCGAGTGGGTGATGAGGATGATGGTCTTGCCGGTCTCCTTCCAGATGTCGAGCACGAGGCTCTGCATCTTCTCGCGCGTGAGCGCGTCGAGGGCACCGAGCGGCTCGTCCATCAGGATCACGTCCGGATCGTTGGCCAGGCAGCGCGCCAGCGCCACGCGTTGCTGCATGCCGCCCGAGAGCTCGTAGATCATCTTCTTGCCGAAATCCTGGAGGCCGACGATGCCGAGCAGCTCGGTTACCTTGGCGTCGATCTCGGATCTCGAGGTGCCCTTCATCGCAGGGCCAAAGCCGATGTTCTCGGAGACGTTCATCCACTCGAACAGCGCGCCTTGCTGGAACACCATGCCACGCTCGGCGGCAGGGCCCGCGACCCGCTGGCCGCCCAGCGAGATGGTGCCCTCGGTCGGGGCCAGAAAGCCCGCGACGATGTTGAGCAGGGTGGTCTTGCCGCAGCCCGACGGGCCAAGCACCGCCATCAGCTCGCCCGACTTGATGTCGAGGCTGACGTTCTTCAGGGCCTGCACCGCGTCGCCGTTGGGCAGGTCGAATCGCATCGAGATGTCGTCTATCAATAGGCCGGACATGTGCCCCCCGCCGGTCGCCCCGATCGGGGCTGCCTCAAGGGCCCTCCCCGCGCAGGGGAGGGCAGGGTCGCGTGCCCGGCCCGGCAGGCCGGGCGGGGTCAGGCTCAGGAGCCGCCGGAGGACACCGAGGTGAGCGGGCCGACATTGACCGCGCCCTCATAGCTCTCGCGGGCCTTGTCGATCGAGCCGGCCTCGACGAAGACGTCCGCCACGCCCTTCATAAAGGTCTGCGCGTTGCCGCCCAGCCATTTGGCCGAGAGCTGATCGTCGACGCCCGGGAAGACAAAGGTGTCGATGGTCGCCTTGGTGGCGTCGACATCCATGCCGGCATCCTTGGCGATCAGGGGCAACATCTCGGCCTGCTTGGCGCCGCTGTTCCAGCCGTCATTGGCCTCGGCGGTCACCGCCAGGAACTTGGACAGCAGGTCGGGGTTCTCGGCCGCGAACGAGGCGGGCACCGAGGTCACGTCGAACACCAGGATGCCAAGCTCGGTCTTCTCGGCGCCGGTCAGCAGAACGTTGCCGTGCTCTTTCATGCGCCGCAGCGCGCCGCCCCAGCCGCAGACCATGTCGAGCGAGCCCTGGGCAAAGGCCGCAGCGCCGTCTGGCGGAGCCATGTCGACGATCTCCATGGTGGAGATGTCCACACCGAAATGGCTCATCTGCTTGAGGAAGCCGTAATGCGCCGCGGTGCCGATCGGCACGCCGACCTTTTTGCCCTCGAGCTCCTTGGCCGAGGCCTGGTCGATCTCGAGCGCTTCGGCCACGACGCAGTTGTCGTTGTCGGCATAGCTGACGGCCACGTCGACGATCTGCAAATCCTGGCCCGCCGAGGTCGCGACGACGAACGGCGGCACGCCCTGGCTGACAGCGATCTGCACATCGCCCGAGGCCATGGCCGCCGACATCGCGGTGCCGGTGTCAAAACTCACCCAGTTGACCTTGACGCCCATCGCCTCATCGTAAGCACCGGTCACTTTGGCGTACTGGAACGGCATCGGCCATTCGAGGAAGTAGGCCACCGTGATTTCATCGAGGGCCTTGGCCCCTTGGACGCTGAGCACAAAGGCGGCGCCGGCGAACAGAGCGGTCAGTTTCGACCTTTTCATGGTTATGGTCTCCCGTTTCGTGATTGTCCCATCCACCTTTTCGAGCCCTCGGCGGCGCGTCAACGTCTTCTGCGCCTTGTAAGGCATTTACATGCCGCACTGCACCCAAGCCATTTGGCCGCCGCCGTTAGGGAGCGGATAAGGTTCCCGCGGTAAGGCCAGAGGACATGCGCACAGCCGGAGCCTCCGCCATGAAGCTCAAGACCAAGCTCGTCCTCGCCCTTTCGATCGCCTGTCTCGCCTTGGCCGCCGTTGTGGTCGAGAGCGCGATCTCCAAATTCTATGCCGCCCGAACCGCGGTCGCCGGGAACAGTCTGCCCCGGTTGATCAGCGCCGTGGTGCACGAGATGCAGATCGAGCGCGGACGCAGCGTCGGCACGATCTCCTCAAATTTCGCCGCCAAGAACGTCGGTGCCCTGCGGGAACAGCGGGTCAATGTCGATGCCGCGGTCGAGGCGCTCAACGCCTATGTCGGATCGGGCGAGATGGGCTCGCTGACCCCGTCGATCGAGGCGCGGATCGAGGGCGTGATCGAGGAGCTCATCGCGATCCGGACCTTCCGTGCCGAGGTCGATGGCCGCCGCAGCGCCATCCCTGAGGTCGTCGGCTTCTACACCGGCATGATCGACAAGATGATCGACACGATGACCGAGGTGAGCACCCTGACGGCCACCCCCAGCAATGCGGCGCTGAAATCGCTGTTCCTGACGCTGGTCAAGGCCAAAGAGCACGGTGGGCTCGAGCGGGCGATCGGTGCTGCGCTGTTGAACCGGGCGGCCCAGGGCGAGGTGCCGATGGCGCTCTTTAAGCGCTATTGGGCCCGGCTATCCGGCGAGGCGGCGGAGCTGCGCAGCTTCAACGGCATCGCTGGCGAGGACGCGCGCACCCTGTTTGCCGAGACGGTGACCGGCCCGGCTGTCGAGCGGGTGGCCGAAATCCGGGCGGTGCTTGCCGCTTTGCCCGAGACCGGGGATCCCGCCGGCATCGAGGGCAAGGCCTGGTTCGACATCGCGACCGAGCGGCTCAACCTGATCAAGCAGGTCGAGGACGCGATCGGCGCCGAGGCCGAGGCCTTGGCCGCAAACGATTATGGCTCGGGCATGACCATGCTGATGCTGATCAGCGGGATCGCGCTGGCCGCCCTTGGGGTGTGTCTGGCGCTGTCGGTGACGGCCCTCGGCGCCCTCAGCGAGGGGCTGCGCCAGCTCGGCTTCGATGCGGACCGGCTGGCCAAGGGGGACCTCAGCAATAGCGGCCCGATCACCGGGGCCAGTGACATCGTCGCGATCCGCCACCGAATCGCCACGCTGCGCGACAGCATGCGCCAGATGGCAGCGGCGGCCCAATCGATGGGTCAGGGTCAGATCTCGACCCCCATCAGCACCGCTTCGGATGTGGACGAGATGGGGCAAGCGATCGAGGAGATGCGCCGCCGCTTCGACACGACCATCCGCCAATCGGGTGGCCTGATCACGGACATCATGGAGCATGCGGTCTCGGTGCGCGATCTGGTCGGCTCGACCAATGCCAGCACCGACTCGCAAGCCGCGGCCACCAGCGAGATCGAGGCCTCGATCCTGAACATCCGCGAATCGGCCACGCGCAACAACGAGAACGTCGATTCGACCGAGCAGGTGGCGATCGAAGCTGCGCGCGATGCGGAAACCTCGGGCGCCACCGTGGCCGAGGCCGTGAGCGCCATGGCCAAGATCGGCGAGCGCATCAGCGTGGTCCAGGAGATCGCCCGCCAAACCGACCTTCTGGCGCTGAACGCTGCGGTCGAGGCAGCGCGGGCGGGCGAGTCGGGCAAGGGCTTTGCCGTCGTCGCCTCGGAGGTGCGCAAGCTGGCCGAGCGCTCTTCGGTAGCCGCCACCGAGATCGACGCGCTCTCCTCCGAGACCCGCACCCTGTCTGGCCGGGCTGGCGAGATGCTGGGCGACCTCGTGCCCAAGATCCAGAAGACCGCCGAGCTGGTGCGCGAGATGAGCGCTTCGATGCGCGAACAGAACGCCGCGGTCACCGAGATCAGCGATGCGGTGAGCTCGATGTCCGGCAGCGGTCAGCGCACCGCCAGCAACACCCGCGATGTGGTCCAGCGCTCGCGTCGCCTGGCCGACCAGGTGGAGCGGCTCGAGCGGCTGTTCGCGGTGTTCGAGAATGGGCAGCAGCAGCATGCCCTGGCGGCCTCCGACGGCCGCCGGATGGACGCCGCCGCCTGACCCGGCGCCGAGGCGTGCAGCGGGCTCGGGGCCGGCGCGCCTCGATCAACGCCGTGATGGCGCGCGCGACAAAGGGCGTGCCGCAGACCTGCCAGCGCTGCTCCAACCGGGCACCATGCCCATCGGACAGCGCCTCGAGCGCCGGGTGGCGCTCCGGCTCAAAGGCCCGCCCCCGATCCGTGCCCGCCAGCGAGCGGGTGCGGATCAGGAACAGCGCCAGCGTCACCACGCTCTCCAGATCGAGCGCGGCGGTCCCTCGGACCCCCGCCTCGGCGGCTGCGTTGTCGAGCCCCGCTGCGCCCATGATCGCATCGGCCCAGGTGCCCGCCAACTCGAGATCCGGGCGTATCGGATAGATCTGCTCGGCCGAGCCGCGGTTGAGCAGCAGACGGGCCGCCCGCTCGGCGAGGGTCGAGGCTGCGGGCACAGCACTCCAATGGCTGACCGAGACCACCTGCCCCGGCGCCTCGAGCACCAGCGCGATCTGATCGGTGCAGAGGGTTTTCGACACCACCCGGGCTGGCGGCGCAGCCCAAGCCGGGAGCGCCACCAGGGCCAGCACTTGCAGCCCCCTCACGCGCCCGGTGCCCGGATCAGCGGCAGCACCAGCAGCGCGCCCTTGCGGCGCTCGACCAAGGCTTCGACGCCGTCGATGGTGATCAGGCGCTCTCGGGTCAGCACCGCTTCGGGCGGGCCATCGGCCACGACCTGTCCGCCCGACAGCATCACCAGCCGCGTGCACCAGCGCGCCGCCAGCGCCAGATCGTGCAGCGCGACGATGACCGAGCGGCCCTCGCCGGCCATGGCGCGAAACCGATCCTTGGTGGCGATCCGGTGCGCGGGGTCGAGGGCGGCCACGGGCTCGTCCGCCGGCAGAAACGGCGTCTCCTGGGCAAGCGTTCGGGCCAGCAGGGCCCGCGCCTGCTCCCCGCCCGAGAGCGGGTGCGCCGGGGGGTGCGTCGCGCCAGCATGTCGGTGTCCTCCAGCGCCTGGTCGATGGCGGCGTGGTCGGTCTCGGTCAGCGGTCCGCCGCGCCGTTGCAGCCCAGGCCCAAGCGCGGCCAGGGTCTCGACGCTGACGGACCAGGCGATCTCGCGGTTTTGGGGCAGCCAGGCGGCGGCCAGCGCGCGTTCGGCCGGGGCAAGCGCGGCGAGGCTGCTCTGTCCCTGGGCCCGCTGCAGCCCCAGCGCCGCGCGCAGGAGCGTCGACTTGCCCGCTCCGTTCGGCCGGACCAGCCCGACGTAGTCGCCGCTGCCGACCTCCAGGTTGACCCCGTCCACGACGCACCGTCCGCCAAGCGAGACGGAGAGCCCCTGGCGCCTCAACGCGGTCATGCGAGCCGCCTCCGCGTCTGCCAGACCAGCCACAAGAGGAAGGGCGCGCCCACACGGGCGGCCAGCACGCCGAGCTTGAGGTCCCGGCCCGACGCGATGAGGCGCACCGCCACATACGCCGCCAGCACCACCGCCGCGCCGCCAAGCGCCGAGGCCGGTAAGAGCCGCGAGGGCCGGTTGTCGACCAACGGGCGCAACAGTTGCGGGGCGACCAGGCCCACGAAACCGATCGCGCCGGCGACCGCGGTCGCAGCGCCCACGGCGCTCGCGGTGCCGAGGACCGCGGCCGGGCGCAGCCGGTCGAGCCGGATGCCGAACGAGGCGGCCGCGTCCTTGCCCAAGCTCAGCGCATCGGGCCCGCGCCCGAGCCCCCCGCGTGGGGCCCAGCCCACCAGGCTGAACGGCGCGGCCAGCCACATATGGGTCATCGAGCGATCGGCCAGCGAGCCGTGCATACAGAATACGATCTCGAGTGCGGCAAGGGGGTTTGGTGAAAGGTTGCGCGCGAGTGCCATCAACGCGCTCGCCAGCGAGGTCACTGTGATGCCCGCCAGGATCAGCGTGATCGAGCCGCCCTGTTCGCTCGCCAGCGCCAGCACCAAGACGACCGCCACAACCGTTCCGGCCTGGGCGGCGAGCGGCAGAGCCAGCGCAAAAGCGGCCGCAAGCTCCGTATGGATCGCCCGCGCCGCCCCCAATGCCGCGGCGCCCGAGACCCCGATCAGCCCGGGCTCGGCCAGTGGGTTGCGCAGATCGCCCTGGAGCGCGGCCACCCAGAGCCCCAGTGTCGCGCCGATCAGCAACCCGAGGATGGCAGGCGGGCAGGCGGACCTTGGCGCATCACCGGCACGACCGCTTCGCCCTGGCCGGTCAGCAAGGCGGCCAGGCACTCGCCAAGCCCCAGCCCCCGCCGGACCGGTCAGCAGCGACGCGGCAAAGAGCCCAGACACCAGGGCCGCAAGCGCTCCGATCAGCAGGCGATCGGGCATGGGCTCCGTTTCCGCCGTCCCCTAAGGCGCGACTGTGGCGGCCACGGCGCCGCCCAGCAAGGCTCGCGCCTCCTGCCCCTCCGCACGCCCATGCCGGCGGTCACTGGGCCGTGTCCCCAAGCCGGGGAGCGTGTGCCCCGTCCCGCTCCCGCCCGTTTTGAACAGTGGATCGACCATGCGTTTGGCGATGGCTCAGCGCGCGCGTTCGGCCTCGCGGCGCCATCCCGCGCTGGTGTCGGCAGCGGCCGGCCCGCGGCCTGGCACTGATCGCCGGCGACGCGGCCTCCACCCTCGAACGAGACGTCGCGCCGGTTGAGGGAGGCTCGGCGGTCAGGCGCCGGGATCCAAGGGGGCCGTGGTTCGGGCGCGGTATGGCCCCGCCACGCAGGCCAGGGCAAGGATTGCGCCGGACACGGTCGCGATCATCCCGGCCGCGCTGACGGCGTGGCTGCCGCCAAGCCAGAGCGGCCCCCAGCCCGCCAGCACAAAGCCCGCGACCGCCGAGAGCACAGCGAAGCCGAGGCTCCAGGCCATCTGCGTCTCGAGCCGGTTGGTCATCAGCCGTGCGGCCGCCGGGGGACATATGAACATGGCGATCACGATGATCGAGCCGACCGCGTCAAAGGCCGCGACCGCCGCCACCGCCGCCGTCACCACCAGGCCAAAGCCGATCAGGCCGACGGGCAGGCCGAGCGTGCGGGCAAAGCCTTCGTCGAAGGTCGCGATCTTCAAGGGGCGCCAGAACAGCCAGGTCAGCCCGCCGACCGCCGCCACGACCACGGCGATGCGGGTGAGCTCGGGCGGCAGCTCGGCCAGCGCCACCGGGTCCAGCAGCGAGCCCCAGCCGGTCGCGGCGAACCAGACCATGCTCTCGAGACTGCCCATCAGCGCGTGCTCCACATCCAGATGGACGGAGGAGGTGTCGGACTGCTCGAGCAGCAGCACCCCGCCCGCGAACATCGCGGTGAAGGTGACGCCCATGGCCGCACCCGGCTCGATCCGGCCGAGGCGCTTGATCGCCTCGATCAGCACCACGGCGACCACGGCCGCGGCTCCCGCGCCGAGCAGCATGGGCCCGGCCGCCACCGAGCCCGTGACCAGGAAGGCCAAGACGATGCCCGGCAGCACCACATGGCTGATCGCATCGCCGATCAGCGCCTGGCGCCGCAGCAGCAGGAAGGTCCCGGGCAGGGCGCAGGCCACCGCCGCCAGCACGCCGATCAAGAGCGGGGTCAGTGAGAACTGCACGAACTCGGCGCCCATGGCTCAGCCCTCCACCGCCCGCGGTCCGCCGAGGGCGGCGTCGAAGGCGGTGATCTCGTCGGGGGTGAAGACCTGCTCGATCGGCGTCAGCCCGTCATAGCGCCCGGTCAGCCCGGCATCCTGGTGGATCTGGCGGGCGATCTCCCAGCGCCGCTCGTCGCGCGCGATCTTGGCGGCCTGGGCGCGGCCGGCCTCGGTCGGCACCCCGTCGGGGCGGAGCAGGCCCTCGGCCCCCAACACGCGCAAGGTGAAGCGGTCGTGGATCGGCTCGGCCCGGGCGACCGCCAGCAGGCCCTGGCGCCGGTGCACGCGGGTCTGGAAGCGCCGGTGGCGGATCAGCGCGGCCGCCAGCCCGCGGGCCGGCGCAAACAGCAGCGAGACCGCAAAGAGCGCCGCCGCCACCAGCACGATCAGCGGGCCCGTCGGCAGTGCGGGCGCCGAGGCCGAGAGGGCGGCCCCCAGATAGCCCGAGACCCCGCCCACGGCGCCGGCGATGGCGACCAGCCGATCGCTCCGCTCGGTCCAGAACCGCGCCGTGACGCCGGGGATGATCAGCAGCGCCACGATCAGCACGAGGCCGACGACCTTGAGCCCCACCACGGTGACGGCCGTCGCCAGGCCCATCATCGCCAGATCGATCCGGCGCACATCGTATCCATTGGCCGCGGCATAGTCGGGATCGAAGGCCACCAGCGTCATCGGCCGGCGCAGCGCCCAGGTGGCCGCCAGCGCCAGCGCGCCGCCGAGTGCGATCACCAGCGCGTCCTCGAACAGCATGCCAGCGGTCGAGCCGAGCAGGAAGCCCTCGAGCCCCGCGGGCCGGCCCGCACCCAGGCTCTGGATGACCGTCAGCAGCACCACGCCCGCGCCGAAGAACACCGAGAGCACCGCGCCGATCGCCGCATCCTCCGCGAGCCGCGAGCGCCGGGTCATCCACTCGACCGCCAGCAGGCCGAGCCCCGCCGTCACCCCGGCCCCGGCCAAGAGGCCAGGCAGGCTGCGCCCGTCGCCTCCCAGCGCCACCATGGCGAGGAAGGCCAGCCCCACTCCCGGCAGCGTCGCATGGGCGACCGCATCCGAGACCAGAGCCCGTTTTCTGAGGAACAGAAAGCTGCCGACCGTGCCCGCCGCGATGCCGAGCAGCGTGGCCCCCACGGCCACCAGCGCGGCGTTGTAGCCGGCGCCGAGCGTGAGCGCGGCCAGAAGCTCCACGGGTCAGCCCGCGATGTTGAGCTGGTCGATATGCGCCGTGGCCAGCCGTCCGCCATAGGTGGCGTGCAGCGTCTCGGGCGTGAAGGCCTCGGCCACCGGCCCCTCGGCCACCTTCGACACATTGAGCAGCAGCACCCGGTCGAAATAGCGCCGCACGGTAGCGAGGTCATGGTGCACGCAGACGACGGCGCGGCCCTCGGCGCGCAGATCCTGGAGCACCGCGAT
Source organism: Pseudomonadota bacterium (assembly GCA_039187815.1). Classification (GTDB taxonomy): domain Bacteria; phylum Pseudomonadota; class Alphaproteobacteria; order Rhodobacterales; family Rhodobacteraceae; genus Thermohalobaculum. The sequence goes on along the minus strand of JBCCZI010000063.1, from coordinate 12,782 downwards.
GATCGCGCGCTCGGTGGCGGCGTCGACCCCGGCCAAGGGCTCGTCGAGCAGATAGAGCGCGGCGTCCTGGGCGAGCGCGCGGGCCAGGAACACCCGCTGTTGCTGTCCGCCCGAGAGCTGGCCGATCTGGCGCGTCCGGAAGCCGGCCATGCCGACGCGCTCGAGGCATTCCGCCGCCTGCGCCCGGTGGCGCCCGGTCAGCCGCCCGACCAGCCCCAGCCGCGGATAGAGCCCCATCAGCACCACATCTTCGACCGTCGTGGGGAAGTCCCAGTCGACGCTGGCGCGCTGGGGCACATAGGCCAGGCGGTCGCGCGCCTGGGCCAGCGGACGGCCAAAGCTGCGCACCTCGCCCGAGAGCCGCGGCACGATGCCGAGCGCGGCCTTGAGCAAGGTCGATTTGCCGGCGCCGTTCGGCCCGATGATGGCCGTCAACGTGCCCGCGGGAAAGGCGGCATCCACCGAGAAGACGGCCGGTTTCTCGCCATAGGAGACCGTCAGCCCCCGGATCTCGAGCGGCGCGTCGAGCGCCGGGGCCGGGGTGGTCTCGCCATCGCGGGCGGCCAGGGTCAGGGCGGCGTCCATGGGGTCCTCAGTTCAGCGTCAGCTTGTCGGCCATGCCGCGGGCCGGGGTCTCGCCCCCCAAGGCGCGCGCGATCACGGTTGCGTTATGGTCGATCATGCCGAGATAGGTGCCCTCATAGGTGCCGGGCGCGCCCATGGCGTCGGAGTAGAGCTCGCCCCCGATCGCGACGCGGTGGCCTTGGGCGGCCGCGCCCTCGATCAGCGCTCGGATGTTGCGGTCGGACACCGAGCTCTCGACAAAGACGGCGCCCACATTGCGGGCGACCAGCATGTCCACCAGCTCGGCGATGCGAGCGAGGCCGGCCTCGCTCTCGGTCGAGATGCCCTGGATGCCCACAACCTCGAAGCCATAGGTGGTGCCGAAATAGTTGAAGGCGTCATGGGCGGTGACCAGGACCCGCGCCTCGGGGGGGACCGAGCTCAGCACCTCGGCGGTGTAGGTCCCGAGCGCCTCGATCTCGGCCAGATGCGTCTCGGCATTGGCGCGATAGGTGGCCGCGCCCTCCGGGTCGGAGGCGACCAGGCGGTCGCGCACCTCGGCCACGACCAGCGCCCAGAGCGCGGGCGTCATCCACACATGGGGGTCGCGTTTGTCGGCATAGTCGTCGTGGGCGATCAGCCGGTCCGTGGGCAGCGCGTCGGCCACGGCCACCACGCGGCCGGGCGGGCGCGCCGAGGCGAGCTCGCGCAGAAAGCCCTCCATCTGCGCCTCGAGGTACAGACCGTGCCACAGCACCAGGTCCGCCTTGCCGAGCGCCAGGATGTCCGTGCGCGTCTGCCGATAGGCATGCGGGTCAACGCCTTCGCCCATCAGCGCCTCAACCGAGACCCGGTCTCCGCCCACGGCGCGGGCCGCATCGGCGATCATGCCGGTGGTCGTCACAACCGAGAGCGGGGAGGCGGCCAGCGCCGGCGCTATCATCAGCGCCGCGGATATCGCCAGGACGGTCCGTCTGAGCAGCATTCGGCGCTCCTTCTTTGCCGATACGTCCAATGTTAGCTTTGCCTAACTCAGAAACAAATAGGCCAGGGCCCGGAACCCGTCAAGCGGTCCAAGACAGTTTGTGAAGAAAACCCGCGCGCGCAGGCTGACCCGCGGGCCGTCTTGCACCGGCTCCGGTTTGCGCCCATCGTGACGGTTCGTTTTGGACAGGCCGCCCATGCCAGACCGCCCCGCATCCGATGAGCCGGATTTCCTCACGACCCGGGAGGTCGCGGGGCTTTTGCGTGTCAAGGAGCGCAAGGTCTATGATCTGGCGGCCGCCGGCGAGATCCCGCACCGGCGCCTGACCGGCAAGCTGCTGTTCCCGCGGGCCGAGATCCGTGCCTGGATCGACCAGGCGCGCTTTGGCTCCGGGACGGGCGCGGCGGCCCCGGAGGCTGAGGCGCGGCCCTTTTTGCTGACCGGCTCCCATGATCCGCTGCTCGACTGGGCGGTGCGCGAGTCGGGCTCGGGCCTGGCGACGCTGTTGAATGGCAGCCTGACGGGGCTTGAGATCTACCGCATGGGGCGGGCCTGTCTCTGCGGTCTGCACGTGCCCGAGGCCAATGGCTGGAACATCCGCACGGTGGCCGAGCGGGCGGTGCCGGCCTCGGTGCTGCTGACCTGGGCCGAGCGGGCGCGCGGTCTGATCGTCGCCGAGGCGCGCGCGGGACAGGTGCAGGGACTCGCCGATCTCAGGGGCTGCCGCATCGCGCTCCGCCAGCCCGGGGCGGGCGCCGCCGCGCTGTTCGAGCGCCTGCTCGACGAGGCCGGGCTGGCGGCCGAGGATTTCGCCATGATCGAGGGCCATGCCCACACCGAGATCGATGCCGCCGCGGCGGTGGCCACGGGCCAGGCCGATGCGGCGATCGGCATCGAGGCGATGGCCCGCCAGCATCATCTGGGCTTTGTGCCCCTGGCGCGCGAGCGTTTTGATCTGCTGGCCGATCAGCGGGCCTATTTCACCGGCCCGGTGCAGGCGCTCTTTGAGTTTGCCCGCACCCCGGTCTTTGCCGAGCGCGCGGCGGCCATGGGCGGCTATGGCATCGCCGAGCTCGGTCGGGTGCGTTGGCTTTCGCCCTAGGCCATGTTGACCATCAGATGCCTTTTGGCGCTGGGGTCAACCGACAGCTGGCCGGGCCAGCGCACAGCCCATGGTGGATGTGTCCCGTGCGGTCGGGGTCTCGCGGCTTCGGTGTCGCTCTGTCCAAGCCGAACGGCGGCGTGCCTTCACCCTAGTCGGTCCGAGGGCGCGCGTTGGGGACAAAGAGCTGCTGGCCTGCGACGCGGAACGAGGCGATGGCCGCCTGCCCGGCCTCCGAGAGCATCCAGTCGACAAAGCGCTGGCCCTCGGCGACGTTCACCGAGGGGTGGCGCTCGGGGTTCACCCGCACGATGCCGTATTGGTTGAACAGCCGCGGATCGCCCTCGACCAGGATCCGGTGCGCGCCCTTGTTGCCAAAGGCCACCCAGGTCGCCCGGTCGCTGAGGCCATAGGCGTCGAGACCGACGGCGATGGTCAGCATCGCGCCCATGCCCGATCCGGTCTCGCGGTACCAGCGGCCCGAGGCGGCATCGACATCCACGTCGGTCTCGGCCCAGAGACGCCGCTCGGCCCGGTGCGTGCCGCTGTCGTCCCCGCGGGAGACAAAGGGCGCCTCGGCCCCGGCAATGCGCGCCAGCGCGGCCGGCGCATCGGTCATCCCGGCGATCCCGGCGGGATCCTCGGGCGGGCCGATCAGCACGAAATCATTGTGCATGACGTCATGGCGGGCAAGGCCGTGGCCCTCGGCGACAAAGCGCTCTTCGGCCTCGGTGGCGTGGACGAACAGTACATCGCCATCGCCATTGGCCGCGTTGCGGATCGCCTGGCCTGTGCCGACGGCGACCACGCGCACCGCGATGCCCGTCTCGGCGGTGAAGCGCGGCAGGATGTGGTCGAACAGCCCCGAGGCCTCGGTCGAGGTGGTCGACTGCACCAGGACAAAGGGCCCTGCCGCCGCCGGGCCGCCCAACAGCGCGGCCACCAGGGCCAAGACGGCACAGATCCGGGTTCGCGTCATCGAGCCTCTCTGCATGAGGGGATCACGCTGTGGGGCATCGGCATCTCCGCGGCCTAGGGATCGAGGTAGAGCCGCCCCTCGGTCCAGGCGGCGAGCGGCGCCGAGCGCGGGGCGTCGAGTTGCGCGGCGGGGCCGGTCTCGGCCAGCCGCCCGGCATGCAAAAAGGCGATCCGGTCGGCCATGCGCCGCGCCTGGCCCATATCATGGGTCACCAGCACGACCGTGACGCCGCGGGCGCGGGCGGCGGTCAGCTGCGCCTCGATGGCCTGGGTCGCGGCGGGGTCGAGGCTGGCGGTCGGCTCGTCGAGCAACAGCGCCGCCGGCCGCCCCGCCAGCGCGCGCGCCACCGCGAGCCGCTGTTGCTCGCCACCCGAGAGGAGCCGCGCCGGCTGCGCCGCACGCTCGGTCAGCCCCGCGGTCGCCAGCGCTTCGTCCAGACGGGCGCGCCGCTCGGCCCGGGGCACGCCGAGGGCGCCGAGGGCAAAGGCCAGGTTCCCGCGCACCGAGCGGCGCAGCATCACCGGGCGCTGGAACACCATGGCCTGGCGGCGCCGGGCGGCGCGGTCGAGCGGCCGTCCTTCCCACAGCACCTGGCCCTCGCTCGGGCGGAGCAACCCGTGCAACAGGCGCAAGGCCAGGCTCTTGCCGGCCCCGTTGGCGCCCAGGATCACGGTCGTCTGCCCGGTCGGGATCGCGAGATCGAGCGGGCCGAGCAGCCGCTGCCCCCGCGCCGTGAGCGCCAGGCCGCGCGCCTCGATCAGCGCCGTGCTGGACAGGCTGTGCGCCCCCTCAGGCATAGGCTCGCGCGCCCGAGCGCAGCGCCATGACCGCTGCGTTGACCGAGACCGCCATGACCAGCAGCACGAGGCCGAGGGCCAGCGCCAGCTCGAGCTGGCCCTTCGAGGTCTCGAGCGCGATCGCCGTGGTCATCACCCGCGTCACATGGTCGATATTGCCGCCGACGATGATGACCGCACCGACCTCGGCCACGGCCCGGCCGAACCCCGCCAACGCCACGGTGACCAGGGCAAAGCGCCCGTCCCACAGCAGAGCCGCGATCCGGGCGCCGGGGCCGATCCCGAGCGAGGCGAACTGCTCGGCATATTCGCCGTTCAGATCTTCGATCACCTGGCGGGTCAGCGCGGCGATGATCGGTGTCACCAGCACGGTCTGCGCGATGATCATGGCCGTCGGCGTATAGAGCAGTCCGAGTGTCCCGAGCGGCCCCGCGCGCGAGAGCAGCAGATAGACCACCAGGCCAACCACCACCGGGGGCAGGCCCATCAGCGCGTTCATTGCGAGCGTCGCCGCGCCGCGTCCGGGGAAGCGGAGCGCACCCACGGCCGCCCCCAGCGGCAGCCCGATCAGGCAGGCGAACCCGACGGCGCTGAGCGTGACGTAGAGCGACAGCCCGATGATCTCGAGCAGCGCGCGGTCGCCGGAGAGGATCAGCCCGCCAGCGTCCCCCAGGATATCTGCAAAATTTCCCACCTATGCATTTTCTCCGAAGCCGCCGAAAAAAACCACAGACATTCGCATGCTTCTGAAAAGTCCTATTTTGCGATCAAATGCACAAGAAGACGCCGACCGGCCCGGCTCACACTTCTGATGACGGGCGCGTGGAATTCGGGCATCGTGACGGGCCGTGGGAGACGGCCTGGCACAGGGAGACCACCGATGGGCCTCGAAGAGAGCGGCCTGCGCGCCCATGAGATCGCCGTCGATCTGGCGGCGCCCGACGATGCGCGGCTCCGCTTTATCGGCCGGATCCACACGCCCTGGACAGACCGCGCCGACTGCCCGCGCCAAGGCCGACCGGATGGGCCCGAATGCCGCGTCGCGCTGTTCGAGCCCTGGGCGGCCGGGCTCACGGGGCTCGAGGCCTATGCCCAGATCGAGCTGCTCTATTGGCTCGACCGCTCGCGCCGCGATCTGGTCGTGCAGAACCCCGCCCACAGCTGGGACAGTGGACAGACCGTCGGCACCTTTGCGCTGCGCTCCCCGGTGCGGCCGAACCCGATCGGCACGGCCCTGGTGCGCCTGGTGGCCATCGAGGGCCCGGTGCTGCGGGTCCGCGGGCTCGACTGCCTGGACGGCACGCCCCTGATCGACATCAAACCCGACCGCTGCGCCTTCAGCCCGAAGGCCCCGGCCAAACCTGGAGAGGACCCATGAAGTTCCATCTGGCGATCAACCTCGAACGCCTCGATCCCACCACCGATATGCGCGCGCTGCGCGACCACACACTGGATATGGTGCGGATCGCCGAGCAGGCGGGGTTCGAGATCGTCTGGGCCGCCGAGCACCATGCGCTCGAGATGACCATTGCGCCGGCGCCGTTTCAGATGCTGGCCTGGTGGGCCGGGGTGACCGAGCGCATCCGGCTCGGCGTCGCCGTGGTCAACGCCGCCTATTGGCATCCGATCAAGCTGGCGGGCGAGGCGGCGCTGCTGGATCTGATCTCGGAGGGCCGGCTCGAGCTCGGCCTCGGCTCGGGCGCCTATCAGCGCGAGTTCGACCGCATGCGCCCGGGCGTCAGCCAAAAGGAGGGCGGGCAGTATATGCAGGAGATGCTGCCGGTGCTGCGCGCGCTCTGGGCCGGCGACACCGAGCACAAGGGCCGCCACTGGCAGTTCCCGCGCGCGACCGCCTGCCCCAAGCCCTTGCAAACGCAGGTGCCGATCTGGGTCGCGGCGCGCCAGCCGGCGACGTTTGACCATGCGGTGGCCGAGGGCTGCGATGTGCTGACCTGGCCGCTGACCCTGCCGTTTTCCGAGGCCGAGACCTATCGCGCGCGTCTCGACGAGGCCGTGGCCAAGGCGGGGCGCCCCTGGACCGGGCGGTTCGCCATGATGCGCCACACGGCGGTCTATGAGAGCGCGGCCGACCGCCAGGCGGCCATGGGCGCTGTGCGTCGGGTGTTGGCGCAGTTCGGCAATCTGATGACCCATTCGGGCGATGTGCTGAACGGCTTTCCGGACCCGGTGGAGCTCTCGGCGCTCGAGGGCAATGCGCGGGTGGAGCCGGCCATGCTCGAGCAGAACCTGATGTTCGGCTCGGCCGAGCAGGTGGTCGAAAAGCTCCGCCGCTACGAGGCGCTGGGGCTGGACAGCTTTGTCTACTACGCCTCGATGGGGCTCGATATGGCGGTGCAGCGGCGCTCGCTCGAGCGGTTCGCCGAGGCGGTGATGCCGGCCTTCTCGGCGACGCCAGAGCCTGCGTGAGGGCGCCGGACGGGACTGCGTGGGAGATCACGGGTGAGGGCGCACCGGTCGCGCTGATCCACGGGCTCGGCCTGTCGCGCCGGCTGTGGGATCCGCTGCTGCCGGCGCTCAGCGCGCGGCACCGGGTGCTGGCCTATGACCTCTATGGCCATGGGCAAAGCGCGCCGCTGCCCGAACCCGCCTCGCTCGCGCTCTATGCCCGCCAGCTGGCTGGGGTGATGAATGCCGCCGGGCTTGCAAAGGCGGCGGTGGTCGGCTTTTCGATCGGCGGGCTGATCAACCGTTGGTTCGTGCGCGCCTATCCGCAGCGATGCGCGGCGCTGGTGGTGCTGAACGCCCCGCACCGGCGCAGCGCCGAGGCGCAGGCGGCGGTCGAGGGGCGGGCCCGCGCCGCTGCCGAGGAGGGGCCCATGGCCACCATGGATGCGGCGCTCGAGCGCTGGTTCACGCCCGGCTTCCGCGCCGCCTCGCCCGCCGTGATGGAGACCGTGCGCGCCTGGCGGGCCGAGGCCGATCCGGCCAGCTATGCCGGTGCCGCCCGCGTGCTGGCCGAGGGGGTGCCTGCGCTCCTGGCCGCGCCGCCCAGCTATGTCGGCCCGGCCCTGGTGATGACCGGCGAGCACGACAGCGGCAGCACCCCGGCCATGAGCCGGGCCATCGCCGCCGAGACCCCGGATGCGGTCTGCCAGATCGTGCCGGGCCTGCGCCATCTGGGTCTGCTCGAGACCCCCGCCGCCTTCACCGATCCGATCCTGAGCGTCCTCGCCCGCCCGAGCTGACCGATTGGCCGGTGCAGGACGGGGCTGTCGGCAGCCGGATCCCTGAGCAATGCGCCTCGGGACGGGCCGGCCATGCGGGGCGCTCAAATCCGTCCGGCCCGGCAAGCCGCGCGAAGGCTGGTCGATCTGCCGTCAGACGCCTGCCCAGGGGCTTTGCCCACCCGCGCGGTCGGAGCGGTTCTGGGCGTGCGGTGGCGCCGTCCCTTGGTCGTCTCTCAGCGTAGGGGGCCAGGGATGATCGCCCAGCCTCTGATCCCTTTGAGCCCGGATGCCGCCTCCGGCCCTTGACCCGGGCGGTTCGGCGGCCGAGGCTCGGCGCCGCAACCAGCCCGGGAGCCCTTGCCCATGCCGCCGCAGAGCCTCAGGATCACCCGCCGCATGGTGATGCACTGGCACAACCCCGTCCACCGCGAGCCCGTGAGTGTCACCGAGTTCGAGATGGGCGACGCCCCGCCGGACCCGGATCGGCTGATCGCCCTGGCCACGGCCTTCAACGCCGTCTTTGCGCCGGATCAGCCGGTGGCGGGCAATGCGGGCTTCACCCCGCTGGTCACCGGCATCGCATCGGCGATCCAGGCGCGCTACGACCTCGCGCCGCCGGTCGTCGGGGCGGGCCATGCGAGCGACAGTTGGCGCCCGCTGATCTATGTCGCCTGGCGCGATCAGCATTTTGCGCCGATGCCCGGCGAGGCGGCGCTGACGCTGGTGGCGCGCGCGCTCGGGCCCGATGGCGCAGACCCCGCCCGCCTCACGCGCCAAATCGAACGCCTGGTGCGCACCCTGGGGCGCCATGCGCTCAACCAGTTGCCGCGGGCGATGGCCGCCGAGGCCGAGGCCCGCGGGATGCCCTGGCGGCGGCTGCTCGCCTCGGGCCAGCATGTGGCCATCGGCTTTGGGCGGCACCGGCGGATCATGCGCAACAGCATGGGCGAGCAGCAGCCCGCCGTCGGCACCGAGCTTGCGCGGGACAAGGCTGCGCATCTCGCGCTGCTCGAGCTGGCCGGGATGCCCGTGGGCGCGGCCCGCGGCGCGAGCTCGGTGGACGAGGCGCTGGCGGCGGGCGAGGCGATTGGCTACCCGGTGGCGCTCAAGCCGGTGGCCGGCTCGTTCGGGCGCGGCGTCTTTGCGCGCATCGAGGGGGCCGAGGCCATGCGCGCGGCGGCGACCGAGCTCTTCGCCTCGAGCAATGCGGCGATCGTCCAGCGGTTCTTTGCCGGCTCGGACCACCGGCTGTTGGTGATCGACGGGCAACTCGTGGCCGCGGCCAGCCGGTTGCCCCCCACGATCACCGGAGACGGCCACGCGACGGTTGCCGCGCTGATCGACCGGCTGAACGCCGATCCGCGCCGGGGGCGTCCGAACCAGGATCTGCTCGACACCGTGGCGGTGGACGAGGCGACCCACGAGATGCTGGCCCGCCAGGGGCTTGGCCTCAGCGATGTGCCCGCCGAGGGCCAGGTGGTGCGCCTGAAGCAGACGGCCAACATCCACACCGGCGGTGTCGCCGAGGACGTGCTCGACCGGGTGCACCCGGACAATGCGGCCTTGGCGGCGCGGGCGGCGCGGCTGATGGCGCTGCGCATCGCGGGTGTCGATCTGATCACCGAGGATATCGGCCGCTCGTGGAGAGAGGTGCCGGCCGGGATCTGCGAGGTGAATGGCACGCCGGGTCTCCGGCCGCACTGGATCGCGGCCGAGGGCAATCCGGAGGCGCCCTCGGTCGGTGGTCTGTTGCTCGAGGCGGCGATGGAGGGCACGGGGGACGGCTCGGGCGACGGCACGGGCGAGGCCCGCATCCCCGCCGCCATGGTGGCCGGCGCGGCGGCCGAGCCGGTGATGCGCGCGGCCGGGGCGCTGCTCGCCGCCGCGGGTCGGGCGCCCGGGGTGGCCGGGGCCGAGGGGGTCTGGATCGACGGGGTCCTGGCCGATCCGCGGCCCGCTGCCGGGCCCGAGGAGGCCTGGCGCGTGCTCGGCGATCCGGGGGTGGGGGTGGCGCTGCTCGGCGTCGTGCCCGAACGGGCGGTGGCGGCGGGGCTGGCGCTGCCCAGCTGGCAGGTGGCGGCCCTGGTCGGAGCGCAGGCCCTGCCCGAGGCCCTGGCAAAGCGCTTGGCCGACGGCGCGGATCAGGCGGTGGTGCTCGATCCGGCGATCCCTGGGGCTTTGGCTCTGGCCGAGGCGGTGTTGGCCTCCGGCGGCCCAAGGCTGATCTTGGCGGTGACGGCCGGTGCGGGCGGTACGGGCGATGCGGCGGCCCCGCTGGCCAAGCGGGTTCTGGCCGCCGGCGGCGCGGTGGTCAAGCCGGGTGCTGGACCCGGCGCACTCTGCCTGCGCAGGGGGGGCGAGGCGATCCCGCTCGCGGGCCCTGCGGATCCGATCATGGCGGCGGCGGTGGCGATCGCGGTTGGCTTCGGTCTTGCCCCGGCCGAGATCATCGCCGCCTTGCCGGATCCGCTCGATGGCTGAGCCTCAGGCCGCCTCGAGCTGCTCGAGCACCTTGTCGATCTCGCGCTCCAGCCCTTCCATACGGCTGATCCACTCCTTGCGCTGCTCGGGCGTCAGCGGCTCGCCGGCCCCGTCAGCCCCCTCGGCCAGCTCGACCGCATAGCCGATCTTGCGCATATCCGCGCGGAGCAGCTTCACCAGATGCCCCACCGGCTTGATCGGCGTGAACACGGCCCGGCCATCGGCCACCTTGATCGAGCCATAGCCGATCTTTTTGAACGTCCCCTCCTTTTGCAAGCCATTGGCCAGCGCCTTGGGCTTGAGCGATTTGTGGATGGCCAGGCGGCTGTCATCGGGGGTCTTGCCGAGGCCGAAGGCATAGGGGATCTCGCGCTCGGCACCGTCGAACTTTTTGAACAAAGCCTTGGCGACGTCTTTCTCGAATTTCATCTTGGCGGACATGGGTCGGGTCCTTGGCTGTCAGCGGCCCAAAGGGGCGTGGGTCAGACGGTCTGGGCGGTGGGGATCGGCATCGGCACCGGGCTGTCCTCCAGCGCTTCGATGCGGCGCATGACGGTCTCGACGCGGTTGCGCAGGGCCTCGATCTCGCGGGTCCGGGCGCGCATGGTCGGGCTGAGCGGTGCCGGCACGGTGCCGTCGGCATCGTCGCCCGAGGGCGCCGGCGCGGGCACGATCTCGCCCGTCCCGGCCCCGGTCGGGCCGATATGCGTCTCGATGCGCTTCAGCTTTTCGGCCATGCGGGCCAAGATCGCCTGCGGATCCGTGGCCGGCGCGCCGTCGGCATCGTCCGCATCGCCGCCGCCATCGAAGACGAGGGTCTCGAAGGTCTTTTCCAGGATCTCGAATTTGCGCTGGAAGTCGGCCAGTTTCTGGCTGATTTGCGCGGGGTCGGTCAGGGGCTGTGACATGGCTCAAATATCTCTCTCGGCTCGGAGCGCCGGCCCCGAGGGTCAATCGTCCAACACCCACCCGAGATCACCACACATAGACGCTGCCGCGCACGAACGCCGCCGGCCACGTCACCCCCACCGATACAAAGTACCAGCGCCCGACCGACGGACAAAGACTTTGTCGCGATACAATGTATCAGCCGAGCGAATCTCGTCTGCGTGTAGGCTGATACAATCGGGCCGCTCGGGATTGTGCGCGGCCACGGCGCGGCTTTTGCGGTCCGTAGGCGGACCGGCGCCAGGATTTCAGATGCGAGAGAGACCATGGCCAAAGACACAGAAATCGAAGACATCGAGAAGGAAATTCAAGCGATCGAGAAGGATCTCGGCCGTATGCGAGCCGATGCCAAGGCGGTGGGCGAACTCGACCCGGACACCCTCGATCGGCTCAACGACATGAAGCGCGATGTGATGATCGCCAAAGCCGATCTCGAGGATGCGCGGCTGCCGCCGAAGGAAGGCATCCTGCCCGCCATCCCCGCCGGCGCCGGGGCCGCAGCGGCGGCCAAGGTGCTCGAGGTCTTTGGCAATGTCGGCAAGAAGGTGATCAACGGCGTCTTCAAACGCCGCTGCGAGGTCTTCATCGCCAATCTGACCGAGCACGAGCTGATCCTCGATCCCTCGAGCCTCAAGGAGTTCAAGAACCGCGGCGGCTTTGTCGGCAGTCCGCCCAAGCGGATCAGCCCCGGCAACTCCAACACGCATTTCTCGGTGACCGGGCGGGTCGGCGCCATCACCGGCAGCGACCGCACGCTGCTCGGCATCAAAAAGAACATCCGCTATTGGATCGGCGAGGAGAAGAAGGCGTCCTGGGAGATCTACTTCCTGAACGGGCTGAAGAAATCGGCCAAGGAGGCAAGCTCGACCCTGAAGGGCGAGGTGCCCGAGGGGGTCAAGACCGACAGCCCGCCCGCCAATGACAACGCCGATGTGGGCAATTACTTCTATGTGCTCGAAGGCCCGGGCGGGAAGGATCCCGGGGGCGGTGGCGGCGACACGCCCGGCGGTGGCGGCGATACGCCCGGGGGCGGCGGCGGCACGCCGGTCACCCCGGTGCCCCAGCCCGACATCGCCGCCAGCTGCATGATCAAGGTCGTGAACAAGACCGACCTGCCGCTGATCGCCACCAAGGTCGAGCATGACAAGGGCGACTTTATGGTCCGTCCGCAATCCGAGATCCCGGCCCAGGGCGAGGACAGCTCGATCGTCTCGATCGAGACGCCCAATGCCGATGACGATGGCTGCGCGGGCCGCATCATCTATCAGATCGGCAACCCGCCGGTGGCGAGCTGGATGCTCGAATGGGACAACCCCGAGGGCGAGAAGAACACCGCCGAGGCGCTGCTCTCGCCGACCACAGCGCCGTTCCTGTCCATGGCCTCGACCGGCCAGGGCGACCAGAACGTGCCGACCGAGTTCGTGCTGCGCCAGCTCGCCGTGGCCCCCGAAGACGATGAGGATGACGAGGACGACGACACCGATATCGACGTGGATGTGGATGTCGACGTGGATGTTGATGTTGATGTGGATGTCGACGTGGACGTCGATATCGATGTGGACGACGACGATGACAACAACAAGGACGACGATCCCGCGTTCAACCCGCCGACCGAGTCCAAGCAGCCGACCTTGCGCAAGGGCGATGAGAACGCTGATGGCTGGGTCGAGTACCTGCAGACGATGCTCAACAAGCTCGACAATGCGGGCATCGGCGTCGACGGGCAGTTCGGCAACGG